>NZ_JBMOUF010000004.1:0-455662 GCF_049319705.1 Janthinobacterium sp. Mn2066 | reverse complement strand
TATCGCGGCCCGTACGCTGAACCTGAACTTTACGGGCATCAACAAGACTTATGACGGCACTACCTCGGCTGGCGTGATCATCGGCGATGACCGCATCGCCGGCGACGCCTTGACGGTAGCTGGCAATGCCAGCTTTGCCGACAAGAATGCGGGCACGGGCAAAACCGTCAGCGTGAATGGCGTCGGCGTGACGGGCGCCGATGCGGGCAACTATGTGCTCGGCAGCCACAGCGGCAGCACCACGGCCGATATCGCGGCCCGTACCCTGAACCTGAACTTTACGGGCATCAACAAGACCTATGACGGCACTACCTCGGCTGGCGTGACCATCGGCGATGACCGCATCGCCGGCGACACCCTGACGGTAGCTGGCAATGCCAGCTTTGCCGACAAGAATGCGGGCACGGGCAAAACCGTCAGCGTGAATGGCGTCGGTCTGACGGGCGCCGATGCGGGCAACTATGTGCTCGGCAGCCACAGCGGCAGCACCACGGCCGATATCGCGGCCCGTACGCTGAACCTGAACTTTACGGGTATCAACAAGACTTATGACGGCACTACCTCGGCTGGCGTGATCATCGGCGATGACCGTATCGCGGGCGACGCCTTGACGGTGGCCGGCAATGCCAGCTTTGTCGACAAGAATGCTGGCACCGCTAAAACCGTCAGCGTGAATGGCGTCGGCGTGACGGGCGCCGATGCGGGCAACTATGTGCTCGGCAGCCATAGCGGCAGCACCACCGCCGATATCGCGGCGCGCGTCTTGCAGGTGTCGGCAACTGGCATCAATAAAGTCTATGACGGCGGTACGGCGGCCAGCGTGGTGCTGGGCGACGACAGGGTGGCCGGCGACGTGCTGGCTCTGACGGGCAATGCCAGCTTTGCTGACAAGAACGTGGGCGCCAGCAAGGCCGTGAGTCTCAACGGCGTCGCCTTGACTGGCCAGGATGCCGGCAATTATGTCGTGGTCTTGCCCACCGGTTTGTTGGCCAGCATCACGCCAGCCGCCTTGAACCTGACGGATGTGATTGCCAGCAACAAGGTGTATGACGGCACCACCAATGCGGCCGTCCATGCTTCGGTGTCCGGTCTGCTGGGCCAGGATGTGGTCAGCGTAGTGGGCGGCAGCGGCAGTTTTGCCGACAAGAATGCGGGCGCGGACAAGCTGGTGACGGCCGGCGGTTTCCGCCTGACAGGCGCCGATGCGGGTAATTATGTCTTGAATACAACGAGCGGCACGGCGCGGGCGACGATTTCGCAAAAACTGTTGTCCACCTGGATAGGCAGCGGCAATGGCTTGTGGAGCGACGCGGCGAACTGGGATGGCGGCGTGGTGCCGGAAGGGGCAAACGTGCTGGCGGTCGACTTTTCACACAGCAACGGCATCGTCACGTATAACGCGGCGGCCGGCAGCACGATCTTGAAAAACCTGAACCTGTCCAGCGGCTTGCTGCTGACGGGCGGCAGCCTGAGCCTGGGCGAGAACGCACAAGACCATTCCGTCTTCGGCGGTAGCGCAGGCCTGGAAATTACGGGCGGCAACCTGTTGCTGAACGGCAGCTTGTCGGCCGACCGCTACGCGCAAAGTGGTGGTTTGCTGAGCGGCAACGGAAACCTGGCCATCGGCAACAGTTTCAGCCAGACGGCCGGCGCCATCAACCTGGGCGGCCAGCTGCTTATCAACCAGGCGAACGGCGACCTGCGCTTTGCCAGCCTGGCGGCGAACGATGTGCACTTGAGTGCGCTGAACGGCGCCATCGGCCAGACTGGCGCCATCGTCGCGGCCAGCCTGAGCACGCAATCGGCGAATGGCACGGTGCTCGGCAATACGGCGAATCAGGTGAGGAACTTTACTGCCAACAATAGCGGCGCAGGCGGTATCGTGCTCAACAATACGTCGGCGCCAGGCACCTTGACCCTGGGCACCATCAGCAGCGGCGCCGGCAATATTGCCATCGAGAATACGGGTGGCATTTCGGCGGGCAATATCGACGGCCATGCTGGCAATGTTGCACTGACGTCGCACAGCCCCGTCACGCTCAATGGCGTTGTTAGCGGCAACGCTATCAGCATCACGGCCGATAGCGATGTGGCCCTGGCGGATGGCGCCCGCCTGAATGCGGCAAGCAATGTCAGCCTGAATGCCGGGCGCGACATCAGCTTCGATGGCGGCGCCGCGGTCAATAGCGGCGGCAACCTGGCGATCAACGCCGGCAACAATGTGCGCTTCGGCGGCAACGCCAGCTTTACGGTGCCCGGCGCGTCCAGCATGAGCGTGCTGGCCAGGACGGGCAGCATCACGGGCACCTCCGGCGTGCGCATCAATCGCCAGCGCAGCGACGTCGGCTTGCTGGCGCCTGGCGGCACCGTGTCCATGCCTGACGCCATCTTCCTGCCTGCGACTGTGCCTCCCGTGATCCCGCCAGGCGTGACCACGGCCATCAATGACGCGCTGAACATCATCAAACAGGCGGACCGCGCCAACGCCTCCCTGGCGCCGACGGTGACGAACACGACGGCGGGCGACAAGAAAAAGGATGACGTCAAGGAAGTGGCGACGGCGGATCAATCAACAGGAAATAAATTCAATGATGGCACTAAAAAAATGTACTGCAATTAAGGCTGTACTGTGGCTGGTCCTGCTGTGCGCGAGCATGCAGGCCTGGGCCGGGCAGGTGGCGGGCACGGTGATGCAATTGAGCGGTCCCCTGCTTGCCAAGAAAGCCGATGGCAAGGTCAAGATCCTGGCCATCAAGTCCGAAGTCGAGTCCGGCGATACCTTGCTGACGGAAAAGGATACCTATGCCCTCATCAAGCTGATCGATAATAGCGAAATCACCCTGAAGCCGAATACCAGTTTCGTCATCGAACAGTTCGCCTATGAAGCGCAACAGCCCGATGGCGACCACGCCGTGTTCAGCCTGCTCAAGGGCGGCTTGCGTTCGGTGACGGGGCTGCTGGGCAAGCGTAACAAGGAACGTTTCGAGATGAAGACCCCATCGGCGACCATCGGCATCCGCGGCACCACGTTCACGGCGACCCTGGTCGGCGCGTCTTCAGCCCCGGCGCTACCGTCATCGGCCGCATCGAGCAGCCTGACGCCTGGCCTGTATGTGCAAGTGATCGAGGGCATGATTCACGTCAGTAACACGGGGGGCGCGCAGAATTTTGCGGCAGGGCAATTCGGCTTTACGCCCGGCATACTGCAGCCACCGGTCATCATCCCATCGCACCCTGACATCCAGTTCACGCCGCCACCTGCATTTTCTGCACCAGGCGGTGCAGCGGGATCGGGCGGGGCAGGCAAAAATGCGGCGGTGATCGATTGCGTGGTACGTTGATGTTGTTATGATAATTAAATAAGGCTTGACCTTCCCATCATTGGATAGCAGATCCTGTACCTATTAGTTCATCTATCGTACAGGATCTGCCATGACCCAGACCGCATCGTCGTCCTCTGCTTCTCCCTCTTCTTCCTCTGCCCATGCGCAGGCGCTGGCCATCGAAGGCATGAGCTGCGCGTCCTGCGTGGGCCGGGTAGAAAAAGCCCTGTTGAAAGTCGATGGCGTGACGGGCGCCAGTGTCAACCTGGCCACCGAAACGGCCAGGGTCCTGTCCGATACCGCCATCCCGTTTGCCACCTTGCAGGCGGCCGTGGAAAAGGCCGGCTACACGGTGGCCCAGCGTGATATCGATTTGAACGTGGCCGGCATGACTTGCGCCTCCTGCGTGGGCCGGGTGGAAAAAGCCCTGTTAAAAGTGCCCGGCGTGGCGGGCGCCAGCGTCAACCTGGCCACCGAAAGCGCGCGTATCAAGATCACGGGCGACGTCGATGCGGCGGCCCTGATCGCCGCCATCGCCAAGGCGGGCTACGAGGCATCCGTGCCGGTGAGCAAGCAATCGGATGCGCCTGCCAGCGCGCCCTCGCGCGACGGCCTCAAGGTGGTGCTGGCCGCCATCCTGTCATTCCCCCTGATGTTGCCGATGTTGCTCGAATGGGCAGGCATCCACTGGATGCTGCCCGGTTGGCTGCAATTGGTCCTGGCCACGCCGGTGCAGTTCTATTTTGGCGCGCGCTTCTACAAGGCAGGCTGGAAGGCGGTGCGGGCCGGCAGCGGCAATATGGACTTATTGGTTGCGCTGGGCACCAGCGCCGCGTATGGCTTGTCCGTCTACCAATGGTTGACGGCGTACGGCATGTTGCCGCACCTGTATTTTGAAGCGGCGGCCGTGGTGATTACGCTGGTATTGCTGGGCAAATGGCTGGAATCGCGCGCCAAGCGGCAAACGGCGTCGGCCATCCGCGCCCTGCAGGTATTGCGTCCGGAATCGGCCCGCGTGCGCCGCGATGGGCACGATAGCGATGTCCCGGTTGCCGACGTGAAAGTGGGGGACTTGGTGGTGATCCGTCCCGGCGAGCGCGTTGCCGTCGATGGCGTGGTGGTGGAAGGCGCCAGCCAGATCAATGAGTCCCTGATCACCGGTGAAAGCTTGCCGGTCGATAAGCATGTGGGCGACAAGGTGACGGGCGGCGCCATCAATGCCGATGGCTTGCTGCTGGTGCGCACCCAGGCGGTAGGCGGCGAGACGACCTTGTCGCGCATCATCCGCCTGGTGGAAGATGCACAGGCAGCCAAGGCGCCGATCCAGCACCTGGTGGACAAGGTCAGCGCCATTTTTGTTCCCGTGGTGCTGGTGCTGGCGCTGCTGACCCTGCTGGGCTGGTGGCTGACGACGGGCCAGCTGGAAACGGCCATCATCAATGCCGTGGCCGTGCTGGTGATTGCCTGTCCGTGTGCACTGGGCCTGGCCACGCCGACCGCCATCATGGCCGGCACGGGCGTGGCGGCCCGCTATGGTATTTTGATCAAGGATGCGGAAGCGCTGGAAGTGGCGCATGCCGTTACCACCGTGGTGTTCGACAAGACGGGCACCTTGACGGTGGGCAAACCTGCGCTGGCCGCCCTGCATGCGCACGCTATCGATGAAGTCCGCCTGCTGCAATTGGCGGCCAGCATCCAGCGCGGCAGCGAGCACAGCCTGGCCACCGCCGTGCTGGACGCGGCGGCTGCGCGCAACATCACGCCATTGCCGACCAGCAGCTTGTCCGCCTTGCCTGGCCGCGGCCTGGCGGCGCAGGTCGATGGCCTGGAGCTAAAACTGGGCAGCACGCGCCTGATGCAGGAATTGAATGTGGACCTGGCGCCGCTGGCAGCCCAGGCGCACGTATTGGAAAACACGGGCAACACGATTTCCTGGCTGTCTTCAGGCACGCAATTGCTGGGCCTGTTTGCCTTCAGCGACCAGGTCAAGCCGCATGCACAGGCGGCGATTGCCCACCTGCATGGCCTCGGCATCCAGACCGTGATGCTGACCGGCGACAACCAGGGCAGTGCGGATGCGGTCGGCACGCTGCTGGGCATCGACGTGGTGGCCGCGAAAATGTTGCCTGCCGATAAAACCGCTAAAATCCTTGCATTGAAAGCCGAGGGCGCGACGGTGGCGATGGTGGGCGACGGCATCAACGATGCGCCCGCGCTGGCGGCGGCCGATGTCGGTATCGCCATGTCGACCGGCACCGATGTGGCCATGCATGCGGCAGGGATTACCCTGATGCGCGGCGACCCGGCCCTGGTGGCGGACGCCATCGATATCTCGCGCCGCACCTACAGCAAGATACGGCAGAATTTGTTTTGGGCATTCATTTATAACCTGATCGGCATTCCCCTGGCCGCCTTTGGCTTGCTCAACCCCATGGTGGCGGGCGCGGCGATGGCCTTCAGTTCGGTCAGCGTGATCAGCAATGCCCTGTTGCTGCGCCGCTGGACAGCGCGCAGCGCACAAACCAAGGAGTCATGAAATGAATATCGGCCAGGCAGCAAGCGAAACAGGCGTATCGGCAAAGATGATACGTTATTACGAAAGCATCACCTTATTAAAGCCCAGCGCGCGGACCGATGCCGGCTACCGCGTCTATACGCCGAATGATTTGCATGCCTTGCGCTTCATCAAGCGGGCGCGGGGATTGGGTTTTTCGCTGGAGCAAATCCGTGAATTGCTGTCCCTATGGCAAAACAACCAGCGCGCCAGCGCCGATGTGAAGAACATTGCCCTGTCCCATGTGGCCGACCTGAACCAGCGCATCGCCGAATTGACGGAAATGCGCGACACCCTGGCCCACCTGGCGCAATCGTGCCACGGCGATGACCGGCCCGACTGCCCGATCTTGCAAAGCCTGGGCACGGTGGGGGGCGACTGCTGCCATTGACCGTGTAGAAACGTTCCTTGTTGACGGACTCGCCACTTCGTTATTGATAATCCATTCTCATTAAGGTATTCTGTCGCTTTCAGAAGAGAGTGACTTATGCTTGAAGCAATCGGCCTGCGCAAATGCTATGGTCAACATACTGCGCTGGACAGCCTGGACTTATGTGTCGCACCGGGCGACATTTTTTGTTTGCTGGGCGCCAATGGCGCAGGCAAAACCACCACCATCAACCTGTTCCTCAATTTCATTGCGCCCAGCGCTGGCAGCGCATGGATCAATGGTGTCGATGTCACGCGCGATCCCTTGCGCAGCAAGCAGGACGTTGCCTATATTCCAGAACAGGTCAATCTGTATCCCACCCTGTCCGGACTGGAAAACCTGCGTTATTTCTCGGCCCTGGCGCTGGGACATGAACTGCCGCGTGCGCGCCTGCTGGGCTTGATGGAAGAAGTGGGCCTCGATCCCGCCGTCGCCGACCGGCGCGTGGCGGGCTATTCGAAAGGCATGCGGCAAAAGGTGTGGATCGCCGTGGCCCTGGCGAAAGAGGCCAAGGCCTTGCTGCTGGACGAACCCACTTCCGGCCTCGACCCGCACGCGGCCAATGAATTCTCGAACTTGCTGATACGCGCCAGCGCCAACGGCGTGGCCGTGCTGACCACCACCCACGATTTGTTCCACGCGCGCCATACGGGCACCCGCATCGGCATCATGAAGCAGGGCAAGCTGGTGGAAAATTTTGCCAGCGCCGAGATCAGCGACCGCGAATTGCAGGCTGTGTATCTGCGCCATATGGGAGCCTCGCTATGATCTGGCTGATGGCCCGCCGCGATGTGCTCGAACGCTGGCGCGATGGCCGCCTGCTGTGGGCCGGCGGCATGATCATGGTGCTGCTGCTGACTGCCCTGGCGATCGGCTACCAGCACCGCCAGCAGGCGCGTGCCGAACAGCGCGCGGCCCAGAGCGCCGATTATGCCGATTGGCTCAAGCAGGGGCGGCGCCACCCGCACGATGCCGCGCATCAAGGCATGCACGCATTCAAGCCCGAGGCGGCCCTGGCGCTGATCGATCCTGGTATCAATCCGTATATCGGCAGCACCATCTGGCTGCAGGCGCACCGCCAGAGCGATGTGATGTTCCGGCCCGCGCAGGACGCCACCGGCCTGCAGCGCTTTGGCGACCTGTCGGCCGGCTGGATCTTGCAGGTGCTGGGACCGCTGCTGGTGATCGTGCTGGGCTTTAATGCCTTTGCCGGCGAGCGCGAGCAGGGCATCTTGCGCCAGGCGCTGAGCCTGGGCCTGCCGGCCTCGCGCATGTTGTGGGGCAAGGCGGCCGCATTGGGCCTGAGCCTGCTGATGTTGCTGGCGCCCGCTGGCGTGATCGCCGGGGTGGCCGCCATGCTGGGCGCCGACCCGGGCACGCACGGCGATACCTTGCTGCGGTTTGGCTGGCTGGTGCTGTGCTACTGCCTGTATTTTGCCGTGTTCATTTTCCTGACCCTGGGCGTGTCGGCGCTTGCGTCGACTTCGCGCGTGGCAATCACGGTCTTGCTCGCCTTGTGGATCGGCAACGCCGTGATCGCGCCGCGCGTGATGGCCGAACTGTCGCGCCGGCTCTATCCGACGCCGACCCAGCTGCAATTCAACCAGCAACTGGGCGCCGACCTGAAAGCGACTTCCGACCGTCTGTGGCTGGCCAATTTCGGCACCACCGAGCGCTGGGGACGCGACGTGCCGCTCTCGAAGTGGGGCCGCGCCCTGCAGCTCGACGATCATGCCAGCTATGCCGTATTCGACCGCCATTTCGGCCGCCTGTGGGATACCTGGGAACGCCAGCAGGGCGTGCAGGAATGGAGTGGCGCCGTGCTGCCCATGCTGGCCATGCGTGCGCTGTCGAGCAATGCGGCGGGCACGGATTTCGGCCACCACCGCAGCTTTACCACGGCGGCGGAGCAGCATCGACGGCTGATCCAGAACATCGTCAGCGCAGACCTGGTCCAGCACGCCGACGTGCTGGGCGGCCAGCACTTCGCTTACCAGTCCGGGCCGGAATTATGGAAACGCATCCCGGCCTTTGACTACCATCCCCCCGCTGCCGCCTGGGCCATCGAGCGCAGCGGGCGCAGCTTGCTGTCGCTGTGCGCCGCCCTGGCATTGGCCCTTGTGTTTGCCTGGCAAGCTACTGTGCGGCAGCGCGCTTTTTAAGAAAAATCATGAAAAAACTCTCTCAAGGCCGCCGTCTGCGCATGGTGATGGCGGAAGAGCTGCGCCTGCTCGCAGCTGACCGCAGTTTCTGGGTCGTCGGTATCGTGTTCCTGCTGTTGATCGTCTATGCCTTGTCGAACGGCATCCACCAGGCCACCCTGCACAAGGATGCGCAGGCCGCCATCGTGCATGACGACTTGCAGCGACGCGCCCAGCAACTGGTGAAACTTGAACACATCATGGCGGGCGACGTGATTCCTGGCCCCTTCGACAACCCGGCCGATCCCACCCATATGGGGGGCGGCTACGGTGCGCACCACGCCATCTTGCCGCCCGCCCCGCTGGCGGCCATCGCCCTGGGCCAGGACGATCTGTTTCCCAGCCAATACAAGGTGACTTATGAAAGCAAGATCAGCTTTATCGGCAACAACGATAGCGAAAATCCCTGGAATCTGCTGAGCGGCCATTTCGACCTGTCCTTCGTGGTGGTCTACCTGCTGCCGTTCCTGATCTTTGCGCTGGGCTACAACCTGTTGTCGGGCGAGCGCGAAAGCGGCACCTTGCGCCTGCTCATGTCGCAGCCGCTGGCGCTGTGGACCTTGCTGATCGGCAAAGTGGTCAGCCGGGCAGGGATCTTGCTGGCGCTGGCGGTACTGGTGCCGGCCGCCATCCTCTTGCTGGCCCAGCCCGCTGCGCTCGGCGGCGGCCTGTTTGCCCCGCTGGCCTGGCTGGCTACGGTGGGCGTGTATGCCTTGTTCTGGTTTGCACTGGTGCTCGCTGTCAATGCCTGCGGCAAATCGTCGGCCAGCAATGCGATGGTGCTGATCATCGCCTGGGTGATGCTGGTGCTGGTATTGCCCGCCCTGTTGAACCTGGCCGTGAACCGGGCCGTGCCGTCGCCTTCGCGCGCCGAGCTGGCCACGCGCACCCGGGTGCTGACGGCCGAGGCGATGGCGCGCAACAACAAGCTGCTCAGCACCGATTATGCGCATGTGGGCAAACCCGGCGTGCTGGTGCCGAAAGACGGCAGCATCCAGATGGCGGGGCGGCTGCGCGGCATGTTTTTCATCGAGCGCGAAGTCGACCAGCAGATCGCCCCCGAACTGGCCCGCTTTGATCGCCAGCAAGCGTTGCGGCAGGCGCTGGTGGAGCACTACAGCTTCTTGTCGCCGGCCGCCGTCGCCGCGGAAGCCATGAGCACCCTGGCCGGCACCGGCCAGCGCCGCCATGCCTGGTTCATGCAGCAAACGTCGGATTATCACGCCGCGTGGAAGCAATTCTTCTTTCGCCGCATCGATGCCGGCAAAGCCCTGAGCGTGGCCGATTTCGCCACCATCCCCCGCTTCAGCTGGCGCGAGGAAGACGCCGCCGTCGTCAGGCAGGGGGCGTTTATCGCCCTGGGGCAATTGCTGGCGCCCTGTTTGCTGCTGCTGGCCTTTGCCGGCTGGCGTTTGCGGCGCTATCAAGTCATCTAAAAAAACCATCACACCACCAAAAGAGAGCATGCAAAAAATGAACAGACAGATTTACAAGGCCGCCGCCCTGGCGATGCTGAGTGCAGGTACGGTATGGGCGCAGGATGGCGCGCCACCGGTCGCGGTGGTCGAAGTGCCCGGCACGCGCGACAGCGGCGCCGCGCCATTGGACTCCCATGCAGGCGTTGCCAGCCGGCTGGGATTGACGGTGCGCGAAACGCCGGCCTCGGTGGAAGTCATCACCCAGGACACCATGCAGCAGCGGGGCGAGCGTACCGTGCTGGACGCCTTGCGCGGCGCGGCCGGCGTGAGCGGCGGCAATCCGCCATCGGCGCCGGCCAGCGTGTCGATGCGCGGTTTCAATAACGTGCTGTTCCTGTATGACGGCATGCGCAGTTCCGCCGCCGGCATCACCAACCGGGTGGAAGACACCTGGAATTACGAACGCATCGAGATACTCAAGGGACCGGCCTCGGTGCTCAATGGCGATACGGCCATCGGCGGCATCGTCAACGTCGTGACGCGCAAACCCGAGCGCAACACCAGCCGCGAGTTGATGTTGTCCTACGGCAGCCATGGCGCTTACCGCGCCGCCGTGGACCTGGGCGGCGCCATCGGGGCGAATGGCGCGTACCGCCTCGACTATAGCCACAACGACAGCAAGCTGGGCGTGGTGCCGAATGCCGGTGAGAAAATCGACCACCTGACGGGCGCCGTCAGCTTTGATCTGCCACAAGACGTCAAGCTTGAAGCCAGCCTGGACTATCTGAAAGACAATAACCAGGGGTATTTCGGCACGCCGCTGGTGCCGCGCACGTTTGCCACGGAGCCGACCAATGTGGTGAGTACGCCCGATGGCCGCGTGATCGATCGTCGCATTGCCGGCAATAACTACAACGTCCTGGACAATGAAAACAGTTCGGAAACCTACTGGGGACGTATCAAGCTGAGCGGCAACCTGGCGCCGGGATGGCGCTGGCAAAATGAATTGGCCATCAACCAGGCGCATCGCTTGTTCAAGAATTCGGAAAGCGCTGTTTTTGTCAGTCCGGACACCATCGTGCGTGACCAGACCCTGATTACGCACGAGCAGCATTATGTGGCCGACCGTTTTGATCTCAGTCATCAAGGCAGCCTGGCCGGCTTTGCCAACCGCTTTGTGATCGGCACGGAGCTGGGCAAGACCGGCTTTGACAGCGAACGCCGTTTCTCGGATGGCAGCAGCGCCACCCGCGCGCTGCTGGCCACTTCCGCCCTCGCGCCCCAGGTCGGCTTCTACAACCCCTCGCCAACGCTGTCGACCGGCGCCGGCAACCGGACCAATACCACCACCGATATCGATAGCGCCGCGCTGTTCCTGGAAGACGCATTGAAACTGGGCAGCCGCTTTACCGTGGTCAGTGGCGTGCGGTATGACCATACCGGCCTGGACCGCTCGGTGCGCGACCTGAACACGGGCAGCTTGACGGCTTTCAGCACCAATCTGAACGCCACCTCGCTCCGCCTGGGTGGCGTGTATGAGATCGATTCAAGCAGCAGTGCCTACGCCCAGTACACCACGGCTACCTTGCCTGTCAGCACGCTGTTCCTGTATTCGGCAAGCAATACGGCATTTGCGCCCTCGCGCGGCAAGCAGGCCGAGATCGGCTTCAAGCAAAGTTCGCCGGATGCGCGCCTGAGCTGGACGGCCGCCCTGTACCGCATCGAACTCGATAATGTGCTGTCGCGTGATGCGAACAATCCCAACCTGACGGTCAATAACGGCAAGCAATCGTCGCAGGGGCTGGAATTGACGGCGGCATGGCGGGCGACGCGGCAATGGAGCTTGTCCGGCAACGCGGCGCTGCTGCGCGCCCGTTTCGACAACCTGATCGAAGCAGGGGGAGTGTCGCGCATCGGCAACGTGCCGACCAACGTGCCCGAGCGCGTGTACAACCTGTTCTCGACCTGGAAAGCGGACGCGTTGCCGGCGGAGGTCTTTCTTGGGGTAAATCATACGGGCGCCAGTTTCACGGACACGGCCAACCAGATTCGCATCAACGGCCACACGACGGCCGATGCCGGCGCGGCGTATCGGATAAACAATGCTACGATCACCTTGCGCGTGCGTAACCTGACCAACAAGCTGTATGCGGATTATGGCGGACGCGCAAGCAGCCAGGTGTTGCTGGCGCCGTTAAGGACAGTGGAACTGAGCGCCAGAATGGACTTCTGAATGTCTTGACCGAAAGGGTGGATGATGAGCGCTGCGTACCAACTGTATTACTGGCCCACGATACAGGGGCGTGGTGAATTCATCCGGCTGGCGCTGGAAGAGGCGGGCGCCAGCTATGTCGATATTGCCCGTCAACCTGAAAAAAACGGCCTGGGCGTGCCGGCCGTGCTGGCTTGCCTCGATGGCGCCAGCACGCTGCATCCTGCCTACGCGCCGCCCGTGCTGGCTGATGGCGACTTGCTGATCGGCCAGACGCCGAACATTTTGCTGTACCTGGGGCGGCGGCTGGGCCTGGCGCCGCGCGCGGAAGCAGGCCGGCTGTGGCTGAACCAGCTGCAGCTGACCATGGCCGACTGGCTGACGGAAGTGCACGATACGCACCATCCGCTGTCGATGAACCAGTATTACAAAGAACAGAAACCGGCGGCGCTTGTGCGCGCACAGGATTTTCGCGACACCCGCCTGCCGAAATTCCTCGCCTACTTTACGCAGGTGCTGGCCAACAATCCGCGCCGTGGCGGCTGGCTGGTGGGCGCAAAACTCACGTATGGCGACCTGTCGCTATTCCAGATGCTGGCCGGCTTGTCGTATGCTTTTCCAAAGACCATGGCGCGCCTGGCGCCGCAATATCCAGCCTTGTTCGATCTGCACGACAGGGTGGCGGCACGGCCCAATATTGCCCGCTACCTGAAGTCGAAGCGCAGGATAGCTTTCAATCAGGATGGTATTTTCCGGCACTATCCTGAACTCGATGCCTGAAAGCAAAACAGCCGGCGTATCAGCCGGCTGTTTTATATTCCGCGCACTTACTGTGCGCTGGTCACGGGGTAGCCCGCCTCCACGATGGCGGCCTTGATGCTGTCGAGCGCACCCGACGATTCCACTTTCACGCTCTTGCTGGCCAGGTCGATCTGCACCTGGGCGGCCGGGTCGATGCCTTGCACGGCCTTGGTGACGGAACCGACGCAATGGCCGCAGCTCATGTTTTCTACTTGCAATTGATACATGACAAGCACTCCTGTAATGGTTAAGTGACTGCACTGTAAGCCTTCCCCCGGTGGCAAGGTCAAGCGAAAGCTGTGCTGTATTTCAATTCAGTGTGAAATCGACGGCCTTCATGGCGGGCGGCAAGTTGTCGTCTTGCAAGGATTCACGCAGATTGATTTCAATCGCGCGGCACATGGCACTCAAAGGCAAGTCGTTGGCGTCGGTGCCGAATGGCTCTTCGATTTCATCGCCGAGCGCATCGAGGCCAAAGAAGGTGTAGGCGACGATGGCGACCACGAACGGCGTCATGAAGCCCAGCGAATCGACCAGGCCGAAAGGCAGCAAAAAGCAATACAGGTAGGCCGTGCGGTGCAGCAGCAGGGAATACGAAAACGGAATCGGCGTGCTGCGGATGCGTTCGCACGATGCACCGGCGCCGACCATGGCGCTGATGGTGCCATCGATCTGTGCGGCCAGCATGCTGTCGATGCGGCCTTGCTGCACGCAATCGGCCAGGTCGTGGCCCATTTGCAGCATCAGGTAATCGGACGGGTTCGACGCCTTGTTTGCCGCTTCCCACTCGGCCGGGCGCAGCAGCGGCTGCAGCTCGGCTGGCCCGCGCGTATCGCGCAACTGGTGGCGCAGCGCATGGCAAAAAGCGATGGTCCGGTAAATCATGCGCACGCGCACATCATCCAGGCCCAGTTTGGCGTGCGCCGGGGTGTCGCTGCGTATCATGCTCTGGCATTGGCGTGAAAAGTTGCGGCAGCGCAGTACCAGCTCACCCCACAGCTTGCGCCCTTCCCAGTAACGGTCATAGGCGGCCGTATTGCGGAACCCCAGGAAGATCGCCAGTGGCAAGCCGATCAGGGTGAACGGGATGGTGGTCAGGATCACCTTGTGGTCGAACAGGGTGCCGTGGCACCAGGTGATGAAGGCAGCGAACAGCGTATTGACGATCAGGGTCGTGCGGATGCGGGGCAGGACGGAACCGCGCACGACCAGGAACAGTTTTAACGCCGAGGGGCGGTCACGCACGATCATGCTGCGCTCCCGGACAAGGTGAAGTTGCTGAATGGCAATTGCCGGGTACAAAAAACCCGCTGTGTGCGCGGGCTGGACTGGGTGTGCATGGGAGGCAGTGTAGGGGAGACGGCAGCAGTATAGGCCGCCGCCTTGCAGTCGGCAAATTCATAGTTGCGATAGGTGGTATTCATTTTTCGAATGAATATTTCAATCTGTAAGTAAATTTCATCAACCTTCATTTTCAGGCGCTTGCATGCGCGCGATTTTCTGGCGATGTGCCACTTGCTGCCGCTTCAGTTGCTTGCTCTCAGTATAACTGTTACGCCATGGTGTCGCGCTCTTGCGATGGGGCCAGTCGCAACTCAGTAGATCGAGTGCGTCGCCCCAGTCGCAGGAGCAATCGCCACAGTCTGTAGTGGGGAGGTCGCAAAAACCTGCCTGCGCTCGATGCCGGGCCGTCATAAAAGTGGAGGGATGCTGCGCCAGGTGTTCGCGGTGGCGTGTGCCACAGGCATGCAAGCGGCGCCGCAGCAGCGCCCAGCCCGTGATCAATCCATGGCGGGCGATGGCGCGGTAGCCATAACCCGAGCAACTGTCGCGTCCTGTCAGCACGCGGTAGGCGCAGGAAAATCCCTTGTAGGGCGACAGATGGCGCTGGTAGGCGCGTATTACCCACAGGGCCAGGCCTCGACTGTATGCAGCTAGCGTAGAAATAAATATCCTTATTGGTTTGTTGCAAGGTTGAGTGTAATGGAAGGCGTTGCCATGCGTCAGTAAAAATCCTGGATGCCCACTTGAAATGATTTCCAAAGTGACAAATGGAGAGAATTGCAAGAGGAGCGTCTGTTACTCTGATTTTTGCGCCTTAGAAATATTTTCTAAGACGTAACGTCAGACCGATCGCCGCTGTCTGGAGCTCGGCCATGCTTGTTCATCCTCCTTTGGAAAGTGCTCTACATGTTTAAAGTTTCCAGCATTTGTCTCGCCACCCTGATCCTGCTGCAAACCCCTGTCACCTGGGCTGACCAGCCCGCTCCTCTGAGCCAGCGCCAGCAAGCGCTGGCCGCGCAGATCGACGCCAGCATCGCCCCGTATTTCAAGTCGACCGAACCGGGCGCCGTGGTGATCGTGGTCAAGGATGGCCAGCCGCTGTTGCGCAAGGCCTATGGTCTGGCCAGCGTCAAGGATGGGCAGCCGTTGACGCCCGACATGTCGCTGCGCCTGGGCTCGATTTCCAAGCAATTTACGGCCGTCGCCACGCTGATCCTGGCCGACCAGGGCAAGCTGGCGCTGAGTGACGACATCACCCGCTTCCTGCCCGACTATCCGACTCACGGCAAGAAGATCACGATAGAACAATTGCTGACCCACACGTCCGGCATCCACGACTACACCATCAAGCCTGAATTCGTGCCCAACAGCACCAAGGATCTGAGCGTGGCGCAGATGATCGATTTCTTCAAGAACGATCCGCTCGACTTTGAACCGGGGTCGCAGTGGCGCTACAGCAGTTCCGGTTATTTCCTGCTGGGCGCCATCATAGAAAAAGCGTCGGGCCAGCCCTACGCCAAGTTCGTCGAGCAGCAGATTTTTGTGCCGCTGGGCATGAACGATACCGCCTACGAAGGCCATGAGCGCGCGCCCGTCAAGCGCGCAGCCGGCCATATCCGTTCGGGGGAGGCGTATGTGCCGAACCTGCCGCTGAGCCTGAGCCAGCCTTACGCGGCCGGTGCGCTGGTCTCGACCGTGGATGACCTGGCCCGCTGGGACGCCGCCATCTCCGAAGGCAAGCTGCTCAAGGCCGCTACCTGGCAACAGGCGTTCACGCCGGCCAAGCTGAACGACGGCAAGGCCACCCGTTATGGCTATGGCTGGATGCTGGGCACCTGGCAAAACACGCCGGTAATCCATCACGGTGGCGGCATCAACGGCTTTGCCACCTACGCGATGCGCTTGCCGAAGGAAAAAGTGTATGTGGCCGTGCTGGAAAACTCGGATACAGGCCTGGTCGATCCCGACGTGGTGGCCCGCAAGGCAGCCGCTGTCGCCGTTGGCCGGCCCTATCCCGAGATCAAGGTCATCACGCTCAAGCCTGCCATCCTAGACGCCTACGCGGGCGTGTATAAAATCAATGACAACGCCGGCTACACGATCCGCAACTTCGAAGGTAATCTGTTGCTGCAACGCACGGGCCGTCCCGCACAGCGCCTGCTGGCGTATTCGCCGAATGGCTTCCTGATTGAAAATACCCTGACCACGGCCGAGTTCGAACGGGGACCGAAAGGCGAGGCGCAACTGATCCTCAATGACGCGGGCGAATCGAAATCGGTCTTCGAGCGCGCCAGCGTTGCCAAGCCGGCCCGCACCGTGGTCGCCATGACGAACGCGCAGTTCGATGCCTATGTGGGCAAATATGCGCTGGCGCCCCAGGTCTACCTGGAAGTGACGCGCGAAGGCGACAAGTTCTTTGCCCAGGTCACGGGTTTCCGCAAGCTGACGATGCTGCCGATGAGCGATACGGCTTTCTTCTCGAATGAAGTCGATGCGGAAGTACGTTTCAGCAAGGATGCTGACGGCAAGATCGGGCAGCTTGTGTTGCGCCAGGAAGGGCAGGACATGCCGGCCAAGCGGGTCAACTGATCGTCGCTGCTTCTCATGCCTGCCGGCCAGCCCACGCTGCCGGCAGGCATTTTTTTTATTCTGAGCCTGACCGATACGCATTCTCAAGGCACCTGCTAAGTAGGGGAATCATTTCAGCAGCTATTTTGAGAGGCACTACTTATGTCAGTCCGTAGCAAGCAACACCGTCACTCCTTGCAATTTACGCCACTCGCCCGCGCCGTCTCGCTGGCCATCTGCAGCCTGGCCCTGTCTGCCGGCGTGCCCGCGCTGGCGCAAGCGCAGGTGACCACTGGCCAGCAGGCGCAGGGGGCACGCCTGGCCTACAACATCCCTGCCGGCCCGTTGGCGCCCGCGCTGCGCAGCCTGGCCAGTAGCGCCAATGTCTTGCTGACCTACACGCCCGAGCAAGCCAGCGGCAAGAGCACGGCCGGCTTGCAGGGATCGCACACGCTGCAGTCGGCGCTGGCCACTTTGCTGGCAGGCACGGGTTTGCAGGCGGTGGAACTGGCAGCGGGCAGCTATGTACTGCGCGCCGCGCCGCCATCTGCCGCCAGCTCGCCCGAGAAGGTGATGCCTTTGATTTCCGTCAGCGCCACCCAGGATGCGGGCACGGCAACCGTCTCGCGCGGCTATGTGCCCGTCAGCGCTGCTGCTACCAAGATGGGCACGCCCTTGATCGAGACGCCGCGCGCGATTGCCGTCGTCACGCGCGAGCAGCTCAAGACGCAGGCGCCGAAAAGCATCGAACAGTCGCTGGCTTACACGGCGGGCGTGCTGACGGATGTGACCGGTGCCGACGTGCGCATGTCGGGCGCCACCATCCGCGGTTTCAGCGATGGCAGTTCGTATTACCAGGATGGCTTGAAATTCCTGTCGGCCGGCAGCTATGGCTCCTGGAATAGCGACATGGAAGATATCGACAGCGTGGAAGTGATCAAGGGACCGGCCTCCGTGTTTTATGGCCAGGGCCGTCCCGGCGGCATGATCAACGTCACCTCCAAACTGCCTGAAGCAGATCACGTCAACAGCGTGGGTTTTTCGGTCGGCCGCTACAATCGCTACCAGCTGAACGCCGACCTCGGTGGCGCGATTGCTGGCAATAATGACCTGTTGTACCGCGTCACCATGACGGGCCGCGACGCCGATGACCGCCCGCTCGATTCAAAAAACAACCGCGTCTCGATTTCGCCCTCCTTGCGCTGGGCAATTTCGGAGCATACCAGCCTGACGGTCCTGGGCACCTATTCGCAAGAGCAGGGCACGCCGAAACCATGGTGGCCCAGCCTGTTCGTGTATCCGCAAATCAAGAATTTACCGGTCAGCCGCACGGCGGGTGACCCGTCTTTCGATTACTTCGACCGCGATACGCGCGCCCTCGGTTATCAGTTTGAACATACCACGCAAAGCGGCTGGAAGCTGACGCAAAACCTGCGCTATTCCACCATCAAGGTGGGTTACCAGCATATCTACGCCATGGATTTGCTGGCCGATGGCCGCACGGCCACGCGTGGCAGCCTGGCCGAAAAAGTCGATGGCAAGACCCTGGCCGTCGATAGCCGCGCGCAGCAGGACTTTCGCTGGGGCGACGTCGAGCACCGCTTTATCGTCGGTGTGGACTACCTGAGATACCAGGAAAACGACGGCCTCGGTTTCGGCTGGGACGTGCCCAATCTCGACATCTATGCCCCCGTGTATGGCCTGGCCATCGATGCGCCCGAGCTGGACTACACCGACACGCAGTTGAAGCAGACGGGCATGTATACCCTGAACCAGCTCAAATGGCGTCAATGGGTGGCAAACGTCAGCCTGCGCCACGACCGCGCGCGCACCACGCAGACGGGTTCCTCGGCCACCCGCATGGAGGACAGCGCCACCACGGGCAGCGCCGGCTTGCTGTATCTGTTCGACAATGGCCTGGCGCCGTATGCCAGCTATGCAACTTCGTTCGACCCGGCCACGGGCCGCGATTTTAATGGCAAGGCGTTCGATCCGCGCAAGGGCAAGCAGGTGGAACTGGGGCTGAAATACCAGCTGGCAGGCAGCGCGACCATGCTGACGGCGTCGCTGTTTGACTTGAGACAAACGAATGTCACGACGCCCGATCCGGATCACCCGCGTTCTTCCGTCCAGACCGGTGAAGTGCGCTCCACGGGGCTGGAGCTGGAAGCTACGTTCAAGCCGTTCAGCGAACTGAGCGTATTGACCGGCTATACCTATCTGGACCCGCGCACCACCCAAAGCAACCGCGCTTACGAGATTGGCCGCCAGACCCTGCAGACCACGCGGCATGCGGCCAGCGTCTGGCTCGATTATCGGCCGCAGGCCGTGCCTGGCCTGATGCTGGCCGGCGGCCTGCGCTACCGTGGCGCCTCGCCCTACAACGGTACGGCCAATACGATCTACATGAACGACCCTTACACATTGACTGATATTGCCGTGGCGTACGAGACGGCCCGCTACCGCCTGGCCTTGAACATCGGCAATGTGTTCGACAAAAAATACTTCGGTGGCATCTTCCGTGGGGCGGAAAGGGAAGCGCTGCTGAGTTTGAAGGTGAATTTCTAGCAGGCAGCGGAGCGCGCCGGATGGCGCAGCATGGCATGCCAGGATTTTTAGAGTATGATCATCATGTAATTTACTGGTTTATTCATACACGAACCCCTGGGAGTTGAACATGAAAGCAGTCATCAGTGCCTACGCGCGTTCTCCATTTCACTTTGCCCGCAAAGGCCAGCTGGCGCAGACCCGGCCCGACACCATCGCCGCGCAGCTGGTGCAAGGCTTGCTGGAACGCAGCGGACTCGATCCCGTCTTGCTCGACGACGTGATCCTCGGCTGCGCCTATCCCGAAGCGTCGCAGGGCAATAACCTGGCGCGCATCGTATCCTTGCTGGCAGGCTTGCCGGAACAATTGGGCGGCATGACGGTCAACCGCTTTTGCGGTTCCTCCATGTCGGCCATCCACATCGCCGCCGCGATGATCGAGGCGGGCGCCGGCGATGCCTATTTATGCGTCGGCGTCGAATCGATGACGATGGTGCCGCAAGGCGGCTTGAATTTTTCGCCGAATCCCTGGCTGTATGAACATGGCGACGCCTATATCAGCATGGGCAATACGGCTGAAAATGTGGCCCGCAAGTATCAAGTGAGCCGCGCCGACCAGGAATTGCTGGCATTGCAATCGCATCAGAAGGCGGCGCAGGCCCGCGCCAGCGGCTTGCTGCGCGATGAAATCGTGCCCATCATCAACGAAGCTGGCGAGACCATCAGTGAAGATGGCTGCATCCGTCCCGGCACCACCCTGCAAGCATTGGCCCTGCTCAAGCCAGCTTTCAGCGAACAGGGCGTGGTGACGGCGGGCACCTCGTCGCCACTGACGGATGGCGCCTCGGCCGTCTTGGTGACCAGTGCAGAGTTTGCCGCCAAACACGGTTTACGGCCCAGCGCGCGGATAGTCGCGATGGCGTCGGTCGGCGTCGATCCGGCCTTCATGGGCATTGGCCCGATCCCGGCCACGCGCAAGGCGCTGGCCATGGCCGGCATCGGCGTGCAGGATCTGGCAGTGGCGGAAATCAATGAAGCGTTTTCATCGCAGGCGCTGGCCTGCATCCGCGAACTGGGCATCGACCCTGCCATCGTCAACATCGATGGCGGCGGCCTGGCGATCGGCCATCCGCTGGGCGCGACAGGTGCGCGCATCACGGGCAAGGCGGCTTCGCTGCTGGCCCGCAGCGGTGGGCAGCCTGGCCAGTCCCGGCGCTATGCGCTGGCGACCCAGTGCGTGGGTGGCGGGCAGGGCGTGGCAACGATACTGGAAGCAATCTGATGGCAGCGGCTGGGTATCACGGCCCGGGCGGCGTAATGCCCAGCCGCTCGCGCCGGCGCAGTTCGGCGTTGGCCAGGCGTTCGCGCATGGTGTCGCTGGCGGCGGGGCCGGGCGCCACCATGTAGCGCTCTTCGGTCAAGGGCTGTTGCGTTTCGGCATCGAACAGCATGGGCACGGCCGGAGCCCCCGTTTCACGGTTGACCAGTTGCATGCGGATCCCGTCCGGCGAAAAGTGCTTGTTACCCCAGGTAATGAGCGCAAACATGATGGGCCGGAATGAACGGCCCATCTCGGTCAGCAGGTATTCATGGCGCGGCGGTTTCTCGTTGTACAGGCGGCGTTCCAGCATGCCGTTGTCGACCAGGTCATTCAGCCGGCGCGTCAGGATATTCGGCGCGATCCCCGTGCTTTTGACAAATTCGTCGAAACGCGTCATGCCCTGGAAGGCGTCGCGCAGGATCAGCATGCTCCAGCTGTCGCCGACGCGGCCCATGCTGCGCGCAATCGGGCACGGCATGTCGGAAAATTGCGTAGGTTTCATGATGGACTCCTTTTGAATGCTCACTGGCTGGTTGGGGTGGCGCTGCACAAGCGGCCGATTGTAACGGCTTGCTTGTACAGGCGCTACTTTCACGGCGTTTAATGCCCATCGGCAGACGGCGCCTTGGGCGGCGTCACCTTGCGCATCAGCGGTCCCAGCAGGATGGCGATGACGAAGGCGACCATGATGAACAGGTAGATGTCGCCAAAGCTTTGCGTTTGCGCTTCGCGGTAGGTCAGCGCCCATAACTGCTTCAGGGCGCCCGTGTGCGCCGTCCAGTCGTCGTTGCCCAGGGCGGCCATGCTGCCGGCCGTATTGTTCAGCATGCCGTTCATCGCTTCATTGCCGCCATTTAAATGTTCGGCCAGGCGCAGGAAATGCAGGTTGGTGCGGTCGTTCAAAATGGTGGCGCACAGGGCGATGCCGATCGCGCCGCCCAGGTTGCGCATGGTATTGAACAGGCCCGAAGCCAGTTTCAGGCGTACCGGACTCAAGGCCCCCAGGGTCAGGGTCACGGTGGGCGCCACGGCAAATTGCTGGCCGATGCCGCGCAAGGCTTGCGGCAGCATCAGCTGCGCCGCGCCCCAGTCGTGGGTGATCGGTGCAAAGTTGTACATCGACAAGGCAAAGCAGCCGAGACCGAACATCATCAGCCAGCGCAGGTCGACCCGGTTGCCCAGGATGGTGTACAGCGGAATCGACATGATCTGGAACACGCCGGTGGAAAACACGGCCAGGCCGATATCGAGCGCGCTGAAACCGCGTACCCGGCCCAGGAACAGGGGCGTCAGGTAAATGGTGGCAAAGATGCCCACGCCCGTCACGAAGGAAAAGAAACAGCCCAGCGCGAAGTTGCGGTCTTTCAATGCGCGCAAATCGACGATCGGATGCTCATAGACCAGGCTGCGCCAGATAAAGCCGATGCCGCACAAACCTGCAATCCAGGCGGTGGTGAGAATCACCGAGTCGCCCAGCCAGCCCAGCCGGGGGCCTTCTTCCAGCGTATATTCGAGGCAGCCCAAAAACAGTGCCATCAGCAGCATGCCCAGGTAATCGGCGTTGCGCAGCAAGGAGCGGTCGCCCCGGTCGATGCGTACCAGGATCGGCACCACGATGGCGACAAACATGCCGGGCACCAGGTTGACGAAAAACAGCCAGTGCCAGGACGTGTGGTCGGTGATAAAGCCGCCCACGGTCGGCCCCAGGGTGGGCGCCAGCGAAGCGATGCCCCCCACGGTGGCGGCGGCGATCACGCGCTGCTTGCCCTGGAAAAAGTAGAAGGCCGTGCTGAACACCAGCGGGATCATCGAGCCGCCCAGGAAACCCTGCAGTGCACGGAAGGCGATCATGCTCTGGATATTCCAGGCCAGGCCGCACAGCATGCTGGCCAGCGTAAAACCGGCGGCCGAGGCGGCAAACAGCCAGCGCGTCGACATCACGCGCGACAGCCAGCCCGACATCGGGATGACGATGATTTCAGCGATCAGGTAGCTGGTTTGCACCCAGACGGTTTCATCGGCGCCGGCCGACAGGCCGCCGCCGATATCGCGCAGCGAGGCCGAGACGATCTGGATGTCGAGCAGGGCGATGAACATGCCGGCGCACATGGTGGCGAAAGCCAGGATTTTCTGGCTTTGTGTCAATTCCCGTGGCTGCCAGGGGGCAGCATTGGCGCCACTCATTTTGTCACCGCAGCTGAAAGGGGACGCACGTCGACTTCGGCACTGACCGACAGGCCCGGACGCAAGGTCCCCAGGGTGGCGTCCTTGGCGTCGAGCGCGATGCGCACCGGCACGCGCTGGACGATCTTGGTGAAGTTGCCGGTCGCATTTTCAGCAGGTAATACGCTGAACTGGGCGCCGGTGGCAGGCGCCAGGCTGGCCAGGGTGCCGTGGAACACATGGCCGGGCAGCACGTCGGCGGCGATGCGCACGCGCTGGCCCGCCTGCATGCCGGCCAGCTGGCTTTCCTTGAAGTTGGCGTCGATCCACAAGCCATGGGCCGGCACCAGGGACAGCAACTGGCTGCCGGCTGCCGCGTAAGCGCCATTGCGCGCGCGGCGGTTGCCGATGCTGCCATCGATCGGGGCGCGCAATACCGTGTAGCCCAGATTGAGGCGGGCCGTCTCGCGCACGGCCAGCGCTTGTGCCAGTGCCGCTTCGGCTTGCTGCTTGCGGGTGCCGATCACGTCCAGCTCGCGCTCGGCCGCCAGCACCTGCGCCTGGTTCTTCTTGTCGCCGGCCAAGGCCTGCTGATAGTCGGCATCGGCTTTTTGCGCACTTTGCTGCGAGACGGCTGCCTTGGCGGCCAGGTTTTGGTAGCGCAACTGGTCTTCGCGCGCACGCGTGGTTTCGGCGCTGCTGGCAGCCAGCCCGGCGTGCGCCTGGGCAATCACCGCCTGCTGCAGCGCGCGCGTCGCCTCCAGGTTGGCCAGCGCCGCTTGCGCCGCCGCTACCGCACCTTCGGCATTGTCCAGCGCGGCGCGGTAATCGCGGTCGTCCAGCCTGGCCAGCACGTCGCCGGCGTGCACTATCTGGTTATCGCTGACCAGTACCTGCTCGATATAGCCAGGCACCTTGGCCGTGATGACGGTGATGTCGCCGCCCACGTAGGCGTCGTCGGTTTCTTCCATAAAACGCCCCTCGTTCCACCAATGGGCGCCATACCAGATGGCGCCGATGGCAAGCACGATCGCCAGCGGCAGCAGCACGCGGCGTTTCTTGCTGGATGGGGGAGGGAGCTTGGTGGCGGCGGCTTCGGTATTGCTGGTCATGTCAGGTTTTCCTTTATTTGATATTGCTTTCAATCTGCAAGTAACTATATACTTGTCACTTGCAGTTTGCAAGTATATTGAATGCCTGGCGAACTGAATTTCTTTGCGGCAATAAACCGCATCACAGGGAGTGAACAAATGAACAATCGTATCGATGGCGCGCAGCCCTTCAGCTTGCGCATGGGGGGCAGCTGCCTGCTGGCCTTGTTGCTGGCCGGCTGCGTGGCGGGACCGGATTACCGTGCGCCGGAGACAGCGATGCCGGCCAGTTATCATGGCCAGGCGAAACTGGATGGACACAATGCACGCAGCGCAAGCTTGCCGGCGCCCGCGCTTGATAGCTGGTGGAAGGGTTTCAACGATGCCGCGCTTGAGCGCATCATCGGGCGCGTGCTGGCGCAAAACCTGGATCTGGATGCGGCCATGGCGCGGGTCGCCCAGGCGCGCGCGGCAGCCAATGCGGCGGGCGCCCGGCAATTGCCATCGGGAGAGCTGAATACCAGCGTGGCGCGCCAGCACCAATCCCTGCAAAGCCCGCTGGGACTGATCGCCAGCAACTTGCCAGGCTATGCACGCAATCAATCGATCTATGACGCCGGCGTGGGCGCCAGCTGGGAACTGGACCTGGCCGGCGGCTTGAAGCGCGGCACGGAAACCGCCATGGCCGAAGCGCAGGCGGCCGAGGCAGACCGGCTGGGCGTGCGCATTTCCGTGGCGGCCGAAGCGGCCGACGCCTATTTCCGCGTGCGCGGTGCGCAGCGGCGCATCGTCACGGCGCAGCAGCAGGTCGACGCCAATCAACAATTGCTGGCGCTGGTGCGCTTGCGCCAGGCCGATGGCTTGTCGGCCGAGCGCGAAACGGCCCAGGCCGAAGCCGTGCTGGCGCAGGCGAGGGCGACGCTGCCACCGTTGCTGACGGAACGCGATATCCAGCTGAACCGGCTGGATGTGCTGATGGGGGCCCAGCCTGGCACCTATGCGGGGGAACTCGGTGCTCCTGCGCCGGACATTGCCACGCCAGCTATTGCCAGTTCACAAGGTCCGGCCGATTTGCTGCGCCGCCGTCCCGACGTGATCGCCGCCGAGCGCCGCCTGGCTGCCTCGAATGCGCTGATCGGCGTGGCCAGCGCGCAATATTATCCATCGCTGTCCTTGTCGGCCCTGTTGGGATTTTCCAGCCTGGGCAGTAGCGGACTGGTGTCGGCGGCATCGTTTCAACCGCAAGCGGTAGCGGGCTTGCGCTGGCGCTTGTTCGATTTTGGCAAGGTCGACGCCGAAGTGGCGCAGGCCAGGGGCGCCAATGCCGAAGCGCTGGCCGTGTATCGCCAGGCCATGCTGCGCGCCACCGAAGACGTGGAAAACGCCATCGTCAGCTTGAGCGGGCTGGAAGCGGAGCAGGTCGAGGTGGCGCGGCAGGTGGCGGCCGAACAGCGGGCCCGCGACGCCGCGCAGGAAAGTTACCTGGGCGGCGCCAGCAGCCTGTATGAAGTGCTCCAGGAAGAGCGGCAATTGCTGGCCGCGCGCGACCAGCTGGTGCGCATCCATGCCGACCAGGCGCGCGCGGCAGTGGCGGTTTTCCGCGCGCTGGGGGGCGGTTGGTAAGGCATGCAAGCGGGCCAGGGATGTGTGCGCTATGTACGTCTGCGCACCGTCCTGATCCCTGGTGGGCGCGATACTGGCTGTCTTCGGACTGCCAACCACAGGATAGACCATGACTTATCAGACCACCAATCCCTACAGCGAACAAATCGTTGAAAGCTTCAGCAGCCACACCGATGCCCAGCTCGATAATATGCTGGCCGTGGCGGCCGATCTGTATGAGACGGACTGGCGCCAGCGCAGCTATGCCGAGCGCAAGACCATCGTCAAGCAGGCTGCCGCCCTGCTGAAGGAACGGCGCGACGAGTTTGCCAGGTTGATTACCCTGGAGATGGGCAAACTGTTCAAGGAAGCGCAGCAGGAAGTGTCGCTGTGCGTCAAGATCCTCGATTATTATGCGGACAACGCGGAAACCTTCCTGGCGCCAAAAGCCATCGCCGTGAAGCGCGGTGAAGCCCGCGTGGAAATCAGTCCGCTGGGCGTCATCTTTTGCGTCGAGCCGTGGAATTTTCCGTATTATCAGCTGGCGCGCGTGGCTGCCCCAAACCTGATGGCCGGCAACACCTTGCTGGTCAAACACGCGTCCAATGTGCCGCAATGCGCACTGGCGTTTGAACAATTGTTCATCGACGCCGGCGCGCCGGTCGGCGCCTACACGAATGTCTTCCTCAGCAGTGAGCAAGTGGCGACTGCGATTGCGGACCCGCGCGTCAAGGGCGTGGCGCTGACCGGCAGCGAACGGGCTGGCGCCGCCGTGGCGGCCACGGCCGGCAAGGCATTGAAGAAAAGCACCATGGAACTGGGCGGCAGCGACGTTTTCATCGTGCTGGACGACGCTGACCTCGATATCGCCGTCAAGCTGGCCGTGATCGGCCGCATGCACAATTCCGGCCAGGTGTGTACGGGTTCCAAGCGTTTCATCCTCGACGAACAGATTGCCGCCCAGTTCCTGCAGCGTTTCCAGGCCGAACTGGAAAAACTGCAGCCGGGCGACCCGATGGATGCAGCAACGACCCTGGCGCCCCTGTCGAGCCAGGCGGCGCTGGAACTGGCCTTGAAGCAAGTTGGCCAGGCGCTCGAAGGCGGCGCCAAGGTCCTGCTGGGCGGCAAGCGCATCGCGCGCAGCGGCTACTTCATGGAGCCGACCATCCTGACCGACGTGGCCGCATCGAACCCTGTGTATTACCAGGAATTTTTTGCGCCAGTGGCGATGGTGTTTCGCGTCAGCAACGAGCAAGAGGCGATCGCGCTGGCCAACGATTCGCCATTCGGCCTGGGCGGTACTGTGATCACCCGGGATATTGCACGTGGCAAACGCCTCGCCAGCCAGATCGATACGGGCATGGTGTTCATCAATTCGCCGGCCGTGACGGCGCCGGAATTGCCGTTCGGCGGCGTGAAGAATTCCGGTTACGGCCGTGAGTTGTCCGACCTGGGCATCATGGAATTCGTGAACCGCAAACTGGTATTGGTCGGGTAAGTTGCCGGGCCGTGCGGCATTTGCTAGTTAATTTTTTGCAAGAAGTGATAGGCGAGTGCCGCCATCCAGGAAGCCAGGATGGCAATGCCGGGCAGCAATAGCCAGCTGCTGGCAGATGCTTGCCATGGCGCATCCGGTTTGCCCCAGCGCAAAAGATTGAGCAAGGCCTGACCGCCATTGAGTCCAGCGAACGGCAACAAGTTAAACGCGCACAGCTTGGTGGTCAGTAACGCAAATGCCATGAGCAGGCTCTGCGTGGCGGCGTAGGGATGCCAGGCATGCAAATAATCTTGCGCGGTGGACAGGGGCGCCAGTGCGCCATCGATGATCTGGGCAAAGGCCGACAGGAAACTGGTCCAGCCCTGAAAACCAAGCACTGCCATGGACAATAGCAACAGGCACAGGGGCGCGCTCAGGGGCAGCAGCACTTGTTTCCAGACTGGCTGGAAATTAAAGGCATCCAGGCACTCATTCGTTTGCAATTCCTCCTCTCGCGAGTCTTTCAATGTCAGGTTGCCCGAGAAGGGCAAGGCCTTCAGGCTCAGCTTGCCCCAGGCGTAGCAGGTGGGGCCGATGCCGAAGGTGATGCTGCGGATGACGAGGCCCAGGCAACGGGCGCAGAACACCATGAAGGCAAGATGAAGGATGGCAAAGAGTGCGGTGAAAACGAGTATTTGTACGGCCGGGTGCATGTATGGTGGTCAATGAAAAGGTGGGTGGCTATTGCGTGAGGCTAAGCCCGCCATCCAGCCTGGCGCTAATCGAGCGCCGTACATTATCGGGAGCTTCTTTGAGCAAGGTTGGCCAGTCCGCCTGCGCTTGTTTGACCACTTGCCTGGCCAGTTGCAGCAAGCGGGCTCGGCGTGGAAGCCGGGCTTGTTGTAGCAGTGTATCAACATCATGCCAATTGAAGACGCGCAATTGCTTATCGATAGCACGGTTGATGCTGTAGTCGTTTTGCGGCACGTCGTCGAACAGGGCCGTGATGCACACCGGATCGTACAGCGGCGCCAGTGCCGGATGGCGCCCGTCGGGGTAGCGCACAGCCCAGTTTTTCAGGTGGGCGTCGGTATTGCCCATCAGAATGAAGGCGATAAAACGCCGGACGAATTCCTGCACGTCCTGCGCGGGCCTGGTCGACAGCTGGTCGAGGATGCGCAGCATGGCCGCATAGTCTTGCGCGATGCCCTTGCCATATTTGTGCCGCGGCTCATAGCGCAAGACTTGCGCAAATTCTTCCATATGGATGCGGCCACCGTCTGCGCAGCGGTCAAAGCGTTCCACCGCCAGAATATTGTCAAACGGTATGTGCTCCGGCAAATCGGTGTCTTTCCTGGCGACGATCTGCGCCTTGGCGCAGTCCAAGCCCAATCCTTTGGCCAATTGATAGCAAGTGTATTCATTGGCAACCAGCTCAGGATGGCGGCTGCTGGGCAGCTTGAGGATGTAATCGCCTGCCGCGCCATGGCGTTTGACCATATAACGGCGATCATCGAGCACGGCAGAAAACTTGGTGATCACGCCAGGTAGCGAGGCTGCGTCCTCGACGGGGAATTCGACAAAACCCGGTTCCAGCACATCCAGGCCCAGCGCCGTATGCCAGTGGCGCACCACATCGGGTATGCCTTCCGATGGCGGCACGGGTGACACTTCAACAGCGCCCATCAAGTCGTGGCCGGCAGCGGCCAGCAGCTCGAATTCATCGTCGGGATGGCAACCGCGTTGCTGCGCCAGCCGCTCGCGGTTATGTCCCTCGGGTAGCAGATTCTGGAAATAGGCGGGCCATTTGCCATCGCTGCGGACCAGGCGTATATCGCGTGGGGCTGAAAGGATCTCGCGCGTGGCGGCGCCATTGCCGCCCAGGTAGCCCAGCGACAAGGTGGGCCGGTGCGTATCCGCTATGTATGCCGCATCGAACGAAACCCGCAAGATATCGCCATATTGCGACAGATAACCTATTGCGCGCCGCCCCTGGTCTGGCGTGTGCAGGTATAGCCGCAGGTAGCGGATGGCCGTGCGCATGATTTAGCGCTGACTGCTGCCGGGTGCTGCGGCCAATAGCTCATCGACGATCGATGGCGGTGCGCCGACACCCTCCGGCTGGCCCAGGAACTTGCCACCAGAGCGAGCGAACTCTTCCAGGCCGGGCCGGATGGCGGACGGCACCAGCATCAGTTCCATGCCGAGCGCGCGGGCCATCACGATCAGCGAGGAGAGGCGCGGATCGATATTGCCCGCCTCGGTGCGCTGCACCGTCATGCGGCTCAGCCCGGCCTGCATCGCCAGCGCTTCCTGGCTGAGTCCGATAGCCTGGCGCGTGGCACTGAGTTGCTGGATTAAATTGATCATGATACTACTCAAATTGGATTATATGAGTACTAAGTGTAGCACTGATTTTTTGGTAGAGATAAAAAAAGCCCTGCTGGCATCGCTGCCAGCAGGGCTTTTTGATTAGCGGCCGAGGCCGCTCTCCGTGTTTTACAGCACTTCGCTGGCGTGATCTGCCAGGCGCGAACGCTCGCCGCGGGCCAGGGTGACGTGGCCGCTGTGCGACCAGCCCTTGAAGCGGTCGACCACGTAAGTCAGGCCGCTCGAACCTTCCGTCAGGTACGGTGTATCGATCTGGGCGATGTTGCCCAGGCACAGGATTTTTGTACCGGGACCGGCGCGGGTGACCAAAGTCTTGACTTGTTTCGGCGTCAGGTTTTGCGCTTCATCGATGATCAGGAACTTGTTCACAAAGGTACGGCCGCGCATGAAGTTGAGCGACTTGATCTTGATGCGCGAACGGATCAGGTCTTGCGTTGCTGCCCGGCCCCATTCGCCGCCATCGGAGTCGGACTTGTTCAGCACTTCCAGGTTGTCGTCGAAGGCGCCCATCCATGGCGACATCTTTTCTTCTTCCGTACCCGGCAGGAAACCGATGTCTTCACCGACGGGCACCGTCACGCGGGTGACGATGATTTCGTTGTAGAGCTTGGTTTCCAGCACTTGCGCCAGGCCGGCGGCCAGGGCCAGCAGGGTCTTGCCGGTACCGGCCTGGCCCAGCAGGGTGACGAAGTCGCATTCCGGATTCATCAGCAGGTTCAGGGCGAAGTTCTGCTCGCGGTTGCGCGCCGTCACGCCCCACACATTGTTCTTCGTGTGGCTGAAGTCGCGCAGGGTTTGCAGCACGGCCGTCTTGCCGTTGATCTGTTTCACCTGGCCATAGAACGGCGCTTCGCCGTTTTTCGGTTCCAGGTAAATGAACTGGTTGACCAGCATCGACGGCACGAACGGGCCCGTCACGCGGTAGAAGGTGGAGCTGTAGCCGTTCTTGCTTTCTTGCCAGGATTCCATGTCCTTGCCGTGCTTGTTCCAGAAATCGTCCGGCAATTGCACGATGCCCGAATACAGCAAGTCCGTGTCTTCCAGCACATGGTCGTTGAAGTAATCTTCGGCCGGCAAGCCCAGCGCGCGCGCCTTGATGCGCATATTGATGTCTTTCGACACCAGCACCACCGGGCGGCCTTCCTGTTCCGCTTCCAGCGACCGCACGACGGCCAGGATCTGGTTATCAGCCTTGCCGACTGGCAAGCCTACTGGCAGGTCGGCGCTTTGCAAACGCGTCTGGAAGAACAAGCGGCCCTTGGCGTCCTTGTTGCCCAGCTTGGACAGCAAGATGCCTTGCTCGATGGCGTCATCGTCCGTATTGCTGATCAGCGCGTCCAGCGTGCGCGACACCTGGCGGGCGTTACGCGCGACTTCCGTCATGCCCTTCTTGTGGTTGTCCAGCTCTTCCAGGGTCATCATCGGCAGGTAGACATCGTGCTCCTCGAAGCGGAACAGCGACGATGGATCGTGCATCAGCACGTTGGTATCGAGCACGAACAGCTTGCTGATGCCGCGCTGGTCGGCGGCGCGGCTGGCCGACGATTTCAGTTGCACTTCGACGGCCTTGTGCTTGGCCGGATGCGGCTGCTCCGCCTGTTTCACGGACTTGATCGGGGTGACCTTGGCGCTCGGCGCCTTGGCCTTGGCGGCAGGTTTAATGACAGCTGGCGCAGCAGCAGGTGCTGCTGCGACTGGCGCCGGCTTGGCGACCATCAGGGCCGCCACTTGCTTGATCTTGGTGGCGGCATTGCGTACCGGCTTGGCCACTTCGGCCAGTGCCGCTTCAATCACGGGTGCTGCAACTTTCTTGGCAGCCGGGCTCTTGCCGGCCGGGCGCGTGGCGCCTGCGGTTGGGTAATCTTGTGTTGCCAGGATGGTGGCTGGCTTGCTAGGTATTTTTGGCAGTGGCATCAGGATCTCAATCAAAAAATTTCTGGAATGAATCGCCCATGGGCAGCCAGCTTCTGGCGGCGATTCTCATGGGGTCGATGCGATGAACAACAATGCTACAGGACGATATGACTGCCGACAGGCCGGCCAGGTGGCCGGGAAGGAGTGCCAGTTGCGGGCGGGAAGCCCGCCTGGCGGAGTGGGAAGAGGCGTTGCGCTGACTCAAGATTGCGATCTGTACAGTGAACTGGACGACGGGTTGAGTGACGTTTTTGCTGAAAGCCTGCAACGCATACGATCGGTGTTGCTCAGTTATATTACTTAGCTACCGATCAGTTCAGATGCGCTACGAATTCCAGCACTTCTTCTACGTGAGTGGCGACCTTCACGCCTCTCCATTCTTTCACCAATCGGCCCTCAGCGTCAATAATAAACGTACTGCGCTCGACGCCGCGTACCGTCTTGCCATACATCTGTTTCATCTTCATGACGTTGAACAGCAGGCAAACGGCTTCGTCCGGATCGGAAATCAGTTCGAACGGCAGTTCCAGCTTGGCCTTGAAATTCTCGTGCGAGCGCAGCGAATCGCGGCTGATGCCGTAGATTTCCGCGCCGGCGGCGAGAAATTGCGGATAGGCGTCGCGGAAGGCCATGTTCTCAGTCGTGCAACCTGGGGTGTTGTCTTTTGGATAGAAAAACAGCACCGTGGTCTTGGCTGGACGGCCCAGCAACTGAAAGGTTTTGCCGCTGGTCATGGCGGCGCTAAAGTCGGGTAGGCTTACGAGGGATTGGCTATCAGCCACAGGTTCTCTCCTGAACGGTGATCATCAGCGCTGTTTTTATCCTGGCAACGCATCCAGGTGGAACAATACAACATTCAGGCAGCTTTGCCCTGCACAATCAGGCGTCCCGAACGGCCTGGCAGTTCACCCCAGGTGACGGGGCAGACGGGCAATTCCGTATCTTTTACTTTTTCATAATAATCGCCCATGGAGGAGAATTCATAGCCCTGGGCTTTCCAGCCCGTCAGCAACTGCTCGAAAATGGGGGCGAGTTTCTGTCCTTCAAGTTCTGCATGCAAGGTATACACGTGATCGCGGCGATTTTCTGCCGTCAGCGCCAGGATATGCTCGGCGACATTGCCCGTTGTGAGCAGCTTGCCATCGATTTCACAGCCGAGCAGTTCATCGAGGGTGGGCAGGGTGGTGGGCAATTGCACGCATTTCAGCAAGGTATTGCCATTGCGCACACGGTGCGGGCCATTGCCCGGATACACCATCGCGCCGCGCTCGTCGAGAATGGCACGGCCATCGGAGGCATAGTGGTAGCCTGCCGCGTCGTGTTCGACGAAGGCGCTGACATTCATTTGCCAGCCGGCCGCGCCATGCGTGTGCGGCTTGGCGCCAAACACTTGCTGGTAGCGGCTGGCGGCCTTGCGCATCATGCCCACGGTCCAGGCAGCGTTGCGCTTGGCAACGTTGTCCTGCCACAAGGTGTGGTCCCAGGTGTGGATGCCGCATTCGAAGCCGGCATCGCGCACGGCGCGCAGTTCTTGCACACATTGCTTGCCGATATCGGGACCGGGAAGCAATGTGCCGTACATCAATGTTTTCAAGCCATAGTGCTCGACCACCGAAGTGCGCGAGACCTTGCTGAAAAAGCCAGGTCTCAGCGCGCGCCGCAAGGCCCATCCCGTATGGTCGGGGCCCAGCGAAAACAAAAAGGTGGCGCGGGCCTGGTGCGCGGCCAGCATGCGCACCAGGTTGCCCATACCTTCACGCGTGCCGCGGTAGGTATCGACGTCGATTTTCAGGGTCAGTAACGGCTTGCTCAACATTAATCCATCAGGGCTTTGGCTTGGGCTACCTGGCTGCGGTAGGCGTCGAAAATGTTGCGCAGCGAATCGGCCATGGTGGTGGTTGGCGCCCAGCCCAGGTCTTCGCAGGTATTGGTGATTTTCGGCACGCGGTTTTGCACGTCCTGGTAACCGGCGCCATAGTAGGCGCCCGAAGTCGTTTCCACGATTTTCACGTGTTTCGCGCCTTCGGCGTATTCCGGGTATTCGGCAGCCAGGGTCAGCATCATGCCGGCCAGGTCGCGGATCGAATAGTTGTTGGTCGGATTGCCGATGTTGTAGATCTTGCCGCTGGCCACGCCATTTTTGTTGGCGATGATGCGGATCAGGGCATCGATACCGTCATCGATGTAGGTGAACGCGCGTTTTTGCGCGCCGCCATCGACCAGCGAGATGTTTTCGCCGCGCACGATATGGCCAAAGAATTGCGTTACCACGCGGGACGAGCCTTCTTTTGGCGTGTGGATCGAGTCCAGGCCGGCGCCGATCCAGTTGAATGGACGGAACAAGGTGAAGTTCAGGCCTTCCATGCCGTAACCCCAGATCACGCGGTCCATCAGTTGCTTGGCGTTCGAGTAGATCCAGCGCGGTTTGTTGATTGGGCCGCAGATCAGTTCCGAGTTTTCCGGATCGAACTCTTCGTCGTGGCACATGCCATACACTTCCGAGGTCGACGGGAACACCAGGTGCTTGCCGTATTTGGCGGCCGAACGCACGATCGGCAGGTTCGCCTCGAAGTCCAGTTCGAATACGCGCAGCGGTTGCTTGACGTAGGTCGATGGCGTGGCGATCGCCACCAGCGGCAGGATCACGTCGCATTTCTTGACGTGGTATTCGACCCATTCCTTGTTGATCGTGATGTCGCCTTCAAAGAAGTGCATGCGCGATTTGTAGGCATCGTTGTCCAGCAGTTCCGCAATGCGGTCGGTGCTCATGTCCATGCCATAGACATGCCAGTCCGTGGTTTCCAGGATGCGTTTGGACAAGTGGTGGCCGATGAAGCCGTTGACGCCTAAGATGAGGACTTTTTTCATATGAGATTCTTTCGGTAATGTTCAGTGTGCGCTGACGGGGGCGGCCAGGCGGCTTTGCAGTTGTGCAGCGGAAACCGGTACGTCGCCAGCCGTCAATGCAGAAATGGCAAGCATGTGGCCATCTCCGCAAACGCCAAAGATGCAATTATCCACTACTGCCAAGCCCGGTGGCAAACTTCCCGCGGGACGCCGGCTCAAACGGGCCTTTTCGATGATGTAAACGACATGATTTACTTCGGTAAAGGCGCCCGGATACGGCGGCGCTACGGCGCGGTGCAGGTTATACACTTGTTGCGCGGGCAGGGTCCAGTCGATGCGGCCGTCTTCCGGCTTGCGTCCGCCGAAGTAGCCGCCCTGGCGCAAATCGTTCAGCTGGCGCGGCGCCGTGCCGTCCAGCAAGGCGGGCAGCACGCCCCACAGGGTTTGCTCGGCCGCTACGGTGACCTTGCCAAACACTTCGAAGGCGGTGTCGTCGGGCAGGATCGGCACGGCCGTTTGCGCCACGATGGCGCCTGCGTCCGGCTTGACCGTCATTTCATGCAAGGTAGCGCCGGTTTCCGTGGCGCCATGCAGCACGGCCCAGTTGACGGGCGCGCGGCCACGGAACTGCGGCAGCAGCGAGCCGTGCATATTATAGGCGGGAGCGACTTCCAGTATGCTAGCCGGCAACATGTTGCGGTAGTAAAAGCTGAACATCAGGTCCGGTTGCGCCTGCTGTACCTGGGCCAGCAATTCGGGCGAGCGGGCGTCGGCCGGCGTGATGTAGGGGATGCCTTCGGCCTGGCACAGGCTGACGACCGACTCGAACCACAGGTTTTCCGTGGGGCTGTCTTCATGCGTGACGACCAGGGCGATATCGACGCCGCCGGCCAGCAGCACCTTGATGCAGCGCACGCCCACGTTGTGGTAGCCAAAAACGACGGCGCGCATCAGCGGCTCACCTGGCGTTTGTCCAGCTGCACATGGGGCTGTGCTTCCGATTCGGCTTGCGCCATGCCGTCCTGCAAGATGGTCTGCACCACGTAGCGGGGCCGCGCGCGCACTTGCTGGAAGATGCGGCCCACGTATTCGCCCACCAGGCCGATGCCGAACAGAATCACGCCCATGAAGAAGAAGGCGATCGCAAACAGGGTGAATACGCCTTCGGCTTCCGCGCCCAGCAGGAAGCGGCGGATCAGCAGGAATACCACCAGCATGGCCGAGCCCAGCGACAGCGCCATGCCCAGCATGGAAAAGATTTGCAGCGGCACCAGCGAAAAACCCGTCACCAGGTCGAAATTGAGGCGGATCAGGCTATACAGCGAATATTTCGATTCGCCGGCCGAGCGTTCCTCGTGCTCGACCGTGATTTCCGTCGGCTTGCGGGCGAAGGTGTAAGCCAGCGCCGGCACGAAGGTATTGACTTCGGCGCACTGGTTGACCAGGTCGATCACATTGCGGCCATACGCGCGCAGCATATTGCCCTGGTCGGTGATCTTGATATTGGTGATTTTTTCGCGCAGGCGGTTCATCATTTTCGAGGCCAGCGTACGCCAGGCCGAATCCTGGCGCTTGCGGCGGATCGAACCCACGTAGTCGTAGCCTTCGCGCATCTTCGCCACCAGGTTGCCGATTTCCTCGGGCGGGTTTTGCAGGTCGGCGTCGAGGGTGATCATGATCTGGCCGCGCGAGGCTTCAAAGCCGGCCAGGATGGCCATGTGCTGGCCATAATTGCCGTTGAACAGCACCACCCGCGTCACATCGGGACGCTGGCGGAACTGTTCGGCCAGGATGGAGACCGAATTGTCGCGGCTGCCATCGTTGATGAAGATGATTTCATAGCTGGTCTGCAGGGCGTCGAGGGCCGGATACAGGCGCGCGAACAGGGCGGCCAGGCCATCCTGTTCGTTGTAGATTGGAATGATAATAGACAGTTCTGGTTTCATCGGCACGCTGCTCACTTGATGAGGATGGATTTGACGGTGGCGACGGCGCGTTCCACGTCCTGCTTGCTCATGGCGTAGAACATCGGCAAGGTCACGGTCAGGTAGCCGAGTTTTTCGGAGACGGGGAACATGCCTTCCGTAAAGCCGCGTTCGCGGTACATGCTAAACAGGTGGATAGGCGAATAATGGTAGCCGGTGCCCACGTTTTGTTCCGCCATTTTTTGCATGAAGGTCGCGCGCGTGCCGGGGCCGTTGTCCGGCAGGATGATCTGGAACAAATGCCAGTTGCTGTTTTCAAAGTCGGCCACCGGCAGCTGCGCGCCGCTGAGGGCCTCGAAATCGCTGCCGAACTGTGCAAAATAATGGCGTGCCAGGCTGCGGCGGTGGGCCGTGATCGCCTCGATATTGGCGAACTGGCCCAGGCCGATGGCGGCCATGATGTCGCTCATATTGTATTTGCCACCCAGCACATCGACATCGATGCCATCGACGCCGCTGCGGGTCACGCCCTGCAGCCGGTACTTTTCGGCCAGCCGCGCTTCTTCCAGGTTGTTCAGCACCAGCGCGCCGCCTTCACCGGTGGTGATGTTTTTGTTGGCCTGGAAGCTGAAGGACACGAAGTCGCCAAACGAGCCGATGCGCTTGCCCTTCCACTCGGAACCAAATGCTTGCGCGGCGTCTTCCACCACGCGCAGCTTGTATTTGTCGGCAATCGCGTACAGGCGGTCCATATCGACTGGCAAGCCCGACAGGTAGACGGGGATGATGGCTTTTGTGCGTGGCGTGATGGCCGCTTCCAGCTTGTCGAGGTCGATATTGCGCGTGACCGGGTCGATATCGGCAAACACGGGCGTGGCGCCCACTTCGATGATGACGTTGGCGGTGGCGACCCACGAAATGGGCGTGGTGATGACTTCATCTCCCGGGCCTATGCCGGCGATACGCAGCGCGATTTCCATGGTGCAGGTGCCGGAATTGAAGGTGCGCACGGGGCGGCCGCCAAAATACTCGGACAGTTGCGCTTCGAAGGCTTGCACTTTTGGCCCGCTGGTGATCCAGCCGGAACGCAGCACCTCGCCGACGGCGGCAATGGTGGCTTCATCGATGGTGGGTTTTGAAAATGGCAAAAAGGGCAGGGCAGAGGTCATGGGGCACTCGTCTTGTTCTTGGGTTTTATGGTGTAGGCCGTATTGTTATTGTTTTGATGGTTATGGTTGCCAGCGTGATCCGTGTCCGCTGGCAGGCAACGCTATTTTATAGCTTTATTCGGGGTGGTGGCGCGGCAGTTTCCGTGGCGCCCGGGCGTGAAAGCCAAACATCCGGGACGCATTCGCCCCGGATCAGTCTGCGCAAGTCGAAGACTTTTCTATTTGCTAACAACGATATTGTTGGCAATCACCATGCGGCGTGCATCTTGCGCCACCAGGCGCATCGGTACGCCTTGCTGTTGCAGCTGCTTGTACTGGTCGTGGCTGATGATGGCCACGTCGCGCACGCCGCTGGCCGCATCGCGCGTCCATTGTTCGACAAATTGCTCCACTTTCGGCAACGACAGCTCCGGTTGCTGTTCCAGTCCAAACGTGAATTCATCCCAGTAATCGACCAGGATCACGGGACGCTGCAAATAATACGTCAGCGACTGTTCATAGATGCCCACCGAATAGACCTTGGTGTCGGCACTGAGCTCCGCCTGGATCTGCGGCAGCAAATCCGTGCCGGCACGGTTTTGGCCGTACAGCTCGGAACCGGCCAGGATGCAGTGGGTGGCCAGGAAACCGGCGCCGGCAATCGTCAGCACCGTCATGTCGCGGCGCAACTGGCGTGCATGCAGCAGGGCCAGGGCGCCGCCGGCCAGGGCAAAGAAGCCGGCCGCCATCACCCACGGCTGATAGCCTTTCAGTGCAGCCAGTTCCAGCGGATCGCGTGCGCTGGCGTGCTGGAAGGCGAACGGCACGATCACCAGCACGGCCAGGCCCAGCACGGTCAGCAGGCCGGCGGCCAGCATGCGCTGGCGGCGCGAGGCCGATTCCAGGTACAGCGCGATCAGCAGGGCCAGTGCGGGGAAGACGGGCACGATGTAGCCGGGCAGCTTGGAGGTCGAATAGCTGAAGAAGAAGAAAATGAAGACGGCCCAGATCAGCACCATCAAGCGGGGCTGGAAGGCGCCGTCCTGGCGCTTGAAAGCGGCGGCGATACTTTGCGGCAGCACGCCTATCCAGGGCAGGATGCCGGGAATCAGCAGTACCAGGAAGTAATACCACGCGCCTTCGCGCTGGTGGCCTTTTTTCAGGAAGCGTTCCAGGTGTTCGTGGATGAAGAAGAAATGCGGCTGCTCGGGATTGCGCAGGCCGACCAGCACGAACCATGGCGTGGCGATGGCGAAAAACACGATGAAGCCTTTGACCAGGTGCAAGCGGGTCCAGATGCGCCAGTCGCGCGAAAACGCCGTGTACAGCACCAGCACGGCGCCGGGCAGCACGATGCCGATCAAGCCCTTGGCCAGCACGGCCAGCGCCATGCCGGCCCAGCAGGCCAGCATCCAGTTGCGTTGCTCGGCTGCCGTGGCGCCATCGCGCTGGGCGATCAGCAGGCTGGCCAGCACGATGGTCATCATGCCCGACAAGCTCATGTCCAGCGAATTGATCTGGCCGGACGCCAGCCAGAACAGGCTCGACGCCAGCACCAGGCCTGCATACAGGCCCACGCGCGGACCGAACACTTTTTTGCCGGCCAGCGCCGTCATGCAGACACCAATGATGCCGCACAAACCGGTCCACAAACGGGCCTGCCACTCGCCCAGGCCAAAGGTGGCGAAGGTCAGCGCATTCATCCAGGTTTGCAGCGGCGGTTTCTCAAAGTACTTGATGCCATTCAGGCGGGTGGTAATCCAGTCGCCGCTGGCCAGCATCTCACGCGCCATTTCGGCGTAGCGGCCTTCATCGGGCGGCACCAGCGTGCGGATGCCCAGTGCATACAGCGTGACGACGATAAAAATGCCCAGCAGGGACCACATCAGCACGCGCGAGGTGTGCAATTCATTGATATTGAATTTCTTCATGCTGCGTTACCCTTGCCATTCGACAGGATCAGTGCCAGGGTGACCTTGCGGCCTTCGCCCATCAGGATGTTATACGTGCGGCAGGCAGCCTGGCTATCCATGCATTCGACGCCGATGCGGCGCATGGTCAGTGCGGCGGTCAGCTTCGGATGGACGAAGCGCTGGCGCTCGCCAGTGCCCAAAATCACCACGTCGGGTTCGTCGGCCAGGATTTGCGCGAAATGCGCTTCGGTCAATGCTTCAAAACTGCCCACCTCCCAGGCCCGTGGTTCTACCTCTGGCATGACGATCAGGCTATAGTTATACGGCTGGGCATTGATCTCAACGCCGTTTTCATCGTAGCCGGTGACGGTCTGGTATTGTTGGGTGGTGCTGGCATGAAGTTTCATGGCGTTTGGGCTGTTCTGGACGGTTAATCGGGACGCTTGCCGTACTGTGGCGAAGGGGCGTAAGCATGCCATAAATGCTTGAAAAGAGCGAATGGCAGGGGAATCTTTTCTAAATGCAACATAATCGGGCAGATGCAAGCACAGGCAGCGCCATGGTAGCGTGAGCAGGCGCCGCTAAAGTGAAGAAACGGTGAAGGCGGCGTCGCCGATGCCTTGCCTGCGCGGCAGGCAGGTTTGGCAGATTTAGCGCCAAATGCCGTCATTCGCCATGTTTAATTTGATAAAATGGCCTGCTTTCGGCGAGAATGCCTGTTTGGTGTTGCAACCTTCGCCATTGCAGTCTCATGGATTCATAGTTCTGGTGCACATGCCACGCTGCAAGCGTTGGCAGGCTGCGCCGTATCACGACAGGGATTTATTTTGCGACCGATTCAGAAATCGAATAAATTGGCGGATGTCTGCTATGACATCCGCGGCCCGGTCCTGGAAAAATCCAGGCAAATGGAAGAAGAAGGCCACAAGATCACCAAGCTCAATATCGGCAACCTGGCCGTGTTCGGCTTCGATCCGCCCGACGAGATCGTGCGCGACATGATGCTGAACCTGCAGAACGCGGCCGGCTATACCGATTCCAAGGGCATGTTCGCGCCGCGCAAGGCCGTCATGCACTATACCCAGAGCAAGAATATCGCCGGCGTGACCATCGACGATATCTATCTGGGCAATGGTGCCTCGGAACTGATCGTGATGTCGATGAACGCGCTGCTCAACAGCGGCGACGAAGTGCTGGTGCCCGCGCCCGACTACCCGCTGTGGACGGCCGCTGTCAGCCTGTCCGGCGGCAATCCCGTGCATTATGTATGCGATGAGCAGAACGAGTGGTATCCCGATATCGACGACATGCGCCGCAAGATCACGCCGCAGACGCGCGCCATCGTCGTCATCAACCCGAACAATCCGACCGGCGCCCTGTACCCGGTGGAATTGCTGCTGCAGATCGTCGAACTGGCGCGCCAGCACCAGCTGATCATCTTTGCCGACGAAATCTACGACAAGGTGCTGTACGACGAAGCCGAGCACGTGTCGATCGCCTCGCTGGCCGACGATGTGCTGTTCATTACCCTGAATGGCCTGTCGAAGAATTACCGCTCCTGCGGCTACCGTGCCGGCTGGATGGTGGTGTCGGGCGAAAAGCGCCACGCCAGGGATTACATCGAAGGCTTGAACATGCTGGCCTCGATGCGCCTGTGCGCCAATGCACCGGGCCAGTTCGCGATCCAGACCGCGCTGGGCGGCTACCAGAGCATCAACGACCTGGTGGGACCTGGCGGGCGCTTGCTGAAGCAGCGCGACCTGGCGCACAAGCTGCTGACCGATATTCCTGGCGTGACCTGCGTCAAGCCGAAAGCGGCGCTGTACATGTTCCCGCGCCTCGATCCGGTGATTTATCCGATCGCCGACGACCAGCAGTTTGCCTATGAATTGCTGGCCGAGGCCAAGGTGCTGATTGTGCAGGGCACGGGTTTCAACTGGATCGCGCAAGACCATTTCCGCATCGTCTTCCTGCCCAATTCCGATGACCTGACCGAGGCCATGGGACGCATCGCGCGCTTCCTCGAAGGCTATCGCAAGCGTCACAGCCGGGGCTGAGCCGGTAGCAGCACACTCGATCAACCTGGCGCGTAGCCGGCATTCAATTGCCCAGGCGCGTCACTTATGAGCTTTTAGTAGATTATGAAATCCATCAAAATCGGCCTGCTGGGCCTGGGGAATGTCGGTTACGGCACGTTCAGCGTCCTGCGCCGCAATCAGGAAGAAATCAAGCGCCGCGCCGGCCGCGGCATCGAAGTGGTCGCCGTCGCCGTGCGCGACGTAGCGAAAGCCGAAGCGCTGGTGGCCGGCGCCTGCAAGGTGGTCAATGATCCGGCCCTGATCGTCAACGATCCCGAAATCGATATCGTGGTTGAACTGATCGGCGGCTACGACCTGTCGCGCACCCTGGTGCTGCAGGCGATCGCCAACGGCAAGCACGTGGTGACGGCCAACAAGGCCCTGCTGGCCGTGCATGGCAACGAAATCTTTGCGGCCGCCCAGGACAAGGGCGTGATGGTGGCGTTCGAAGCGGCGGTGGCCGGCGGCATCCCCATCATCAAGGCGCTGCGCGAAGGCTTGACGGCCAACCGCATCGAATGGATCGCCGGCATCATCAACGGCACCACCAATTTCATCCTGTCCGAGATGCGCGACAAGGGCCTCGATTTCGCCACCGTGCTGAAACAGGCGCAGGAACTGGGCTATGCAGAAGCCGATCCCACTTTCGACATCGAAGGCGTGGACGCGGCGCACAAGGCCACCATCATGTCGGCCATCGCCTTCGGCATCCCGGTGCAGTTCGACAAAGCCTATGTGGAAGGCATCAGCAACCTCAATGCGGTCGATATCCGCTATGCCGAACAACTGGGCTACCGCATCAAGCTGCTGGGCATCACCAAGCGCGCCACCGTCAATGGCGTGGAAGGCATCGAGCTGCGCGTGCATCCGACCCTGATCCCGGCCAAGCGTTTGATCGCCAACGTGGAAGGCGCCATGAACGCGGTGCTGGTGCATGGCGACGCCGTCGGCGCCAGCCTGTATTCGGGCCGTGGCGCGGGCGCCGAGCCGACGGCTTCGTCGGTGATTGCCGACTTGGTCGACATCACCCGCCTGGCCACGGCCGACCCGGAACACCGCGTGCCGCACCTGGCCTTCCAGCCGAACGCGATGACCGATATCGCGATTCTGCCGATGTCGGAAATCACTACCAGCTACTACCTGCGCATGCATGTGGCCGACCAGCCGGGCGTGCTGGCCGACCTGACGCGCATCCTGGCCGATGGCGGCATCTCGATCGACGCCATGCTGCAAAAAGAGCCGGCCGAAGACGAGACGCAAACGGACATCATCATGCTGACGCACCAGACGCAGGAAAAGCACGTCACGGCGGCGATTGCCAAGATGGAAGCCCTGAGCAGCGTGGTCGGCACGGTGACCAAGATCCGCCTGGAAAACCTGAGCTGATTCTTGTTTATTCCATGCAAAACGGCGCCATCGGCGCCGTTTTTACATCCACTGCAAGGTGGTCTTACTTGAACTGCGGTACGTCCTGTTGCTGGCCGATCGGGCCCACATCCATGCCGTCATAGCTGGCCAGCTGGTGTTCCTGTGCGAATTGCATCAGTTCGCCATTGCGCGCATGCAGGCTGTCAACGCCATGCACTTCTTCCTTCTCCACGTGCAGTACCCACACCGGCGGGGCGGCAGCATCTTCCAGCTCGGGCTGGTACAACTCCACCGGGCGGTAGCCCTGCATGGCCAGCAGGGCAGCCGCCTGCTCCAGCGATTCCGGCGTGGGGTTGGTGAAGTAATAACCCCACAGCAGCGGCTGGGTCAAATCCCAGGGGGCATTTTCCCGGATATTGTCAAACAGTTCGCCGACTTCTTCTTTTGTCATCATGGCAGTGCGCCCTCATTCAAATCTCAGGGCGGGATAGTAGCATCATCGACTGGCGAGCTTCAAAATCAATTCATGCCATGCAGGAATTAGAATTTGTAGCGCAGGCCCGCCGACATCGTATGCGCCTTGATTGTGGCGCCGCCATCGATCTTGAACGTTTTGCCGAAATTTTCATATTCAGCAATCGCAGCCAGGTTCTTGCTGATGGCGTAGTTCAGGCCAAAACCGATCACCACCGATGTTTTTTTCTGCTTATCGGAAAGGCCATCCATATCATTGCTTTTGACTTTAGTCTGATTGCGGCTTGCACCGAGCTTGCCGAACAGGGAAAACTGCGTATTCAGGGGCAGGCTGGCGGTTGCTGCTGCATAAAATGCGGTGCTGTCGACTTTTACATTATCGGTATATTCATTCACTTTCATGGAACCGAAATCGGCATAACCGGCTTGCACGCCAAAGTTGGTATTGAAATCGTAACCGGCATAAATCTTGTAGCTGGTTTTGTTTTGTTCACTCTTGGATTCAGGGGCGCTCACCGATAATTCGCTGCGCCCCAGGCTGCCGCCGATGTAAATATTTTCTGCTTGTGCCTGGGCCAGCATGGGCAATGCCAGTGCGGCGACAGTGATGGCTGCAAATAATTGTTTTTTCATTTTTTCTCCTGTGCGTAATTAAGGTAGCGGCAATAAGCGTTGCTTAATGGAGGCCAGATTTTATAACTTGTCTTTTATTTCCTTAAGGAAATTATTTAAAAATAATGAAAAATAAATCACACGTTGTTTTACGGCAACATTTTGGGCAATATGCGCTGGTGACGGGAAAAAGTCTGCATTGCGGCCTCATTTCACTCAGGCGCAGCCTCCTTGCATGGCGATAGGCCGCCTGTCTGCGCCACTCCAGCGCTTGCGCAAGGGGCTGGACGATCTCCTGAATGCAGAAAGGCCCGGTCGAAAATTCGACCGGGCCTTCAAAGCCAGGCTAATCGCTGGATTTTAATTCACAAAAATCGTGAATTAGAATTTGTAGCGCAGGCCTACCGAGAATTGCGATGCCTTGATGTTCACGCCGTTGTTGTCGACGGTTTTGCCGAAGTGTTCGTATTCAGCAACTGCCGACAGGTTTTTATTGATGTTGTACGCAGCGCCTACGCCGATCAGGGCGGAGGTTTTGTTTTGCGATTCGCTGAAGTTGAAATTGGTGTCGCTCAGTTTCAGTTTGGTGTGATTGCGCGTAATACCAACTTTAGCCAGCAGCGAGAATTGTTCGTTCAGTGGCAGGGTGCCGGTAGCAGCTGCGTACAATGCGCTGGTTTCGGCGCTGAACGCTTCGGTGCCATCATTTTGTTTGATTTTGCCGAAATTAACATAACCACCTTCTACGCCGAAATTGGCGGTGAAATCGTAGCCAGCATAGGCTTTGAAGCTGGTTTTGTTTTCTTTGCCCCAACCGTCGCCGCCGGCTTTCAATTCCGAACGACCGATATTGCCGCCAACATAAGCGCCTTCAGCTTGTGCGAACAATGGGAATGCCAGAGCGGCGCCTACGACTACTGCAAACAATTGCTTTTTCATTTTATTCCTAAGAAATTAATTAATGCGGAAAGATGGTCTTGCCGCTTAATGGAAGGCGAATTCTATAGGGATAAATATATTTACGTAAGGCAATTGATTAATATGAATGTCAATTAAGTATTAAAAATAAATTACTTGTTGTTTTTAAGCAACATGCAATTTTTAGCGTCGCGCCGCAGCCCTGTCATGTTTTATGGAAGTCAACGCGCCAGGTTGAAGTGCACGCTAACCTTCAAGCCATGGCCATTGGCCGCCGTGGCCAGTTCCAGCCTGGCGTGGTGCAGGGCGGCAATGTCGCGCACGATGGCCAGGCCCAGGCCGGCGCCGCCGGGATTGCGCTCGAGTGCCGAGGCGACCCGGTAAAACGGCGTGAAAACGCGTTCGCGTTCGGCCGGCGCAATGCCGGCGCCACTGTCTTCCACTTCCAGCACGGCGCCATGCAGGGACTCTGGCGCCGCAGCCCGCACGCGCAAGACTACGTTGCCGCCCGGTGGCGTATAGCGCAGCGCGTTGTCGACCAGGTTGGCGATCAGTTCATGCAGCAGCAGGGCTTGCCCTTGTACGGGCGCTTCGTCGGCCGCTTCCAGCGACAGGTCGATATCGCGGCTGACGGCGCTCATGGCCATTTCCAGGCCCACCTGCTGCGCCACTTCACGCAGCGACACGCTTTCCATGGGCAGGTTTTCGCCGCCATGTTCGATGCGGGCCAGGGTCAGCAGGCGGTTGGCCAGCAGCACGGTGGAATCGGTGGTGCTGGCGATGGACTTCACGATGTCGCGCAAGGCCGCCATATTGTGCGGATTGTCCGGGTGGCGGTCGCATTCGCGCAAAGCCAGTTCGGCCTGCGTTTTGAGCACCGTCAGCGGCGTGCGCAGCTGGTGCGAGGCGTCCGCGATAAAGCGGCGCTGGCTGGCGATCAGTTGCTGCAAGCGTCCCATGGCGCCATTCATGGCGCTCACCAGCGGCCGCATTTCGCGGTGCACCAGGCTGGGATCGACGTCGGACAGGTCGGACAGGGTGCGCGTTTCCACTTCCGTTTTCAAGCGCATCAGGGGCTGCAGCACCAGCCGCACGGCAAACCACACCAGGCCGCCCATCAGCAGCACCATGGCTGCCTGCCACAGCAGGGTGTCGAGCAGGATCTGGTTCGACAGGCCGCGCCGGGCGTCCAGCGTCTCCGCCACCTGTATCAGGGCGATGCCGCGCATCGAGTCGTCGTAGACGGGCTGCAGCAGGGCGGCGATGCGTATCGGCTTGCCGTGGTAATCGGCGTGGTAGAAGCGCACCAGGGCGGGATAATTTTCCGAGCGGGGCACGTTTTTCGGCACCGGCGGCAAGTCGTCGTAGCCCGATACCAGCTCGCCGTTCAAGCCCGTGACCTTGTAGTAGATGCGGCCCAGGGTGTCGGTTTCGAAGCTGTCGAGCGCCACATAGGGCACTTCCGCCACCACCTTGCCGCCGACGATCGAGACTCTTTCCGCCAGCGCCCGCGTGGAGGCCAGCAGCGAGCGGTCGTAGGCCATGTCGGCCGCATCGAGCGCATTGCGGTAGACGAAGACGGCGTCCAGCAGCACCAGTATCACCAGCGGTATCAGCAGCCAGCGCAGCAGCTGGCTGCGCAGGCTGCCCAGCGTCCGGCCCTGGGCAAAGCGTAGCCGCAGGCGTTCCAGCAGGGGCCGGCGGGCCGTCATTTCGACGCCGTGCCCGCCATGGCGCTGCGCGGTTGCAGCAGGTAGCCGATGCCGCGCAGCGTGGTGATGGCGGCGCCATCGGGGTTGCCGCTGTCGACGCCGTTTTCCAGTTTCTTGCGCACGCGGTGGATATACAGCTCGATGGCGTCGAGGTTGGCGTCGTCGGCCAGCGCGAAGACTTCATCGAACAGTTTTTCTTTCGATACGGCGCGGCCGGAGCGCGTGATCAGCGCTTCGAGCACCGCATGTTCGCGCGGCGTCAGCGCCAGCGCCGCGCCGGCATAGCTGAACATGCGCGTGACCGTGTCGAAACTGAGCGCGCCGCAGTGGTGCACCAGTGCTTCGTTGCCCTGGCTGCGGCGCAGCAGGGCTTTGACGCGCGCCTCCAGCTCGGCCAGCTCGAACGGCTTGGCCATGTAATCGTCGGCGCCCAGGTTCAGGCCCTGGACTTTTTCATCGAGGCCGCCGCGCGCCGTCAGTATCATGACGGGCGTCTTGCCGCGCGTGCCGCCACGCGCGCGCAGGCGGCGCAGCACGTCCAGGCCATCCATCTTGGGCAAGGTCAGGTCGAGCAGCACCAGCGAGTATTCCTGCGTGTGCAGCAGGGCGTCGGCATCGGCGCCGGTGTGGGCTGTCTCCACCGTCAGGTGCGCGTCGCGCAGGGCCTTTGCCAGCCAGTGCGACAGTTCCAGATGGTCTTCCACTAATAGTATGCGCATGGTCTCCGCCATTCGTTTGAAAAGGGTGCCAGTGTAAGCCTGCCGTTGCATCGCCGATAGCATCCATGCCGAATAAGTTTCGGCCGCTTGTGGCTGCCTGACGACAGCTTTCACTCTGAAAGCCAATTGAAAGGATGGTTCTCATATAGTGTGCTCCTGATTCACAGAAGTGATCAGGCATATCACTCATAACTATATCTAAAAACAGGGGACACTCCATGAAACAAACCGCACTCTCTCTGGCCGCCATGGCCGTTCTCGCCGCCGCTGCCGGTGGCGCGCAAGCCCAGTCCAACGTCAGCGTCTACGGTTTGCTCGATGTCGGTATCGACAACATCAGCAATGCCTCGCCATCGAAAGGTTCGGTCAGCCGCGTCAGTTCGGGCGGCATGAATACCTCGCGCTGGGGTTTGCGCGGCAGCGAAGACCTGGGCGGCGGCCTGAAAGCCGTCTTCAACCTGGAAGGCGGCATCCTGATGGACACGGGCGCGTCCGACGGCGCGCTGTTCAAGCGCCAGGCTTATGTGGGCCTGGAAGGCAGCTATGGCCGCCTGGTGCTGGGCCGCTCGTTTACCACCGTGTACGACTTCGTGCTGCCGTTCGATCCACTGGCCTACGCGCCTAATTACTCGTGGGCAACCTCGGGCAACGCCACCGGTCCCAGCAAATATGGCATGACCACGGCCTTTGACAATATGGTCAAGTATTCGGGCAGCAGCGGCGACTTCAAGTACGGCGCCTCGTACGGTTTCGGCGAACAGTCGACCGGCGCCAAGGACAGCGCCAAGTTTTCTGGCGGCGTGACCTACAAGGCCGGTCCGGTCAGCCTGCTGGCTACCTATGAACGGGTCAACGGCAATACGATCGCCAACGGCGAGCGTGACAAGACCACCGCCTATCACCTGGGTGCGATGTATAGCGAAGGCGCATGGAAGGTACAAGCCGTGGCGCGCGATTACAAGCTTGATCCGGCCGCCACCGGCAAGCCCGATGTGCGCGGCACCATCTACTGGGGTGGCGTCAGCTACCTGACCGCGCCGGCCGTTACCCTGACCGGCGCCATCTACTACCAGGACGTGAAGAACGTGCCGGCCGGTACGGACGCCGACCCGATCATGTACGTGGCGCGCGTGCGCTATGCGCTGTCCAAGCGCACCGACCTGTATGTGGTGGGTGCTTATGCCAAGGCCAAGAACAACCAGCTGGTCGGCCTGTCGCGCGACGAGCCAGGTTTCGGCAGCACGCAGCGCGGCGTGATGACTGGCATCCAGCACCGCTTCTGATCCATGGCCATGTTGCGCACTCTTTTCCTGGTGTTGGCCTTTCTGCCGCCGCTTGCCCTGGCGGCGGAAAGCGGTGCTGCCACTGCCTCGGCGCCAGTCGAATGCGTGGTGCCGTCCAAGCCGGGCGGCGCCATGGACCTGACCTGCAAGCTGGCGAAAAAAGGGCTGGCGCTGCAGGAGAGCCAGTCACGGCCCATGCACATCAGCTACCTGCCTGGTGGTATCGGCGCCGTCGCCTGGCATTCGATGGCGTCGCAGCGCCGCCGGGCCGAGGCCGACACCCTGGTGGCGTTTTCGGGCGGCTCGCTGCTCAACCTGGCGCAGGGCAAGTTCGGCAACGCCAGGGCCGGCGACGTGCGCTGGGTGGCGGCATTGGGCACCGACTACGGCATGATCGCCGTGCGCAGCGATTCACCCTACAAGACATTGGCCGACCTGATCGAAGCGCTGCGCCAGCATCCGGACAAGGTGCTGATCGGCGTGTCCGGCACCATCGGCAGCCAGGACTGGCTGAAGATGGCGCTGGTGGCGCGCCAGGCCGGCATCGATCCCAAGGTGCTGCGCTTCGTCGCACTCGAAGGCGGCGGCGAAGTGTTTACGGCGATGCAGGCCAATCATGTGCAGGTGGTGTCGGGCGATACCTCCGAAGCGACCCTGAACGCGGATGGCCAGCATGCACGCGTGCTGGCCGTGCTGGCCGAGCAGCGCCTGCCTGGCGTGCTGGCCGGCGTGCCGACGGCGCGCGAGCAGGGCGTCGACGTGGTCTGGCCGATCATTCGCGGCGTGTGGATGGGACCGCAAGTGCCGGACGCCGACTATCGGCGCTGGGTGGCCACGTTTGACCGCATGATGGCCACGCCGGAATTTGCCAGCCTGCGGGCCAAGGCAGGCTTGTTTCCCTTCGCCCTGACGGGGCCGCAACTGACCAGCTACGTAAAAAAAGCGGTCGACGACTACACCAAACGAGCCAGCGAACTGGGCCTGGTTCGCTGAACGGCATAGCAAGCAGCAGCCATAAAAAACTTTTACAGACGGAGACCTTTACCATGCAAACCAAAACCATCCTCCAGGCAGCGCTCGCCGCCGCCTTTGCCAGCCTGGCCGGCGCCGCCTTCGCGCAAGTGCCTCCTGGCTACCCTGCCGACTACCAGAAGATCATCGACGCCGCCAAGAAGGAAGGCAAGGTCGTTATCTACGGCGCCACCGACAGCAAGGCCACGGCGCCGCTGATCAAGGATTTCAATGCCCTGTACCCCGGCATCACGGTTGAATACAACGACATGAATTCGACCGAAGTGTATAACCGCTTCATTTCCGAAGTGGCGGCCGGCGGCAATACGGCCGACGTGATGTGGTCGTCGGCGATGGACTTGCAGATGCGCCTGGCCTCGGACGGCTATGCGCTGAAATACAAATCGGTGGAAGCGGCCAAGATTCCAGGCTGGGCCATGTGGGACGACATGGCCTATGGCACCACGTTCGAGCCGGCCGCCATCGTCTACAACAAGCGCCTGCTCGACGCCAAGGAAGTGCCGCAGACGCATGCCGACTTCGCCAAGCTGATCACGACGCCGAAGTTCAAGGATAAAGTCACCACCTACGATATCGAAAAATCGGGCGTGGGCTTCATGTTCATGGCGCAGGACGCCAAGGAAAATCCACAGTTCCTGGGCTTGCTGAACGCGTTTGGCACGGCCAAGGTGCGCGTGCAATCGTCGACCGGCACCATGATGGAGCGTATCTCGTCGGGTGAAAACCTGATCGGCTACAACGTGCTGGGCTCCTACGCGCTGGTGCGCGCCAAGGCCGACCCGTCGATCGGCGTGGTGCTGCCGAAGGATTACACCCTGATCCTGTCGCGCGTGCAGTTCATCAACAAGAACGCCAAAAACGTCAACGCCGGCAAGCTGTGGCTCGATTATGTGCTGTCGCAGCGCGGCCAGACCGTGATCGCCAATGACTCGAAACTGTTCGCCATCCGCGCGGACGTGAAGGGCGAAACCACGTCGGCTGACTTGATCAAGATCATTGGCGCAGACAACATCAAGCCGGTGCCCGTGCACCCGATCATCCTGCAATTCCTGGGGCCAGCCAAGCGCATGGCCTTCTTGAAGCAGTGGAAAGAAACGGCCGGCAAGAAGTAAAGCCGTCTCAAGCCGCGCGCAGGTAGCAGCGAGTACCTGCCACCTGCGCGCGGATGCCGCACCCTTCATTCATTGGATTCATCATGCAAACTGCCATCTTGCCGTTACCTGTACGGTCACGCTCTCTCTTGTCGCGCCTGAACTGGTCGCGCGGCGTCGTCGTGACGCTCACCTGCATCGCCATTTTCCTGCCGCTGTTCCTTATTTTTTATCAGAGCTTTCTGTCCGCACCGTTCTTCATGCCGGTGCGCGAATTCGGCTTTGACTCTTACCGTTTCATCTTCGATGATCCCGATTTTTCGATGGCCTTCAAGAATGGCCTGATGCTGGCCCTGGGCCTGACCGTGATCGCCGTGCCGCTGGGCGGCATGCTGGCCTTTTTGATGGTGCGCACCGATTTGCCGGGCCGCAGCTGGGTGGCGCCCATGCTGCTGGTGCCGATTTTCGTCTCGCCGATGGTGATGGGCTTTGGTTATGTGGTGTCGATGGGGCCCGTGGGCTTTTACTCGATCTGGGCCAAGGAGCTGCTCGGCTTCGTGCCCTGGAATATCTATTCGTTTACCAGCATCGTCATCATCGCCGGGCTGACGCACGTGCCGCACGTCTACCTGTACGCCTCGTCGGCCCTGAAAAGCCTGGGTTCGGACGTGGAAGAGGCAGCCCGCGTGGCCGGCGCCTCGCCGATCCAGGTCATGCTGAACGTGTCGCTGCCGATGATCATGCCGGCGCTGGCGTATGCGGGCGTGCTGGTGTTCTTCCTGGGTTTTGAAGTATTCGGCCTGGTGCTGGTGCTCGGTGATCCGGAAGGCCATCTGGTGCTGCCGACCTATCTGTACAAGCTGACCAATAAGCTGGGCACACCGTCGTACCACCTGATGGCCGCCGTGGCCGTCTGCCTGGTGATGGTCACCATGCCGCTGGTGATGATACAGCGCTGGCTGCTGAAATCGGCCAATAAATATGTATCGATCAAGGGCAAGGGCGCGCGCAGCAAGGCCATGCCGCTGGGCCGCTGGAAATGGCTGGCGTTTGCCTTGCTGGCCGGCTGGCTGCTGTTTACGATCATCCTGCCACTGACGGGCATCGTGCTGCGCTCCTTCGTGCAGTACTGGGGCGAGGGCGTGCACCTGGCCGACGTGCTGACCCTGCAGCATTTCCGCGATATTTTCGAACAGCCTTCGCTGGTGCGCGGCATCGTCAACACCATCCTGATCGGCGTGGTCGGCGGCGCACTGGCCGTGGCCTGCTACAGCTTTATCGCGCTGGCCATGCACCGCAAGCAGGACGGCATCACGCGCCTGCTCGACTACAGCGTGCTGGTGCCGCGCGCCGTGCCAGGCCTGCTGGCCGGCCTGTCGTTCCTGTGGGTGTTCCTGTTCGTGCCGGCCTGGCTGGACGGCATGTTGAAAGGCGTCGACAACGGCGTGGCCATGTGGCTGAGCGCCCATCTGATCCCGGCGCTGCGCGAAGTGCGTTCGACCATTTTCGCCCTGTGGCTGGCGTATTCGGTGGTGTGGATGGCCTACGGCATGCGCCTCATTTCCACCGCACTGCTGCAAGTGGGGCCGGAACTGGAAGAGGCGGCGCGCGCCGTCGGCGCCAGCCGCGGCCAGGTGACGCGCGACGTGACTTTGCCCTTGATCAAGTACGGCTTGCTGGGCGCCTGGCTGATGGTGTTCCTGATCTTCGAGCGCGAATATTCGACCGGCGTATATCTGCTGTCGCCAGGCACGGAAGTGATCGGCGCGATGCTGGTCTCGCTGTGGGCGGGCGGTTCCACCGACCTGGTGGCGGCGCTGTCCTTCATCAACATCACCCTGGTGGCCATCGGCCTGGGGATCGCGCTGCGCTTTGGCGTGAAGTTACACAACTAAGTTACACAACTAAGCTGCATAACAAATTAAAGACTGAGACAAGACCATGAATGAATTGACCGTCAATGAGCTGTATCTCGATTACGGCACCGGCGCCTCCGCCAACCAGATCCTGAAAGGGGTCTCGATGCATCTGAAAAAAGGCGAAGTGGTTGCCTTGCTGGGGCCTTCGGGCAGCGGCAAGACCACCTTGCTGCGCGCGGTCGCCGGACTGGAAAGCCCGAAGGGCGGCACGATTGAAATCGGCGAACGCAATGTGTTCGATGGCGCGAAAAATTTCGAGATGCCGGCCGAGCAGCGCAACCTGGGCCTGGTGTTCCAGTCCTACGCGCTGTGGCCGCACAAGACCGTCTTCGACAACGTCGCCTACGGCCTGAAATTGCGCAAGATGGGCGGCACGGAAACGGCCGCGCGCGTCAAGGAAGTGCTGACGCAGCTGGGCCTGGGACACCTGGGCGAGCGCTATCCGCATCAATTGTCCGGCGGCCAGCAGCAGCGCGTGGCGATCGCCCGCGCGCTGGTGTACAACCCGCCCGTGATCCTGCTCGACGAACCGCTGTCCAACCTGGACGCCAAGCTGCGCGAGGAAGCACGCGCCTTCCTGCGCGAACTGATCGTGCGCCTGGGGCTGTCGGCCCTGATGGTGACGCATGACCAGGCCGAGGCGATGGCCATTTCCGACCGCATTTTGCTGCTCAATAACGGCAAGATCGAGCAGCAGGGTACGCCGCAAAGCATGTATGAAACGCCCGACACCCTGTTCACGGCGGAATTCATGGGCAGTAACAACCGCCTGCCGGGCAAGGTGCTGCAGCGCGACGGCCAGCAGGTGCGCCTGCTGGTCGATGGCGCAACCATGCAGGGCGTGGCGCGCGGCGCCAGCACGGGCACGGAAGCGACCACCATGATCCGCGTGGAAGAGGTCAAGATCAGCGCTACCCAGGTGGAGAATTCGGTGCAGTTGCCGCTGCTGACCTGCATGTACCTAGGCGACCGCTGGGAATGCCTGTTCCAGCACGAGAGCGGCGACAATATCAGCCTGCGCGCGTATTCGCGCCACAAGCTTGAGGCGGGCAAGTACTGGCTGCATATGCCGGCCGATAAACTCTGGGTGTTTTAAAGATGGTGTGGTGGCCGCGCTGGCGCGCCTTCGCAGCGGCGCTGGCCGCCGGCCTGCTGGGTGCGGCCATCTGCCTGTGGCTGCAGACACCGTTGCCGTGGATGATAGGTCCCTTGTTTGCCACCGCCGCGCTGCGCCTGGCGGGGCGCGAACTGGCTTGTCCGGTGCGCGTGCGCGAAGCAGGGCAGTGGGCCATCGGTACGGCGCTGGGCCTGTATTTCACGGCGCCCGTGCTGGCCGTGCTGGCTTCGTACACGCCGTGGATTGTGCTTGGCGTGGTGGTTGCATTGGCGCTGGGCTGGCTCGGTGGGCTGGCGCTGCAGCGCCTGGCCGGCGTGGACCGCGCCACCGCCTTTTTTGCCATGGCCGTCGGTGGCGCTTCCGAGATGGCGGTGCAGAGCGAACGCCATGGCGCCAATGTGGGCCGGGTCGCCGCCGCGCACAGCCTGCGCATGATGCTGGTGGTGGCGACGATACCGTTCGGCGTGCGTTACTGGGGCAGCCATGGGCTGGAAGAAGGGCATGAGAATTTCGTGCCCGGCGCCGCCATGGTCGACTATGGCGGGCTGGCGCTGCTGGTGCTGGTCACGGTGGCCGCCGCGCTACTCTTCAAGCGGGGCAAGCTGCCCAACGCCTGGGTCATCGGGCCGCTGCTGGCGGCGCTGCTGCTGACGGCGTTTGGCATCCACTTGTCGCGCCTGCCCGAATGGATGATACGCGCGGGCCAGCTGTTCATCGGCATCGCGCTGGGCACGCGTTTTACGCCCGATTTTTTGTACGCCGCGCCCCGTTTCCTGGCTGGCGTGGCCGCGTGCACCGTGGCCATGCTGCTGGCGGCTACCGCCTTCGGCCTGGGCCTGTCGCAGGCGATGGAGATACATGCCGGCACGGCCATCCTGGCCACTTCGCCGGGCGGCATCGCCGAGATGTCGCTGACGGCCAAGACCCTGCACCTGGGCGTACCCATCGTCACCGCTTTCCACGTGGCGCGCATGGTGGTGCTGGTATTGCTGATTGGGCCCTTATTTTCAGCATTGCACAAAAAATAACTGTATTGATTTAAAGGTTAAAGTCAAAACAGTGGGTTTTTTTATCCCGGCATCGAAAAACTTGAATATCCTTAAAATGATCCCGGTACGGAGATAACTGCCCATACCGTGAAAGTTCGGGAACATATATTTTTCCATGATGCATAAGCGCTCAATCCAGCCTCAACAGGGAATTATCAAAGAATCATCTCTGTCGCAGTGACGCAGAAGGGAATGGTTGTTACCTAAAAACAACAGCATATGGGTTGGAATATGTTGTTTTATTGCAACATTTCTTGAAATCCCTGTTGGGGCAACGTCTGCCGAAATGATGACTTCTTCCTTGAAACATAATGAAAAAAAGTGTTACAGATAGTAACGGAGCGCGGCGCATACTAAATTCTTGGTATTTTTACTTTCTATAAGAAAGTTGCTTCATGGATATTTGTTTTGTTTATTTTGATTGCCGTCGTTTATAATTTAAAAAGAACGCCGGCGGGGCTTTTTGCGTAGTTTTGACGTGAGTTCGACCTTTTATATGAGCTCAGGTAAATACATATGCGCACCCACGGTGTCCGTTTTTCCATCATCAGACATGCTGCCTGGGCTCCCGGTCTGGAGACGCCAGAACAGTGGCAGGCATGGGCGCAAAGTCCCCTGCCGCCTGCGCCCATTCCTCCCAGCGGTGAACCCGGCGTACGCCTGATGGCGCCCCTGTTGCGCCGCCGCGCCGGCCAGCTTGGCAAGATGGCGCTGGAAACGGCGTATGCCTGTCTGGGCGAACAGCGCGATATTCCCCTGGTATTTTGCTCGCGCCATGGCGAGGTAGGCCGCGCAGTCGAACTGTTGTCCGCGCTGGTGCAGGGCGAGCCCTTGTCTCCCACGGCGTTTGGCATGGCCGTGCATAACGCCAGCGCCGCGCTGTTTTCGATTGCCCGCGCAGACCACGCGAATCAGCTGGCCCTGGCTGCCGGCGGCGCCAGTATCGAGGCGGCGGTGATCGAGGCCTGCTCTCTGCTGGCCGATGGCGCGGCGCAGGTGCTGCTGCTGGCTGCCGACTGTCCCTTGCCCGCGCCATTCGGGGCGTTCGAGGATTGCCACGAGCAGCCGCATGCGTTTGCCTGGCTGCTGCAGGCCGATAACCGGGAGCAGGGCGCCCGTTTTGAATTGTCGTGGCGAGCGCTGGCGGGTGATGAGGGGGCGCCAGGTGCACAGGAGCGCGCCATGCCCGCCACCCTGGCGCTACAGCGCTTCATGCTGGGGGTAGCGCGCACGTACGAACATGCGGCCAATCGCCAGCAGTGGTGCTGGAGCCGTCTTGCGTAAGCTGGCGCCATGCCTGGCCCCCATGCGTGACGGACTGTCCCTGGGCTGGCGCACCGTCGCGACGGGGTTCAGCTTTGCCTCCTTTGGCATAGGCGGAGTACTGCTGCGGGTACTGGTGTTCCCCTTGCTGCATCTGCTGGTGTGGCGGCGCGAGATGCGCACAAGCTGCGCGCGCGCCATCATACGCTGGAGCTTTCGTTTTTACATAGGCCTGATGCGCGCTTTGGGGGTGCTGCGCTATGACTTGCGCGGTATCGACAAGCTGAAACGGGGAGGCTTGCTGATCCTTGCCAATCACCCGACCCTGATCGATACGATTTTCCTGATGGCGTATGTCAAACGGGCCGATTGCATCGTCAAGTCCGGCTTGTGGAACAACGTGTTTACGGGCGGGCCCGTGCGTGCCGCCGGCTACATCAATAACACGGGGGGCGCCGAACTGGTCGATGCCTGCCTGGCATCGCTGGCGCGCGGCAATAACCTGATCATTTTCCCGGAAGGGACGCGTACGCCGTATAGCGGCGAGATCGTGCTGAAACGTGGCGCTGCCAATATCGCCGTGCGTGGCCGCCGCGATGTCACGCCGGTGCTGATACGTTGCCGGCCTTCGACCCTGGGCAAGGGCGAAAAGTGGTGGCGCGTGCCCGCGCGCCGCGCGCACTTCGAGATCACGGTGCAGGACGATCTGGCGATCGATCAATTTACCGGGAATGGCGCCAGCGACGTGATGGCGGCGCGCACCTTAACCAATCATCTACAACATTACTTTAGCGGGATACAGGAACAACATGCTTGAACTGGAAGTGAAGGAACTGATCATCGAGGCGCTGCAGCTGGAAGACATCAGTCCCGCTGATATCGATGCCGATGCCCCCCTGTTCGTGGAAGGATTGGGACTCGATTCGATCGATGCGCTCGAGCTGGGCGTGGCGCTGCAGAAGAAATATGGCATTTCCCTGTCGGCTGATTCGGCCGATACGCGCCGCCACTTTGCCTCGGTACGGGCGCTCGCGGCGATGGTTGATACTCACAGAAAGAAGTAAGGGAGCAGCAAAATGGTAGACATGAGTGAAATGAGCCGCGATGAGCTGTATGCGTGGGTGGTGCAACTGCTGGCCGAGATGTTCGAATTGGACCCGGCAGTGCTGACGCCCCAGTCGAATCTGTACGCGGAACTCGATATCGACAGTATCGACGCGGTGGACCTGGCGGTGAAACTGAAGCAATTGACGGGCAAGCGCCTGCAGCCTGAAGTGTTCAAGACCATCCGCACGATCGACGATGTGGTCGAGGCGCTGCACGCGATGTCGCTGTCGGAGCAGGCGGTATAAAGCGTGCTGCTCAATGCCATCGCGCTGCTGCTGACCGTGCTCTATCCGCTGGCGATCTGGTTCGGTCATGGCCAGGTCGAGCCACGCTGGCTGGCCTTGCTGCTCTTGCTGGCGGTTGCCTGCCGCCTGCCCGCGCTGAAGTTGCAGCGTGCAGCGCGCTGGTCGGTGGCGGCCGGCCTGCTGCTGGCCGCCTGCGCCCTGTGGAGCAACCTGCTGCTGCCGCTGAAACTGTATCCGGTGCTGGTCAACGCGGTCTTGTTGCTGACCTTCGGCTACAGCCTGGGGACGCCGCAGTCCGTGGTGGAGCGGCTGGCGCGCCTGCGCGAAACGGATTTTCCACCCGCCGCCGTGCAGTACACGCGCCGCGTGACGCAAGTCTGGTGCGGCTTTTTCATCGTCAACGGCAGCATCGCACTGGGCACGGCGCTGTGGGCCAGTGAAGCCGTCTGGTCCCTGTACACGGGTCTGATCGCCTATATTTTAATGGGACTGTTATTCGGTGGCGAATACCTGGTCCGTTTGCGTTTTAAACGTCTGCATCATGCCTGAACCACGTACTCCCATTCTTGCGCTGGCCAGTCTCGCGCGCGCCTTGTGTACCCGTCCCGCCGCCATGCCGGCCGGCTGGCGCGACGGCGCAGCGCTCGATCATGCGCACTTTGTCGCGCGCATGGACGCCTGGGCCAGCTTGCTGGAAGGGCGGCAGGGCCGCCATTTTGCGCTGTACCTCGATGACAGCATCGAATTTGGCGCCGCGCTGCTGGGCGCCTGGCAGGCTGGCAAGACCATCTGGCTGACGGCCGATACCTTGCCGGCCAGCTGCGCCTCGCTGGCCGCGTCGGTCAACGGCTTCCTGGGCCAGTTCCCGGCGGCGTATGCGCCGCTGTCAGCGCCTGCCGAGGTTTCCGGTGTACGCCAGTGGACAGTGCTCGATGACGATTTCGCCGCGCTGGTGGTGCACACCTCGGGCAGCACCGGCGTGGCGCAAGCCATTCCGAAGAAGCTGTCCCAGCTGGGAAGCGAGATCGCCACGCTGGAACAGTTGTTTGGCGCGCGCGCCGGCGGTGCGGCGGTAGTGGCGACCGTGACGCACCAGCATATATATGGCTTGCTGTTCAAGGTCTTGTGGCCGCTGTGCGCCAGCCGTGCCGTGCATGCGTTCAGCGTGGATTTCCCGGAGCCGCTGGCTGCCTTGCTGGCGCAGGGGCCCTGCGTGCTGGCCGCCAGTCCGGCGCACCTGAAACGCCTGCCCGACTATCTGGACTGGTCCGGTGCGCGCAGCCAGCTGCGCGCCGTGTTTTCATCTGGCGGCCCGCTGGCACTGGACAGTGCATTGGCGGCGCAGCGCCTGCTGGGCTGCATGCCGTGCGAGATTTATGGCAGTTCGGAGACGGGCGGCGTGGCATGGCGCCAGCGCATGGCCGACCGGCCCGAGGACGATAGCTGGCAAGCGTTCCCCGGCGTGCAATGGCGTTTGCTGGACGACGATGGCGCGCTTGCCGTACGTTCGGCGCATCTGGCCGACGATGGCTGGCTGGCCCTGGCCGACCGCGCCCGGCAAACCGCCGAGGGACATTTCCAGCTGCTGGGACGCAGCGACCGTATCGTCAAGATCGAAGAAAAGCGCATCTCGCTGAGCGCCATCGAGGCGGCCTTGCTGGCCACGCCGCTGGTGGCAGAGGCGCGCGTGCTGCTGTGCGACGCGCCGGCTGGCGAACGCCAGAAGGTGGCTGCCTTTATCGTTTGCAGCGCTGCCGGCCGCGCGCTGCTGGAGGCGCAAGGCAAGCTGGCCCTGAACCGGCAACTGCAACTGGCCTTGAGTGGCCAGGTCGAAGCGGTCGCCTTGCCGCGCCGCTGGCGCTATCTGGATCACATGCCGATCAATGCCCAGGGCAAGACCACGCAGTCGCTGCTGCTGGCCTTGCTGGACAAGCCACGCTTGCCGCAGGCGCAGCTGCTCGAGTGCGCTGCCGAAGGCGAAGCGCCACGATTGCTGCTCGAATTGCGGGTGCCCGCCACGCTGTTTTATTTCGATGGCCATTTCACGGGCGCACCGTTGCTGCCTGGCGTGGTGCAAGTCGAGTGGGCGCTGCATTTCGCGCGCCTGCACCTGGCGCTGCCCGCGCGCTTTCGCGCCATGCATGCCCTGAAATTCCAGCAGCCCGTGCTGCCGGAGCGGCCGGTGCGCCTGCTGCTGGAGTATGACGCGGCCAAGGCCAGCCTGCATTTCCGCTATCTGTCGGACGCCGGCCAGCATGCCAGTGGCCGCATCGACTTTCATCCTGACGTCATTGCCGTTCCCGGTGGCGATTCCTCCCTACCTTTCCAGCCGTGAGCGCATGTTAGATAAAAAATTCTCGCCCGAACGCCAGAGTGCCTTTGCCGCCCGTTTCGAGGCGCAAAAAATCGCCTTCGGTCCCGTCGTTTTTCAGTGCGTGCGTTATGCCTGGAAGCGCGGCATGCTGCAGGCGCTGGCCGATACGGGCCACAGCGGCTTGAGCGTCGCCGAGATGGCCGCCAGCGGCCGCTGGACGGAGTATGCGCTGAAGGTGGCGCTGGAGTCGTGCCTGTCGGCTGGCGTCGTGTATCTGCGTGATGGAGCATATGTGCTCGACAAGGTGGGTTATTGCGTGCTGACGGACAGCATTACGCAGATTAACCTCGATTTCAACCACGACGTCTGTTACCAGGGCTTGTACGATCTTGACCGCTCGCTGGACGCCGAACAGCCGCTGGGACTGGCCGCACTGGGCGACTGGCCCACTTTGTACCAGGGCATGTCGGCGCTGCCGGAGCCGGCCAAGGGCAGCTGGTTCGCCTTCGACCATCACTATTCGGACACCTCCTTTCCCGAGATTTTCCCCGACGTTTTCGCCACCGCGCCGCGCCGCATCATGGACATCGGCGCCAATACGGGCAAGTTTGCCAGTGCGGCGCTAAATTACCGCGCCGGCGTGGAACTGCACCTGGTCGACCTGGAGCGCCAGTTGGCGGTGGCCGACCAGGCCCTGACTGCCGCCGGAGTGCGCGGCCGCGCCCATTTGCATGCCTGCGACCTGCTCGATGATGCGGCGCCGCTGCCAGCGGACATGGATTTGATCTGGATGAGCCAATTTCTCAGCTGCTTCAGCGAGGCCACCATCGCCAGCATCCTGCGCCGGGTGGTGCAGGCGCTGGGCCCGAACGGACAAGTGCTGATCATGGACACCTTCTGGGACCGCCAGCAATACGAGATTGCCGCCTACTGCCTGATCAACACCTCGCCGTACTTCACGGCCATGGCCAGCGGGAACAGCAAGATCTACCAGAGCACCGACTATATTCGCCTGGCCCAGGCAGCTGGCCTGGAATTGCTGACCACGCGCGACGGTATCGGGTATTGCCATTCGCTGCTGCGCTTTGGCCGCGCCGGAGCAGGCCGTGACTGAAGTCGCTTTCAATCCCTGTATCGTCATCCCGGTGTTTAACCATGAACATGCGATCGGCGCCGTGGTGGCGCGCTTGCTGGTCCATGGCGTGCCGCTGATCCTGGTCGACGATGGCAGCGCTGCTGCCGGTGCACTGGCGCTCGACGCGCTGGCAGCGGCGCATCCGGGCCAGCTGACGCTGCTGCGCCATACGCAGAACCAGGGCAAGGGCGGCGCCGTGCTGACCGCTTGCCGCCATGCACAGGCGCACGGCTATAGCCATGCACTGCAGATCGACGCCGATGGCCAGCACGAGACCCATGACGTGCCGCGTTTCCTGGCCCAGGCTCGGGCGGCACCATCGGCGGTCATCGTCGGCTATCCGCAGTATGACGAGTCGGTGCCGGCGGCGCGCTACTACGGCCGCTATGCGACGCACGTCTGGGTATGGATCAATACGCTGTCGCTGCAGATTCGCGACTCCATGTGCGGTTTCCGTGTTTATCCGCTGGCGCCGCTGATGGCCCTGGCGCAGCGGCGCCAGCTTGGGCAGCGCATGAACTTCGACACCGACGTGCTGGTGCGCCTGTACTGGGACGGCCTGGTCATGGTCAACCTGCCGACGCGGGTCGGCTACCCGAGCGACGGCGTCTCGCATTTCCAGCTGTGGCGCGACAATGTGCAGATCTCGGCCATGCACGCACGCCTGTTTTTCGGCATGCTGTGGCGCGCGCCGCGCCTGCTGGCACGTCACTGGCAGACGCGATGACGGCCAGCACGGACCAACAGCGCGGGCATTGGGCTGGCCTCAACGAAGTGGGCTTCGTGGCCGGCATGCGTGTGCTGTTCTGGATTTGCCGCGTCTTTGGCCGCTGGCCGTTCCGCATCGTGCTCTATCCGGTGCTGGCCTGGTATGTGCTGACCAAGCCGCGTGCGCGCCGTGTGTCGCGCGCCTATCTGCGCCGTATCGCCGCCTGTGGCGGGCCGGTCAACCTGAGCGTGATGCGGCACTTTGCCGCCTTTGCCGAAACCATCCTCGACAAGATGCTGCTGTGGGGTGGCCTGCATGACATGCGCAATGTGCGCCTGCATGGGACCGATGGCGCTGATGGCGTCAACCGATGCCTGGAAGAGGGGCGGGGCGCCTTGCTGATTTGTTCCCACCTGGGCAACCTGGACTTGTGCCGCGTGCTATCGCAGCGCAATGCGCGCTTGAAACTGACGGTGCTGGTGCATACGCGTCACGCGCAGGCGTTCAACCGCATGCTGGCGCGCCTGAATCCGGACAGCCAGCTCAATTTGCTGCAGGTGACGGAAATGACGCCGGCCACGGCCATGCTGCTGGCCGAGCGCGTGGCGCATGGCGAGTTCGTGGTGATCGCCGGCGACCGGATTCCCGTTTCACCCCAGCCGCGCGTGGCGCTGGCGCCTTTCCTGGGCCAGACGGCGGCGTTTCCCGTCGGCCCCTACGTACTGGCCAGCGTGCTGCAATGTCCCATCTATCTGCTGTTTTCGATGCGCATGGGCGGGTGTTCGGAAGTGCACTTCGAACTGCTGCGCAGCGCCGTGCATTTGCCGCGCAAGGCGCGCGACGCCATGCTGGCCGAACTGGCTGCCGATTATGCGGCGCGCTTGCAGCACCACTGCCTGCGCGCACCGCTTGAATGGTTCAATTTCTACGATTTTTGGCAACTCCCCGATACTACAAGACTGGATACTCCCGATGCATCTCGCTGACCTGAAACATACCCGGCGCGCCGTCCGCTTCGACCGCGAACGCCTGCGCATCGAAGACATTACCGATATCGCGCATGGCCGGGCCAGCGCGGAACTGTCCAGCGATCCCGTTTTCCTGGCGGCGATCACGCGCGGCGCCGATTTCCTCGACCGCCTGCTGCGCGAAGACGGCACCATCTACGGTGTGACCACAGGCTATGGCGACTCGTGCACCGTCACCGTGCCGCCGGAACTGGTGGCTGAATTGCCGCACCATCTGTACACCTATCATGGCTGCGGCCTCGGCGAATTTTTTACGCCAGCGCAGACGCGCGCCATTATGGCCACGCGCCTGGCTTCGCTCAGCAAGGGCTTTTCCGGTGTCAGCGTCGATTTGCTGGCGCAGATCGCGCGCCTGCTCGAGGCCGGCCTGCTGCCCTTGATTCCATCGGAAGGTTCGGTCGGCGCCAGTGGCGACCTGACGCCGCTGTCCTACCTGGCGGCGGTGCTGTGCGGCGAGCGCGAAGTGTGGCGCGACGGCGTGCAGGTGCCGGCCGAGCAGGCGCTGCGCGAAGCGGGCATCACGCCGCTGCGCCTGCGCCCGAAGGAAGGCCTGGCGATCATGAACGGCACCGCTGTCATGACTGCATTGGCCTGCCTGGCGTATGAGCGGGCCGAATACCTGGCCCGTCTGACGACGCGCATCACCGCCATGGCCTCGTTTGCGCTCGATGGCAATGCGCACCACTTCGATGAAACGCTGTTTTCCGTCAAACCGCATCCGGGCATGCAGCAAGTGGCTGCCTGGCTGCGTGAAGACTTGCCGACCGATACCTGGGAACGTAACGGCAAGCGCCTGCAGGACCGTTACTCGATCCGCTGCGCGCCGCATGTGATCGGCGTGCTGGCCGACGCCTTGCCGTGGCTGCGCTCGTCCATCGAGAACGAACTCAATAGCGCCAATGACAATCCCATCATCGATGCCGAGGGCGAACGCGTGCTGCATGGCGGCCATTTCTACGGCGGCCATATCGCCTTTGCCATGGACAGCATGAAGAACACGGTCGCCAACCTGGCCGACTTGCTGGACCGGCAAATGGCCTTGCTGGTCGATAGCCGCTACAACCAGGGCTTGCCGGCCAACCTGTCGGGCGCCACCGGTCCGCGCGCGGCCATCAATCACGGCCTGAAAGCCTTGCAGATCAGCGCGTCCGCGTGGACCGCCGAAGCGCTGAAACTGACCATGCCTGCGTCGGTATTTTCGCGCTCGACCGAATGCCACAACCAGGACAAGGTCAGCATGGGCACCATCGCCGCGCGCGATTGCCTGCGCGTGCTGGAATTGTGCGAGCAGGTGGCTGCCGCCTTGCTGATCACCGTGCGCCAGGGCGTCTGGCTGCGCTGCAAAGTCAATCCCGGCGTGGCGCCGCACCCGGCCCTGGCGCAGATGATGGCCGCGCTGGCCGACGATATCGCGCCAGTGGAAGAAGACCGCCGCCTCGATCCGGAACTGCGCGTGCTGCTCGAACGCATGCGCCGGCAGGCCTGGCCGCTGTACGGAGACGGGCATGCATAAGGTACGCGGCAAGGTTGCTGCGGCCAGCCGCTGGCATGCCGAAGTGCAGATGCAGGTGCAATTTTTCGACCTCGATCCGATGGAAATCGTCTGGCATGGCCGTTACGTGAAATACCTGGAAGTGGTGCGCTGTGCGCTGCTCGACAGCATCGGCTACAACTATCTGGAGATGAAGGCTTCCGGCTATGCCTGGCCAGTGATCGACATGCATCTGCGCTATGTGGCGCCGGCTACCTTTGGCCAGCGCCTGACCTTGCGCGCCGATCTGGTGGAATGGGAAGACCGCCTGAAGATCGAGTACCTGGTCACTGACAGCGTGACTGGCAAGCGCCTGAACCGCGCCAGCACGACCCAGGTGGCCGTCGATATCGCCAGCGGCGAGATGTGTTTTACCTCGCCGCCCATCCTGTTTGAAAAGTTGGGATTGACTAGCGTATGAAAAAAACTATGAAGACCCTGCTGGCGGCATGCTGCCTGGCGGCGATGGCGCCCCTGCAGGCGGCTGCGCCGGTGGCGAAAATTGAAGCCATGCTGGCTAAGCCGCAGCAGCTGTGCGGCCGTTTCGACCAGAGCAAGCAGTTGGCTGGCATGAAAAAAGCGCTGGCATCGAATGGCCGCTTTTGCGTGGTGGCGGGCAAGGGCGTGCTGTGGCGCACCCTGCAGCCATTTCCGAATACCTTGCGCCTGACGCGCGACGAGATCGTGCATTTCCAGGGCGACCGGGTGGCCATGCGCCTCGATGCGAAGACGGAACCGGTGGTCAAAATGATCAACAGCGTGCTGTTTTCGCTGCTGGGCGGCGACCTGGCGCAGCTCGATACGCTGTTCGAAGTCGATGGCAGCATCGATGGCGCCAGCTGGCAGGTGGCGCTGAAGGCGCGCCAGCCGGCGCTGGCCAAGGCGATCGGCAGCATCCGCCTCGATGGTGGCGCCTTCGTGAAAAACATCACGATCAGCGAAGCGAGCGGCGACCGCACCAGCATCGTGTTTTCGGCGATTGAAACGGGACCGTCGGCCATCACGGCGCAAGAGGCGGCCCTGTTTTGAATGTGCTGACGAACCGCGGACGGACCGCAGGCCGCGCGATGGCGATCGCCTGGGCGCTGGTGGTGGCGCTGCTGCTGGCGCACAATGCCTATCTGTGGATCGGCAAACGGATTGCGCCGGAAACCGATATCCTCGCCTTGCTGCCGGTGCAGGAGCGCGACCCGGTGCTGCAGGCGTCGTTTACGCATATGGTCGATGCGGCGCAGCAGCGCCTGGTGATACTGGTCGGTGCGCCCGACTGGGACGATGCGAAGCGGGCGGCCGATGCCTACAGCGCCGTGCTGGCGCGCCATGCCGACCTGTTCGTCTCCACGCCGCTCGACGAGCAGACGCAAAACGACTGGCTGGCGCTGTTCCAGCAGCACCGTTTGCCGCTGGTGAGCGCGGCGCAGGAAGCCCAGCTGCGCCAGGAAAATTCTGCCTTCTGGCGCGACGCGGCACTGAGCCAGTTATATAGCCCGTTTGGCGGACCGAAACTGGGCGCCTGGCAGGATGACCCGTTTGGCCTGTTTGGCGGCTGGGTGCAGGAGCGGGCACAGGAAACTCCCGTGCGTCCGCGCGACGGCCACCTGTTCGTGGCCGATAGCGAACGCCAGTACGCCTTGCTGCCGATGACCCTGAAGCTGCCAGCCTTTTCGCTGGGCGCACAAGAAACCGTGCTGCCGCTGCTGGCCCAGGCGGAAGCGGCTGCGCGCAAGGCCGTGCCCGGGGTGGAAATCATCAGCGCTGGCGTGATTTTGCATGCGGCTGCCGCCAGCAGCCAGGCGGCGCGCGAAGTATCGACCATTGGCCTCGGTTCGCTGGCCGGCATCATCCTGCTGACCTGGCTGACCTTCCGTTCGGTCAAGCCGATTTCACTGATCCTGCTGTCGATCGGCATAGGCTGCCTGGGCTCCTTGTCCGTATGCTGGCTGCTGTTTGGCAAAGTGCATTTGATGACGCTGGTGTTTGGCGCCAGCCTGATCGGCGTGGCCCAGGACTATGGGATTTACTTTTTGTGCAACCGCCTGGGCGCCGATCCCGCGCTCGATTCGCGCACCTTGCTGCGCCGCTTGCTGCCCAGCCTGTCGCTGACCTTGCTGGCCGCCGTGATCGGCTACATGGGACTGGCGCTTACGCCGTTTCCAGGCTTGCGCCACATGGCCGTGTTTTCCGCACTCGGCCTGGTGTTTGCCTGGCTGACGGTGGTGTTCTGGTTCCCGGCCCTGATCGGTGGCGGCACCTTGAAAAGTGGCGCGCTGGTCAAACGCTACGGCGCGGCGCGCGCGTACTGGCCGCAATTGCGGGCCAACCGCGCCACGCTGGTCTGCGGCGTGGTGTTCCTTGTGTTTGCGGGCATGGGCATTGCGCGGCTGGGCGTCAACGACGATATCCGCCTGCTGCAAACGCCGCCTGCGCATCTGATACGCGACCAGATCAAGCTCAGCAAGTTGCTCGATGCGCCCACGCCGGTGCAGTTTTACTTGGTGCGCGCCGACAGCGCCGAACAGGTGCTGCAGCGCGAAGAAGCGCTGAAACAGCGCTTGCTGCCGCTGATCGCGCAACAGCACCTCAGTGGCGTGCAGGCGATGTCGAACTGGGTGCCGTCGCAACAAGCGCAAACCCAGCGGCGCGCGCTGCTCGATACCGCCATTTTGCAGCCAGGCGCTGCGCTCGATCTGCTGGCGCAGTCTGTCGATGAAGGGCCGGCGTGGGCCGGCAAAGTACGCGCAGAATTGCTGCAGGCCGGCGCACCACTGACCATCGATGACTTCCTGCAGGTGCCGGCCAGCGAGCCATGGCGCCATTTATGGCTGGGCAAGGTGGAGGGCGGCTACGCTTCCATCGTGGCGCTGCGGGGCATGCAGTATGCCGCTATTGCGCTGCTGGCGCAGGCAGGCGATGGCTTGCCCGGGGTGCAGTGGGTCGACAAGGTGGCTGAAATATCGTCGGTGCTGGGCCGCTACCGCGTCTATATGGGCGCGGTGGTGCTGGGCGCCTACCTGGTGGTGTTTGGCTTGCTGCTGCCGCGCTATCGCCGGCGCACCTGGCGCGTGCTGGCGCCGACCGCGCTGGCCAGCGTGGCGGCGCTGGCCTTGCTGGGCTACCTGGGCCAGCCCTTGCAATTGTTCCACGTGCTGGCGCTGATGCTGCTGTTGGGCGTGGGTGTCGATTACGGCATCTTCATGCAGGAGCACCCGGATCGCCGCAATCACACGCCATGGCTGGCGGTGGGCCTGTCGGCGGCCAATACCCTGTTGTCCTTTGGACTGCTGGCCTTGAGCAAGACGGCCGCCTTGCAGGCGTTTGGCTTGACCATGCTGATGGGGACGACCCTGGTGTGGCTGCTGTCGCCATGCTTTGCCGGAGCCGACAACCGTAGTGCGGCCGATGCCGCAGGAGAAATCTGATGTTTTTACATTGTCAACGATGGGCGCCAGCGCTGTTGCTATTGCTGTTACTGGCCGGCTGCGCCAGCGCACCGCCTTCCACGCCGGCGCGCCTGGGGCTGAAACTGGCGCCGTCCGCGCTGGGCGCTACGGTCAGCGTGCAGCAACATCTGCGCGTCGAACGGGGAACACGGATCGATGAACTCGACGCGGCGCTGGAAGTGGAGCCGTCGCACCTCGACCTGGTGGGCCTGGCGTTCGGCCAGCGCGTGCTGTCGCTGCATTACGACGGCAAGGAAATGACGTCCTGGCGCCACCTGATGCTGCCGGCGCAGGTGCGTGCCGATGATGTGCTGGAAGATTTGCAACTGACCCTGTGGCCGCGCGAGGCCATCGCCCAGGCGCTGCCAGCTGGCTGGCGCATCGAGGATGAGGGCTTGCGCCGTACCCTGTCGCTCAATGGTGAAGTGGTGACGGTCATCGACTACAGCGGCATGCCCCGCTGGAGCGGCACGGTGGTGCTCGATAACCTGCGCTACCACTATCGTTTGACGATACAGAATGCGCCGGACGGAGCTTGATATGGCAGCACTGACTGTGTATCTGAACGCCTGCGGCATCATCTGTGCGCTGGGCAGCGGCATTGAAGAGGTAGGCGCGCGCCTGTTCGCCGCCGATAGCGGCGTGCTGCCTGTCGATAGTTATACGCCAGGGCGCAGCTTGCCGCTGGGCGTTGTCGCTACGCCGCTGCCGCCAGTGGCGCATCACGCGATCGGCGCGCGCAGCCGCAACAACCAGCTGGCGCTGGCGGCGCTGGCGCAGATCCGCCCTGCAGTGGCACAGGCGATCGCGCAGTACGGCGCCGGCCGGGTGGCCGTGGTGATCGGCACCAGCACCTCGGGCATCGCCGAAACGGAAGCGGCGATTGGCGCGCATGTGGCGGGCAAGGGCTTGCCCGAAGCCTTTCATTATGCGCAGCAGGAAATGGGCTCGCCGGCGCTGATGCTGGCCCGGGAGCTGGGCATCGATGGCCCGGCCTGGGGGCACTCGACGGCTTGTTCCTCGGCCGCCAAGGCGATGGCCAGCGCCGCGCGCCTGATCCGCATGGGCCTGGTCGATGCGGTGCTGACGGGTGGCGTCGATACCTTGTGCGGCTTTACGGTGGCAGGCTTTTCCGCGCTGGCCTCGGTCAGCGCTCAGCGCTGCAATCCCCTGGGCGCGGGGCGCGATGGCATCAATATCGGCGAGGGCGCCGCGCTGTTCCTGATGACGGCGGAACCGGCCGCCGTGGCGCTGCGCGGCTGGGGCGAATCGTCCGACGGCCATCATATGTCGGCGCCCGATCCCGCAGGGGGCGGTGCGCGTATCGCCATCAGGCAGGCATTGGCGCGCGCTGGCATCAGCGCATCGCAGGTCGATTACGTGAATTTGCACGGCACTGCCACGCGCCAGAACGATGCGATGGAAGCGCGCGTGATCGCCGATCTGTTCGGCGAGCAGGTCATGGCCAGTTCCACCAAGCCGCTGACCGGCCACGCGCTGGGCGCGGCGGCCGCCATCGAGGCGGCGCTGTGCTGGCTGGCCATGCAGGACGATAACGCCGAGGGCATGCTGCCGCCGCATCTGTGGGATGGCGTGCCCGATGAAAGTTTGCCGCCGCTGCGCCTGGCCTTGCCCGGTGCGCGCCTGGGCCGTCCGCTCGACTGGGCCTTGAGTAATTCGTTTGCGTTTGGCGGCTCGAATGCCGTTTTGTTATTCGGGAGGGGAGCATGAGTTTTCCAGATATCCGCGAGCTGGTGCCCCATTCCGGCACCATGGTGCTGCTTGACCGGGTGCTGTCGGCCGATGCTGAAAATCTGTGCGCCGAGGTGACCATCCATGCGGGCAGCGTGTTCTACGACGCACCGTCGGCGGGTGTCGGCAGCTGGGTCGGCGTCGAATACATGGCGCAGGCGATTGCCGCGTATGCGGGTTACCAGGCACGCCTGGTTGGCGCGCCCGTGAAGATAGGTTTTTTGCTGGGAGCGCGGCGCTACGATGCGCAAGTGCCCGTATTTCCCTGCGATGGCGTCTTGCAGGTGCATGTGCACCAGGCTTTGCAAGGCGAGAACGGACTGGGCGCGTTCGAGTGCCGCATCGAGATGGCAGGCGAGGTGCTGGCGCAATCGACGATCACGGTATTTCAGCCCGAAGATGCAAAGCAATTTCTGCAGGAGAGTATGAATGGAGCGCAGTATGAGTAATCAAAGTGTATTGGTGACGGGATCGTCGCGCGGCATCGGCAAGGCGATCGCCTTGCGCCTGGCGCGCGACGGCTTTGACGTGGTGCTGCATTGCCGTAGCGCCCGTGGCGAAGCTGAAGCGGTGGCGCAGCAAATCGCCGCGCTGGGGCGCGCGGCGCGCGTGCTGCAGTTCGATATCGGCGACCGTGCCGCGGCGGCTGCCGCGCTGGAAGCCGATATCGCCGAACATGGCTGCTATTACGGCGTCGTGTGCAACGCGGGCGTGGCGCGCGACAATGCCTTCCCGGCCATGTCGGGCGAGGACTGGGATATCGTCCTGCAGACGAATCTCGACGGTTTTTACAATGTGCTCAATCCGCTGGTGATGCCGATGGTCCAGCGCCGCAAGCCGGGCCGCATCGTCACCATGGCCTCGGTATCTGGCCTGATCGGCAATCGGGGGCAGGTCAATTACAGCGCCGCCAAAGCCGGCATCATCGGCGCCACCAAGGCGCTGGCGCTGGAGCTGGCCAAGCGCGCCATCACGGTCAACTGCGTGGCGCCTGGCCTGATCGAGACCGACATGATCAGCGAGGTGCCGCTGGACGAAGCGCTCAAGATGATCCCGGCGCGCCGCGTCGGCACGCCGGAAGAGGTGGCCGCTGCCGTCAGTTTCCTGGTCGGCGAGGAAGCGGGCTACATCACGCGCCAGGTCATTTCCGTCAATGGAGGTTTGGCATGAGCCGCCGCGTCGCAGTGACCGGCATGGCCGGCATCAGCCCGATAGGCAATGACTGGCCGGCCATCCGCCAGCGCCTGGGCGAGTACCGCAACGCCATCGTGCGCATGGAGGACTGGGCCGGCTACGAAGGCTTGAACACGCAACTGGGCGCGCCGGCTGCACCGTTCGACCTGACGGAGCGCTACAACCGCAAGGCGGTGCGCAGCATGGGCCGCATCGCGCTGATGGCCACGCGCGCCAGCGAACTGGCTTTGATCGACGCAGGGCTGGCGGAGCACCCCGTGGTGAAGAGCGGCGAGATGGGGATTTCCTTCGGCTCGTCGGCCGGCACGCCCAGCGCCATCGGCGACTTTGGCCGCATGATGGAAGAGCGCACCACCAAGGGCATCAACGCCACCACCTACATCAAGATGATGGCGCATACGGCGCCCGTCAATATCGGCGTGTTCTTTGGCGTCACGGGCCGGGTGATCACCACTTCGAGCGCCTGTACCTCGGGTAGCCAGGGCATCGGCTATGCCTACGAGGCGATCAGCAGCGGCAAGCAGCTGGCGATGATTGCCGGCGGCGCCGAGGAACTGTGCGCCACCGAGGCGGCCGTGTTCGACACGCTGTTCGCCACCAGCACGCGCAATGACGCGCCCCGGACCACGCCGCGTCCGTTCGAGGCCAGCCGCGATGGCCTGGTCATCGGCGAAGGCGCCGGTTGCCTGATCCTCGAAGCGCTGGAGCATGCGCAGGCGCGCGGCGCCACCATCCATGCGGAATTGGTCGGCTTCGGCACCAACAGCGATGGCTGCCATGTGACGCAGCCGAACGCCGCCACCATGCGCCAGGCGATGCTGCTGGCGCTGGCCGACGCCGGCTTGCAGCCGGCCGATATCGGCTACATCAATGCGCATGGCACCGGCACGCAGCAGGGCGATATCGCGGAATCGCAAGCCACCTTCGAGGTGTTTGGCGGCCAGACTCCGATCAGTTCGCTGAAAAGCTATATGGGACACACCCTGGGCGCCTGTGGCGCGCTGGAAGCGTGGATCAGTATCGAGATGATGCGCGAAGGCTGGTTTGCGCCCACCATCAATCTGCAGCAGGTCGATCCGCAATGCGCGCCGCTCGATTACATCGCCGGCGAAGGGCGGGCCATCGATTGCGACTATGTGATGTCGAACAACTTTGCCTTTGGCGGCATCAATACGTCGCTGATTTTCAAACGCTATCGCGCCTGATGCTGCTCTTGATGGTGCGTAAGGCGGACCTGTTTTTATTATTTTTTACTGAAGAGTAAGCGGGAATGAAACAAATAATGGCAGGAACGGTGATGGCGACGCTGATCGCTGTCCTGGTTGCGCAGGTAGCAGACACAGTCAACATGCGGTCGATCGCCAGTGCCTTGGCCGCCAACCATGCCCAGCAGGGCCTTGGCGATGGTGTCCAGTTCTTTTTTGGCGACCAGCCCACGCCGCCTGTTGCCAGCCGCCTTGGTACCGGTAATGTCAGCGAGAAAATGAATAGCATGGGTAAGTCCGCGGAAACGTCGTGCAATTTGACTTTCCTGTCGGACATGCTGGCGCTACAAAAGCGTGCGCAGGCCCTGGGTGCCGATGCGGTCATCCATATTGTCAGCAATTACAAAAACGTGGCGCATTCCAGCGCCACGCAATTCGAATGTCATGACGGTGCCATCATGACTGACGTTGCCCTGAAAGGGGATTTCGTCAAGTTAAAAGGCAGCAAGTAGAAACCTGAAAGAAGTCCAAAGCGGCTGCGATTGCAGCTAATCACAAGAATGGTGATAACAACGCCATTAAATAAGAAAGAGAATGCGTTCATGAAGAAAATTTCGACCACCGTAGTTTTTGCTGGCGCGGTGCTGGCAATGGCCATGCTGCAAGGTTGCGCCACGCGCGTCAAGGCATCGGCAACCAGCAATCCGGCGCCAAGCGAGGCGTTTTCCTCGTATGGCCGGATTCAGGTCAAGCCTACGGTCTTCGCTCAAGGCTATAAGGGCAACCCGGCTGCCCTGGCAAAAATTGAGGAAAATATTCATAAGGATATGGCTGAATCACTGACGAAGTGGAATGCAGGTCCGGAAAATGGCCGTGTGCTGATCATCGAACCGATCGTCGAGGAAATTCAGTTCACCGCCGGCGCTAAGCGCGTGTTGCTGGGCCCATTGGCAGGCAGCTCCGGTGTCCGCATGCGCGTATTGATCCATGATGACAAGGGCGTGACGGTAGCGACCCCCGAGTTCTTCCAGCGCGCTGGCGCCATGGCAGCCGGCTTCATGTTTGGCGTACACGATAACTTGATGCTGACGCGCGTCGCCAATCTGAGCAGCTCTTACATCAAGGCCAATTATGTACGCGCCGAAGGTGGCCCAACGGGCGCCGATGACAAGTCGATCGGCGCAACGAACTAATGCCAGGCATGCCGGCCTAAAAGTCCGGGCACCCTGACATGGCTCAAAGGCAGCGAGGGAAACCTCCGCTGCCTTTTTTTATCGTGTCAACTGCAGAGATTCATGGCAGACTGCGCTTTTCCCGATTCCCTGATTGCGATGTTATCTGTCTTGCCCCATGCCGACGCTACCATCTGGCTAGCCGATGCACGTAATGTCGATGCGGCACAGTTCCCCCGGTTTGCATCCTGGCTGAGTGGCTCGGAGGCGGCGCGTTATGCCGACTTCAAACGGCCGCTGCGCCAGCGCCAATTCCTGCTGGGGCGCGCCATGCTGCGCCTGGCCATGGGGCAACTGCTGGGCTTGCCAGCGGCAGACATTACGCTGGAGGAGAGGCTAGGGCAGGCGCCACTGTTGCTGGCAGCCTCTGCCGGTCCGTATTTCAGTATTTCACACAGCGGTCCCTGGATCGCTTGCGCAGTCAGTAGCGCAACGGCGCTGGGACTCGATATCGAGCAGTGCGATCCACGCCGTGATGTGCTGGCGCTGGCGCGGCAGGCGTTTGGCGCGGCTGTTTCAGATGCGCTGGCGGCCATGCCGCTGCCTGCACGCATGGCGGCGTTTTATCAGCGCTGGAGTGCGTCCGAAGCCGCTTGCAAGCTGGGCCAGGATGCGGCCAGTTCCGTGACGCTGGCCCATTCCGCGCTGTCCATCGTGCTGTGCAGCGCCGCGCCGCTGGCCCAGCCCCCCATATTGAGGACGACCACGCTGGCGTCCGGCGATTTTCCTTAAATTCAGCGCACCACGATTTCCTGCACATCCGCTTCGCGCTGGCGCACGAAGCGGGTGATGGAGTCGACGGTGACGACATCGATCTTGCCTCCCATGCGGCGGTCGAACGGGTGGTCGTCGAAGGCGATATTGGCGCGGAACATGCGCCCGCCCAGGCGCGTCGTGGCCGGTATGTCCAGCGTTTGCGGCAGGTAGTTGGCGCTACGCAGCCAGCTTTGCGCTTCGGCCCGCGTCTCGATTTTGCCCGGTTCATTGCTGGCTGCAGCCAGGGTTTCCAGTATCCACTGGTTCGAATTCTGGTATTTGGTCGAGAACGGATAAGCGAGCATATTGTAGTGCGCTTCGTGCAGGCGTTTGGGCGTATTGCTCGCCAGGATGCGCGCCAGCTGCTGCTGCGTTGCCTGGTTCGGTATGGTGATCAGGGCTTCGTACATGAAGACATCGCTCATGAAGAAGTTGCCCAGACCTTCATTGAACAAGGACGATTCTGCCGTGCCGCACTGATTGAGTTCATGCACCACCAGCCAGCGCCCCTTGGGATGGTCGCGCCAGGCCAGCGCCATGTGCGAGTAGCGCAGATTGTATTTCGACAAGTCTTGTCCTATGCGCGACAGCAGCGCCACTTGCGCCCCCGAGGCGTCCAGCGCCTGCAAGGTTTTATTGGCCAGGTCCATCGACTTGATCACGGTATCGGCATCGCTGGGTTTTTCTTCGCACGAGCGGCCCGCATGGGCGGCGCCGGCCAGGGCCAGGCACAGTAACAACAGTGCGTATCGTTTCATGGAGTGTCCTTTGTTATGCGTGGCGTGGTTAAACCCTGGAGTGGTGCAGCAAAGCCTGGCCCAGCTCGTTCGGGATGAAGGCAATCGCCTTGCCGGACAAGACCAGCACGTGGCCGGTGGAGACGGCCACCACGTTGACCACCGTGCCGGCCGCCAGCGACAAGCCCCTGGCCGCTTGGGCGCTCAGCTGGATGGAGGCGCCGCCCGCTTCGGATGCGCCTTTCAGGACGATGACGATGCCTTCGCCCACGGTTTGCACGCTGGCGACGACGATCTGGCCGGACGCCACCAGCATCGACATGGAGCCGGCCACCACGATGGCGGAGCCCTGGCTGAGATTTTGCGATCCCTTCGACAGATTTTCGGACACGCCGGCATGGGCCGTGCCGGACATGGCGAGCAAGATGGACAAAGATAAGCAGAGGGGCAGCAAGCGTTTCATGGTGGTCTCCTTCATATGTGCCTGATTGGCAGCGCCATGATTGGCCAGCGCCTGTGTCGGGTCAATGGAAACGCTACTCGTAGTGCGTGTTCATACTGGTAGTATTATTTTTTGATACTATATTCGCTTGTTGATTAGGAAAGAATGAGATGCAGCAAACCCATGCGTTGATCGAAGCCTTGAAGCGTTTGTTAAAAGCGCGTTCCGTGACGTATGCCGAACTGGCGCGGCGCATCGATGTCTCGGAAGCCAGCGTCAAGCGCATGTTTTCGCTCAAGCAATTCACCTTGCAGCGCCTGGAGCAGATCCTGGTGGCCATCGACAGCGACTTCCAGCAACTGACGCACGCCATGCAGGCGGCGCAGTCCGTGCCGGCCCTGATCACGGGGCTCACTTATGATCAAGAGAAAGAAATCATCGATGATCCGCGCCTGTTCGTGGTGGCTGTTTCAGCCTTGAACTTGCTGCCACTGGAACAGATCGTCGCCATCTACGACATCAGCGAAGCGCAAGCGATTAAATATTTGCTGCGCCTGGACAAGATCGGCTTTTTGGAACTGTTGCCGAACAACCGCGTGAAACTGCTGGTGGCGCGTACGTTTGCGTGGATACCTAACGGCCCCATCCATACGTATTTCAAGCAGGAAGCGTATGGCGACTATCTGAATTCGCAATTCGATGGCGAGACGGAATTGCTGCGCCTGGTCAATGTCATGCTGTCGAGAAAATCCACGGCGGCCCTGCTGGAGCGGCTCAAGCAGGTGGCCGTGGAGTTTTCCCAGCAGCACCAGGAAGATGCGCGCCTGCCGGGCAACGAACGGCTGGCCATCAGCTTCATGCTGGCGGCGCGGCCGTGGATGCCGCAAACCTTCAAGGCGCTGCTGCGACATTAAATTTGCGGCATTAAATAGACGGTATTAAATATGCTGTATTAAGCCTTGGGCGCTTGCCGGATTTGTGTCAGCAAACGCCAGGCAAACAACCCCAGTACCGCCACGCCCAGCAGCAAGGCAGCCCACAGGGCGGCCAGGCGCAAGCCGGCGCCATCCGGTGTTTTTTGCACGGGTGCGTCACCGTTGAGCGCCACTAGTTGGCCCCGCGTGGCGGTCGGCAAGGCCAGCAATTCTTCCGGCTTGACGCCTGGCGCCACCTGCGACAACGGTAGCGCCGCCGCAATCGCATTATCCCTGCCGAATGCCAGTTGATACGGCGGCTTGCCGTTGCCCAGGAAGACCAGATGGGCGGGCATCCAGCCCAGGTGCAAAATCGATTGGCTGTTCATGACAGTGGCGCTCTCTATCTGCGGACGCAATACCCATTGCGTCGTCTGTACCGCCGGCATCGATAGTTCACCCGAGATTTTTTCCTTGCCATCGACATTGATGCGATAAAAGGTGGTGTTCAGCAGCGCTTCGAAGTAGCCGCCGGTTGTCGTCCGAGGTCTTAAGCGCAGCCTGTGTTGCGGCGCTGTATTTGCCTGGTGATATACGCCCAGGGTCACGGGCATCACGGTGTTGCTGTCGTCTAGCTGCAAGCCTATGCTGTCGGCCGGTATGGCAATCGGTGTGGCATACAGGCGCTCGCCGCCGCTCTTGCCAGCCGTGCCCTTCAGCGCTATCGAAGCGCGCGGCGCGGCAATCGCTGCCTGGCTGACCTGCTCCGCTTCGATGGCGGCGAAGGTGATCGGTTCGCCATACTGCCAGCTCAGGCGGGCATAACGAAAGTTGCGTGGCGCAAACTCAATACGGTCATTGGCCAGCGTCTGCGCCTGATTGTTGTGCAGCCAGTTCAGGGTGGTGGTGGCGATGGCGTCCCACTGTTTTAAATCGTCGCTCACTTCCAGCAGCACTTGTGCGTTGTAGTTATCGGTGTCAAGCGGCAAGGTAAAGTGCAGGGCGTTGATGCGGCTATGCTGGTCTTGCTGGCCTGCATCGAGTACCAGTGCCTGCAAGCTTTGCACCATGTCGGGTGGGGTGCTGTTGCGCGAACTGAGCGATAGCAATCGGCCATCATTACCGGTACGGATATCGAAGCCATCGAGACTACTGTCAGACACTTGCGTACTGAGGACTGGGAAGATCTTGAGCGGGACATTGTCGCGTTGCGTGCGCGATTGCACTGGCGGCGCGGTAATGGCAAAAGCCAGGGGCTGGCCGCTGCTATCGAACAGGCGTACGTCGTCCAGGCTGCCTGAACGCGCATGCAGGTAGACTTCGTTGGGCAAGCTCATGCGGCTCAGGCCGGCGCCAGATTGCGGTGTCAGCGCGATGCGCCATGCGTAGTCTTGCGGCTTGTCCCCGGATGTGGCGAACGCTGTGCCCGCCATCAGCAGGGTGCTGAAGAAGAGTATGGTTTTCATGCGGCTCCTGGCTTCAGTTTTGCAGGCATCGACACGCCGGCTTTGGGGAAAGGCGCCAGGTAGCCGATCAGCAACATCAGCAAGCCCACGCCGACAAACGAAACGATGCGTTCGATGCCACCCGCGTTCGACAGATCGATGGCGAACAGTTTGAGTACGACCATCCCCAGCAGTAGGGCACCCAGGCGCCATTGCTGGCGACGCTGCCGGCGCGTCGCGTGGCGCATCAGCACCAGCGCCGTGATGCTCCAGACCAGCGACAGCATGGCTTGCACGAATTGCGAGCCCAGCATGGCCTCCAACGTGTACGGCACGTCCAGGGAGTGCGACACCGTGCGCAGCAGCATCAGGTTGAACCAGCCATACACGAAGCCGGCGGCAAGCAGGGGCAGGTGTGGCTGCCACCGGACTGGCAGTGGCCAGCCAGCGGCCGGCAGCAAGCGGTAAGAGGCGATCGCCAGCAGCATGGCGAAGCCGCTGCTCAGGTCCAGCGGATTGAGCAGCGGCAGATAGGGCAGGGGCGCCATGCCGCCATCGTCGAGAATATTCCATACACCAATGAGCAGCAGCGACCAGATGGCTGCCAGCGGAATCAGATAGCGCTGGTACCAGCCAGCGATGGGCGCCACCGGCCAGCCGCCCTGGCGGGTGCGGCGTATCAGCCAGGCCAGCGCCAGCATCATGGCCCAGGCAGGCAAGTAGCGGGCCCAGGCGGGGCTGACGCTGGCTTCATGCGGCGCCAGCCAGGCGTTGACCTGCAGGTAGCCCACGGGCCACAGCATCAGCCAGGGCGCGGCCGTCCTGAGCGTATGCAGCAGGCGCAGCGTGCGTGGGTTGAGATGCCATCCGGCCCGCAGCCAGGTCAGCAGCAGATATTCGCTCGCCGCCAGGGCGCAGGCCAGCGCCAGCCACGACAGGCCGCTGGGCAGATAGCTGCGCATAAACAGTTCCAGCAGCAAGTTGATGCTCCACACAGCCAGTGCCAGCCAGGCAGCCACACCGAACCAGCGCAGCAGCGGCCAGGCCAGGCGTTGTGCCAGTACCGCAAAGACGGGCGTGGTGACGGCCACGGCAATGACGTACAGGGCCAGCCAGTGTTCGCCCGCCTGCGCCTGGAATATCAAATTACTATCGATAGCCTGCAGCAGCCAGCTGCTGAACGGCACCAGGATGGCGGCAAACCATAAGATGGCGCTCCATTGCAGCAGCGGCCGCGTCGCCAGCGCCGCCACGTCATCGCCGTAGCCGGCCTGGCGCTGGGCGAACCAGGCGCTGGCAAAGGCGGCGGCGCCCAGCAGCAGGGCGCTGAGGAAGGAACCGTCGAACAGATTGGCCGGGTGCTGGTCCCAGGCCCAGCTGGCACGGCTAAGCAACATCAGGCCGGCCAGCAGTTGTACCGCCAGCAGCAGGGCACGGGCGGCTTGCCATTGCAGGCGGCGGGCCAGCCAGGCCAGCAAGGCGGCCACGCCCAGGGCGCTGATGGTCAGCAGATTCAATTGTGTTGCAGCGTCAGTGTGCAGCAGGATTTCATGCCAGACGCCACCCAGCAGCCAGGCCGTGGCGGCGATCAGGAACATGACGGCCAGGTTGGGCATCAGGTCGGAATACAGGGGGCTGCCGTGGAAGCGGAAACTGAGCGCCATCACCAGCGCGGCGCCAGCCAGCAACAGGCAGCCCAGCCACAGGTTGGCGTGCAGCAGCAAGGCTGTATCGAGTGCCATCATGGCGACTAGGAAAGAAATCCAGGCAGCAAGTTGCACCAACAAACCAAAAGCCCAGGCCAGCGTCTGGCGTTGGCGCAAGCCCACCCAGACGATGCCAGCACCTTCCAGCGCCCAGGCGGCCGAAGTCCAGCGGCCATCGAGCGCGAACGGAATCGCCAGGGTGCCGAAGACGATGCCCAGGGCCAGGAATGCTTCGGCCAGCAGTTTGAAATTTGCACGGCGCCAGAGCGTCACCGCCAGCGCCGTATAAAACAGGCCGGCGACCAGCGCGGAAAACGCCAGGCTAAATGGAAACTGCTGTACCAGGCCGTATTGCAAGCCCATCGCGGCCAGCGGCGTGCCGAGCACCAGCGTGCCATCCACGTAATGTTTCAGGCGCGGCGCCTGGCGCGCGCAGTAGGCGATCGCGATGCCGACATAGAACAGCACATACAGGATCAGGAACAGCTGCGCCGACAGATAATTGTCTGGCGTGTAGCGCAGCAAGCCCCAACTGGTGGCGACGGCAAAGGTAAAGCCAAAGCTCAGCACATTCAAGATGCGCCAGGCCCGTTGCAGGGCGATGGCGAATACGCCCGCATTGAGCAGCGCGTAGTAGCTGAACAGGCCGATATGGTTGCCGTTGCCGGTAGACACCAGCAGCGGCACGGCGAAACCGCCGACGATGCTGAACACGGCCAGCCAGACAGCGTTTTGCAGCACGGCCAGCAGGCAGGTAAAAACTGTCAGCACGAACAGCAGGGCAAAAGCCAGGCCGGCCGGCATCAGGCCGTACAGGCGGAAGGCGCCAAACGTCACCAGCATCAGGATCGCCAGCGCGGTGCCCTGCAGCGGCAGGCTGATGCCGGGACGGCTGACACGGATACGCCAGGCCCAGGCCAGCAGGGCGATGTCGGCCAGCGCGATGCCAGTCAGCCGCAATTCGATGGGCAAGGTGACTTGCGCCGATACGTACTTGAGCAGGAAACTGACGCCCAGGAACAGAATCAGCAAGCCCAGCTTGGCTACCAGGTTACCCGTCAGCAGCCAGGTTTTGGTGTTGGCAAGCAGCGCATTCGTTTGATCGACACAGGCCGGTGTATCGGGCAGGGCAGGGGCTGGCTTGGGCGCATGCGGTGCAGGCACTGCTTTGACGGTCTCGGCCTTGACCACGGCAGCTGGCTGGATGGGCGCTGCCGTAGGCGCAGCTTTGGCAAGTGCAACGGCGGGAGCTTCAACAGTTGTCGCAGGGCTGCGTTCCAGCGCCTGCAAGCGTTGCTGCACGCTCTTGATTTCCTCGCGCAGTTGTCTGTTGGCTTCTTCCAGCGTGCTGGTATTCATATAGGCCAGTATGGACACGATAAAAGCAGTGCTGAGCGCACCCGCCAGTAATGCAGCTATCAGGATGAGGTTGGCCATGGATAGAATTTCCTCGCGGTACGGGCGTGACAGGAGGGCACGCTGAAAGTAGGGACACTCTGTACTATGGGGGGGGAATCAATGGCGAAGCCGCTCGATGACCATCAGACAGAGTAGTGGCCAGCATGGGGCGGCGCGCCGGATTGTGTATTGATGATAAGCAACCCGGTGACATTCAGATTGTCGTGCGCCAGATAGTGCTGTATTTTAGCCATTCCTTCATCGCCCATTGCCTACCATGAGTCAAAAAAGCCAGTTCTCCTTATTGTTGCAGCGCCGTTTCGGGCCATTTTTCTGGACCCAGTTCTTTGGCGCCTTCAATGACAATCTGTTCAAGACGGCCTTGATGGTGATCCTGGCCTACGATGCGCTGAGCTGGACCACACTGGACCCGTCCACCATCACCAACCTGATCCCGGGCCTGTTCATCTTGCCCTACGTCGTGTTTTCGGCCACCGCAGGCCAGCTGGCCGACAAGTTTGAAAAAGCGGGCCTGGCCCGTTTCGTGAAATGGATGGAACTGGCCATCATGGCGGTGGCTGCCGCCGGTTGGATGACGCACACCCTGTGGCTGCTGGTCGCGGCCGTGGTCGGCATGGGCGTGCATTCGACCCTGTTCGGTCCCGTCAAATATGCGTACCTGCCGCAGCAGCTGAAACCCGAGGAATTGGTCGGTGGCAATGGCCTGATCGAGATGGGGACGTTTGTCGGCATCTTGCTGGGCGAGATACTGGGCGCCGTGTTGATCGTGCACAAACCGCTGGGCGTGGAACTGGTGGCCGGCGCCACCATACTCGTGTCCCTGCTGGGCCTGATCGCCAGCTACCGCGTGCCGCGCACGCCGGCGCCCGAGCCGGAACTGAAGATCAGCGTCAATTTTGTGGCTGAATCGTTCCGCAACCTCAGTTTTTCACGCAAGAACCGTCCCGTCTTCTTGGCCATGCTGGGCAATTCCTGGTTCTGGTTTTACGGCGCCCTGATCCTGGCGCAGTTCCCCGTGTATTCCAAAGACTTCCTGCATGGCGACCATAGCGTATTCGTCTTGCTGCTGACCGTATTTTCGATCGGCATCGGCGCCGGTTCCCTGCTGTGCGAGCGCTTGTCGGGCCACAAGATCGAGATCGGCCTGGTGCCGTTCGGTTCCATCGGCCTGTCGCTGTTTGGTATCGATTTGTTTTTTGCCAGCAATGCCTATGCGAATACGCAAGTGGTCGATGCGCTGGGCTTTATCGCGCAGGCCGGCGTGCCGCGCATCCTGATCGACATCGTCATGATCGGCGTGTTCGGCGGCTTTTTCATCGTGCCCTTGTTTGCGCTGATACAGACCCGTTGCGATCCGAAACATATTTCCCGCACGATCGCGGGCATGAATATCTTGAACGCGCTGTTCATGGTGGCGGCGGCCGGCGTGGCTATCGTGCTGCTGGGCCAGGGTTTCACGATACCGCAGTTGTTCCTGATCACCGCCATCCTGAATGCGCTGGTGGCTGCCTACATCTTCTCGCTGGTGCCGGAATTCCTGATGCGTTTCCTGTCGTGGATCTTGATACAGACCGTGCACCGGGTCAAAGTGGTCGATGGCGAACGCATTCCTGCGGAGGGTGCGGCCGTGCTGGTGTGTAACCACGTCAGTTATGTGGACGCCATCGTCATCATGGCGGCCAGTCCGCGTCCGATCCGCTTCGTGATGGATCACCGTATCTTCAAGACGCCGTTCCTGGGCTGGATCTTCCGCACGGCCAAGGCGATACCGATTGCGCCGGCCAAGGAAGATCCTTTCCTGATGGAAAAAGCGTTCATCGATATTGCGCAGGCGCTGCATGAGGGCGAGCTGGTGTGCATCTTCCCGGAAGGCAAGCTGACGCGCACGGGCCAGATCAGCGAATTCAAGGGCGGCATTGCCAAGATCCTGGCGCGCACGAAAGTGCCCGTGATTCCGCTGGCGCTGCGCGGCTTGTGGGGACATTTATTGAGTCACCGCAACGGCCACCTGTTCGAGCGGGCTTTCAAGGCCGGCTTGCGCTCACGCTTGTCGCTGGCGGTGGGGGTGCCCGTGCCGCCGGAAGAGGCGACGCCGGAATTGCTGCAGCAGCGCGTGCAGGAACTACGGGGCAAGTGGAAATAACTTTATAGTCCTGTCTTTGCCAGATGCTGGCGGAACAGGGCGGCGATGGCGTCGAAGTCGACCGGCTTGGTCACATGATGATCGAATCCCGCTTGCGCCGTGCGGTGGCGGGCGTCGTCCTGGCCCCAGCCAGTGAGCGCGATCATCAGCACGTCGCGCCCGCGCGCCTGCTGGCGTATGCGCTGCGCTGCTGCATACCCATCCATGCCCGGCATGCCCAGGTCCATCAGGATCAGCTGCGGCCAGGCTTGCTCGACGGCTGCCAGCGCCTGTTCGCCATCGTAGGCAGCGCTGGCGGCGTAGCCTTCCAGCTGGAACAGCGCCAGCAGTGAATCGGCTGCATCGTGGTTGTCGTCCACCACCAGCACGTGTATGGCTGGCGCGCCTGGCGCTGCTGCCGGGAGGGGCGGGGCGGTGCTGTCCAGTGCTTCCGTTTTGCTGGCTGGCAGGGTGACCAGGAAGCGGCTGCCATGGCCGGGGCCGTCGCTATAGGCTTCGACGGTGCCGCCATGCATTTCGGCAAACTGGCGCGACAGGCTGAGCCCAATGCCCAGGCCGCTTGTCATCTTGCCTTCCATGGTGCGGCTCTGCTCGAACATGCAGAAGATGCGGGGAATCGCCTCCAGCTCCAGGCCGATGCCGTTGTCTTCTATGCTGACGATCAATTGCTTGCCCTCCATATGCGCAGCGAGGTGGATATGCCCGCCTGGCGGCGTGAATTTCACCGCGTTCGACACGATGTTGGCAAAGATCTGCACCACGCGCGCGTAGTCGGCGTGCAGCATCACGCGATAGGACGGCAAGTCCTGGCTGATGCCGATGTGCTGCTCGCTGGCGTCCGGCTGGCACAATTCCAGCACATGGCCGAGCAGTTGCTCCAGCGTGAAATCCTGGTATTGCAGTGCGATCTTGCCCGTATTGATGCGCGCCACGTCGAGCAGATCATCCACCAGCCGCGTCAGATGCGTTACCTGGCGCTCGATCACGGCTTGCACGCGGGCCAGTTGCTGCGAGTCCGGATACAGGTGGCCGAGCAGGGCCGCCGAGGTCTTGATGGGCGCCAGTGGATTGCGTAACTCATGGCCCAGGCTGGCGAGAAACTGATCCTTGCGCTGCTGCGTCTCGCGCATCTGGTACTGGCGCTGGCGCGCGCGCAGCATGGCGTGCGCCGAGGTGATCAGGGTCAGCACGTGCACCGGCCGCTCCAGCAGGGTCAGGTTGCCCAGGGTGGAAATGGCCTGGCGTAGCGGCAGGGTGTCCCGCCCTGAGTGCGTCAGCAGGATGATGGGCAGGTCGGACCAGTCCGGCTGCTGGCGTGCGTAGTCGTCGAGCACCTGGTACGCGCCCCGATTCAGCGCTTCATCGACCGTCAGCACGCCGCCCGCGCCCAGCGCCAGTTGATCTGCCAGCTCGCCAGCGGAATGACAGGCGTGGCTGTGCATGGCGCCGCTGGCCAATACCTGGCAGGCCAGCATGGCGTCCTGGCCTGCCGGTGCGTAGATCAGGATGCGTTCTTCCATGGCGTACCCTGGGGTGATGGCATGCCGTCGACCGTGGGCAGGCCCGACAGGACGCCGTGAAAGCCTGTCAGTACCGGGCCGATGCGTAGCCCCCGTGCATCGATTTCGAAGCGGCGTATGTTGCGTTCATGTGCGCTGGCGCGTTTCTTGAACACGGAAATGGCTTGCCGCACCTCCCCCTCCGTTTCGTAGTAGCGCAGCATGATGACGCTGTCGGCCAGGTAGCTGGCGTCGGACGCGGTAGTCAGGGCCGGGCCCAGCACATTCGGCTGCACGCCAACCAGCAGGGTGGCTACGCCCCGTTGGCTCAGATAGCTGAGCAGTTCATGCAGATAGGTGGTCTGGAAACGTTCGTCGGGTACTGCATGCATATAGCCATTCAGGCTGTCGATGACGATGACCATGGCGCCCCGTTCGGCGGCATCGACCACGGCATGGGCAAATTCTCCGGGTGTCAGCTCGGCCGGATCGATTTGTTGTACGCTCAGCAAGCCAGTGGACAGGGCGGCAGTCAGGCGCATGCCCACGCTGTCGGCCCGGTTCAGCAGCTTGTTGCGCGCTTCTTCGAACAGGAACATGGCGCAGGCTTCACCGCGCGCGGTGGCCGCATGCACGAATTGCGCCGCCAGGGTGGACTTGCCGCTCCCGGCGGGGCCGGAAATGAGCGTGCTCATGCCTTCTTCCAGGCCGCCGCCCGTCATGGCGTCGAGTTCGGGCAGGCCGCTGGACAGGTGGCGGTGGCCGCTGTCACGCCGGGTATCGGCTGCCACCAGGCGTGGATAGACCACCAGGCCGCCATAGCCGATCTTGTAGTCGTGCGCACCGCCGCGAAACGATACGCCGCGGTATTTCACTACGCGCACGCGGCGCCGGTCATTGCCATAATCCTGGTTTTGCAATTCCAGCGAGAGCACGCCATGGGCTACGCTGCGCACTTGCAAGCCGTCGTCAATGGCAGAGCGGTCATCGATCAGCAGGGTGGTGCAGTGCTTGCTTGCCAGATATTGCTTCAATGCCACTACCTGGCGCCGGTAACGCAGCGGGCTTTCCGATAATAATTGCAATTCAGATAGTGAATCCAGTACCAGCCGCGTGGGCTGGTGTTTTTCAATGGCGGCCACGATGCGCTGGTTGGTGGACGCCAGTTCGATCTCGGATGGATGAAAAATCGTGTACTGGCGCTCCGGGTCGAGGATATTGTCATTGGGCGAGACTTCCTCGATGGCGATGCCGGCCAGGTCCCAGCCATGCGAGAGGGCGGCGGCGCGCAGCTCCAGTTCCGATTCTGCCAGGGCGATATACAGCACGGCTTCGCCCAGGCGCACGCCTTCGGTCAGGAATTGCAGGCCCAAGGTGGTCTTGCCTGTGCCGGGAATGCCTTCGACCAGATACAGGCGCTCGGCCAGCAGGCCTCCGCTGAGTACGGTATCGAGGCCGCGTACGCCGGTCGATAGCAAGGGCGACAAGTGTAGCGTTGGCAAGGCTGGCGTTGCCTGGCCCTGCGGTGGCGTGCTGTCCTGCGCTGTTGCGGTCATCATGGTGCCCCTGGCTGTCTCGCGTCGGACCACCATCTTAGCGCACCTGTCTGACCATGTCTTTTCGATACCATTGGTAAATAATCATGGTGAACAAGGGGCTGGCGCGGGGCAGTGTTGCACACATGTCACCACGTTCTGCAAAGAAATTATTACCCTGCTACAGTGTTCACTCAAACCACTATCCCGCATTGCTATTTTGACCATCGCCCGCCAGGTTTTTGTCTGAACCTGCCAGCACGCGCACGCTGTTTTTCTGCTCTTTATATTGCCTCATTGACAATTTAATCGCATCAAAAGTTACTATGTATCAATTGTAACGACCCTTGACGATTTTAGAATGATCGTTCATTCTTTGATCTGCGTTAATAAATTTATCCATTTCTAACGACACTAGCCTGCTTCTCTTTCAGAAAGTCCATGATGCAACCAACCTTTTCCTTGACGTCGCCGCGTACGAGCGGCGCTATTGCCGTTCTGTGTGCCACTGTAATCATGGCCGGCTGCAGTAAAAAACAGGAAGCACCGCACGCGCAACAAGCGCCGCAGGTGGTCGTGTTTACTGTTAATCCGGCCGCGTTGCCGATGACGGTCGATTTGCCCGGTCGTACCAATGCCTACCAGGTCGCCGATGTGCGTCCGCAAGTGGGCGGTTTGATTCAAAAACGTTTGTTTGTCGAAGGTAGCGATGTCAAGGCAGGCGCAGCCCTGTACCAGATCGATCCTGCCACTTACCAGGCGGCCTACAATTCGGCCAAGGCAGCCCTGGCCAAGGCCAAGGCCAATCTGCTGACGGCTGGCCCGAAAGCGGCCCGCTACAAGGAGCTGGTGGCCATCGAAGGCGTCAGCCGCCAGGATTACGATGATGCAGTCGCTGCTTTCGAGCAAGCCAAGGCAGACGTCGAGTCGGCCACGGCGGCGCTGGAAACGGCGAATATCAACCTGAAATACAGCACCGTGACGGCGCCGATCAGCGGCCGCACCAGCACTTCGACCGTGACGGCCGGTGCGCTGGTCACGGCTGGCCAGACCAACGCCCTGACCACCGTGCAGCAACTGGACCCGATCTATGTGGACGTGACGCAGTCGAGCACCGACCTGCTGCGCCTGAAGCGTCAGCTGGCTGACGGCAGCCTGAAGAAAGCTGGCGATGGCCAGGCCAAGGTCAGCCTGCTGCTGCCGGACGGCACCAAGTACAGCGAACCGGGCAAGCTGCAGTTTTCCGGCGTGACGGTCGATCCGACCACCGGCAACGTGGTGCTGCGCGCGCTGTTCCCGAACCCGAAAGGCGATTTGCTGCCAGGCATGTATGTGCGTGCGCAGCTGGAAACTGGCGTCAACGACAATGCCATCACCGTGCCGCAAGTGGGCGTGACGCGCAATCAGCAGGGCCAGGCGACCGCCATGCTCCTGAACAAGGAAGGCAAAGTCGAGCAGCGCGTGCTGACCACCGGCGGCACCGTCGGCGACAACTGGCTGGTGACCTCGGGCCTGGCTGCTGGTGACCGCGTGATCGTGGAAGGCTTGCAAAAAATCAAGCCAGGCGCACCTGCCGTTGCCGTGCCGGCCAAGGCTCCCGCCGCGTCGGGCGCCGCTGCGCCTGGCGCAGCCGCTTCGGCCTCGGCAGCCGCCTCGGCCGCCAGCGCCCACTAATTCAGGAGAATATTAATGGCCCGTTTTTTCATTGACCGCCCGATTTTCGCCTGGGTGGTCGCGATCGTCATCATGCTTGGCGGCGTGCTGTCGATCCTCGGCTTGCCGATTTCGCAATACCCTAGTATCGCGCCGCCATCGATTTCGATCGCTGGTTCCTATCCTGGCGCCTCTGCCAAGACCGTGGAAGATGCCGTCACCCAGGTCATCGAACAAAAGATGAAGGGTATCGATGGCTTGCGCTATATGGCGTCGTCCAGCGATTCGACCGGTGGCATCACCATCACCCTGACATTTACCAACAGCACCAATCCTGACATTGCTCAGGTGCAAGTACAGAACAAGCTGCAGCTGGCCACGCCACTGCTGCCTGCCGCTGTCACGCAACAGGGTCTGGTGGTGTCGAAAGCCACCAAGAACTTCTTGATGGTGTTCGGTTTCATTTCCGAAAACGGCAAGATGGACCAGACCGACTTGAGCGACTATGTGGCCGCCAACGTGGTCGATCCGCTGAGCCGCGTGCCTGGCGTGGGCGACGTGACCCTGTTCGGTTCGCAGTACGCCATGCGCATCTGGCTCGATCCGTCCAAGCTGCAAAGCTTCAACCTGACCCCGGCCGATATCATCACGGCGGTGCAGGCGCAAAATACGGAAGTGTCGGCCGGTGAACTCGGTGGCACGCCATCGGTCAAGGGCCAGCAGCTGAACGCGACCGTCACGGCGCAAAGCCGTTTGCAAACGGTGGAACAATTCGGCGCGATCTTGCTGAAAACCACCACCGATGGCGCCATGGTGTACCTGAAGGACGTGGCGCGCATGGAGCTGGGCCGCGAGAACTACAACACCGTGGCCCGTTACAACGGCCATGCGGCCACCGGCGTGGCGATCAAGCTGGCCACCGGCGCCAATGCACTCGACACGGGTAACGCCGCCAAGGCCATGCTGGGCGAGCTGAGCAAGCAATTCCCTGAAGGCATGAGCTATCAGGTCGCGTTCGACACCACGCCGTTCGTCAAGCTGTCGATCGAAGAAGTGGTGAAAACCCTGGTCGAAGCGATCGTGCTGGTGTTCCTGGTGATGTATCTGTTCCTGCAGAACTTCCGCGCCACCCTGATCCCGACCCTGGCCGTGCCAGTGGTGCTGCTGGGTACCTTCGGTATCCTGAACGCTTTCGGTTACTCGATCAACACCCTGACCATGTTCGCCATGGTGCTGGCGATCGGCTTGCTGGTCGATGATGCGATCGTGGTGGTGGAAAACGTCGAGCGGGTGATGAGCGAAGAGGGCTTGTCGCCGCTGGAAGCGACGCGCAAGTCGATGACGCAGATCACCGGCGCGCTGGTCGGTATCGCCATGGTGCTGTCGGCCGTGTTCGTGCCGATGGCTTTCTTCAGTGGCTCGACCGGCGTGATTTACCGCCAGTTCTCGATCACCATCGTGTCCTCGATGGTCTTGTCGGTGGTCGTTGCGCTGGTGTTTACCCCAGCCCTGTGCGCCACCTTGCTGAAACCGGTAGAAAAAGGCCATCACGCCTCGAACAAGGGTTTCTTCGGCTGGTTCAACCGCAGTTTCGACAGCAGCAGCAACAAGTACCAGGGCATGGTGGCCAGCATGATCACCCACCGCGCCCGTTCGATGCTGCTGTATGTGCTGTTGCTCGCTGGCCTGGTATTCGTGTTCCTGCGCTTGCCGACCTCCTTCCTGCCGGAAGAAGACCAGGGCATCCTGTTTACGCAGATTCAATTGCCGACCGGCGCCACCCAAGAGCGCACTCTGGGTGTGATCAAACAGGTGGAAAACCACTTCCTGAACGATGAAAAAGATGCGGTCGCTTCGGTCTTCTCCGTGGCCGGCTTCAGCTTTGGCGGCAATGGCCAGAATACGGGTATCGCCTTCGTGCGCCTGAAAGACTGGAAACTGCGTACCGACAAGAACCTGAAGTCGCCTGCCGTGGCCGGTCGCGCCATGGGCAAGTTGCTGCAGATCAAAGATGCACTGGTGTTTACGTTTGCGCCGCCAGCCGTGCTGGAACTGGGTAACGCCACCGGTTTCGACTTGCAGCTGCAAGATGAAGGCGGCGTCGGCCACGATGCGCTGATCGCTGCGCGTAACCAGTTGCTGGGCATGGCTGCACAAAACCCGGTGATGGTGGGCGTGCGTCCGAACGGCCAGGAAGATACGCCGCAGTACAAGATCGACATCGACCAGCAAAAAGCCACCGCCTTGGGCCTGCAGATTGCCGATATCAACCGCGTGCTCAGCGTCGGCTGGGGTAGTGCTTACGTGAACGACTTCCTTGACCGTGGCCGCGTGAAGAAGGTCTACATGCAGGGCGAGCCGAATTCGCGCATGCAGCCGGAAGACCTGAACAAGTGGTTCGTGCGCAATGCTACCGGCGACATGGTGCCATTCTCGGCCTTTGCCACCGGCAAGTGGATCTACGCTTCGCCACGCCTGGAACGCTATAACGGCTTGTCCTCGGTGGAAATCCTGGGTACGCCGGCGCCGGGCCAAAGTACGGGCGCCGCGATGGATGCGATGGAAAAAATGGTCGCCCAATTGCCGCCTGGCATAGGCTTCAGCTGGACCGGCGTGTCGCTGGAAGAGCGCGAATCCGGTTCGCAAACGCCGCAACTGTATGCGCTGTCGCTGCTGATCGTGTTCCTGTGCCTGGCTGCACTGTATGAAAGCTGGTCGATTCCATTCTCGGTACTGCTGGTCGTGCCGCTGGGCGTGATCGGTGCGGTGGTCGGTACCTCGCTGTTCGGCTTGTCGAACGACGTCTACTTCCAGGTCGGCTTGCTGACCGTGGTGGGCCTGTCGGCGAAGAACGCGATTCTGATCGTTGAATTTGCCAAGGAAATGCAGGAATCGGGGATGTCCCTGCTGGACGCCACCTTGCATGCGGTACGCCTGCGTCTGCGTCCGATTCTGATGACCTCGATTGCTTTCGGTCTCGGTGTGTTGCCACTGGCAATTTCCAGCGGCGCCGGTTCGGGTAGCCAGAACGCCATCGGTATCGGCGTGCTGGGCGGGATGCTGACGGCAACCTTCCTCGGTATCTTCTTCGTGCCGGTGTTCTTCGTGCTGGTGCGCGGTTTCTTCTCGAAAAACGAGAAGCCGGCTGCGCCTGCTTCGCCTGCCGTCACGCTTTCTAAGGATGCGCATTAATATGAAAAAAACGCTACTCTCCATGGCGGCGCTGGCCTTTTTGGCTGGCTGCAGCCTGGCCCCCACCTACGAGCGCCCGGCAGCACCGGCGCCCGCAGGCTGGCCGACCGGCCCGTCTTACAAGGCCGACACGGCGGCGGCTGACGCCAAGCCGGTGGCCGACATCGCCTGGCGCGATTTCTTTGCCGACGCGCGCTTGCGCCAGGTACTGGAACTGGCGCTGGCGAACAACCGCGACCTGCGCGTCTCGATTTTGAATATCGAGAAGGCGCGCGCCACCTACGGCATCGAGCGCGCCGCGCTGATCCCGACCCTGTCGGCTTCGGGCGGCCAGACGGCGACCCGCATTCCGCGCAACGCCAGCCCGAACGACGAAGCGTCGATCACGCGCCAGTACACGGCCAACCTGGGCGTGTCGTCTTACGAGCTGGACTTGTTCGGCCGCGTGCGCAGCCTGTCTGACAGTGCGCTGGAGCAATATCTGGGCACGGAAGAAGCACGCCGCGCACAGCAGATCAGCCTGGTATCGAGCGTGGCCAGCGCCTATCTGAACCTGGTGGCCGACCAGCAGCGTTTGCTGGTGGCGCAAGACACCCTGAAGAGCCAGCAAGCCTCGTATGACCTGGCCGTGCACCGCTTCGACACGGGCGCCGCGTCTGGCCTGGACAAGTACAATGCCCAGACCAGCGTGGAATCGGCCCGTTCCGACGTGGCGGTCTACACCAGCCAGGTGGCGCTGGATCAAAATGCGCTGACCCTGCTGGTCGGCAGCACCGTACCCGCCGAATTGTTGCCGCAAGGCGAGTTTGGCCCGGTAGCGACCTTGACGGACATTCCATCGGGCGTGCCGTCCGATGTGCTGCAGCGCCGTCCCGACGTGCTCGAAGCTGAGCGTACCCTGCGTGCCGCCAACGCCAATATCGGCGCAGCGCGCGCAGCGTTCTTCCCGCGCATTTCCTTGACGGCGACGGCTGGTTCGCTCAGCAGCAACTTGTCTGGCCTGTTCAAGGGCGGCAGCGGCAGCTGGAGTTTCATTCCGCAGATCAACTTGCCGATCTTCGATGGCGGCGTCAACCGCGCCAACCTCGATATCGCCAAGGTGCAGCGTGAAATCTCCGTGGCGCAATACGAAAAAGCCATCCAGGTGGCTTTCCGTGAAGTCTCCGATGCCTTGGCGCAACGTGGCACCATCGATGAGCGCCTGCAATCGCAGCAAGCGCTGGTCGAAGCGTCCAGCAAGAGCTACAGCATCTATGACGCGCGCTACAAGCAGGGCGCCGATACCTACCTGAACGCCCTGGTGGCCCAGCGCGCGCTGTACTCGGCGCAGCAAAGCCTGATCACGGCGCGCCTGGCCAAGGCCACCAACCTGGTGACCTTGTATCAGGTGCTGGGTGGCGGTTGGCAGCCTGAGCAGACAGTCGTGGCAGCGGCTGGCGGCGTCCAATAATCAAGGAGGACGCCGACGCCGGTCTTGCCGATCAGGGCAGGACCGGCGCGCTACTGGAAAAGTCATGAACCAAGTTGAAAAGAAGCATCCGGACCAAGAGCGCGCCAATACGCGGCGCAAGCAAGTGCTCGATGCAGCCGAAAGCTGCTTCAGCCGCCGCGGCTTCCACGGCGCCAGCATGGCCGAAATCTCCAAGGCCGCCGGCATGAGCGCGGGCCACATCTATAACTACTTCGACAGCAAGGATGCGATCATCGCCGCCTTCGTCATGCAGAATATGGAGCGTGTCTCGAACCTGATGCAGGACCTGGCGCAACAGGAAGACCCGCTGCAAGCCGTGATCGACAATGCATACGAACACGTGCTGGAAAGCATGGACCCGAAAACCTGGGTGATGCCGCTGGAGATATTCTCCGAAGCATCGCGCAACCCGGCCATCGCCACCATGCTGCGCTGCGCCGACCGCCGCTCGCGCCAGTTGTTCCTGGACATCGTGCGCGCCGCCCGCATCAAGCGCGGCTTGCCGGCCGGCGATGAAATGCTGGAAGGGCGCTTGAACGCCCTGATCTCCATGTACCAGGGCTTGCCCCTGCGCGTGTTGCACAATCCCGATGTCAACACCGGCCCGATGGTCGCCGGCTTCCGCATCGCCGCCGCCGCCTTGCTGCTGGGCGAATAAAGGTACGGGATTGGCAGCAGAAACAAACTTTGCGCAGATCGAAATGAATCCTGCGCAAAGCATGGCAAAAACCCAAAAGCGTCTGCTATAATTCCTACCTCGTCGGGGCGTAGCGCAGCCTGGTAGCGTACATGCATGGGGTGCATGGGGTCGGAAGTTCGAATCTTCTCGCCCCGACCAATAGAATCAAGGACTTAGGCCAATCTTCGGATTGGCCTTTTTCTTTTTGCGGCTGTTTTTTGATGGGGCTTATCTTATGCGGCCACCACCTGCAACTCACGGCCCAGCGCGCGCAGCGCCGCTTCGATGGCGTCGATCTTGGTGGTATGCGTTAAATCAAGCAGTCGCGTGACTTCTTGCGGCGTCACCGCCATCCGGCGCGCCAGTTCCGCAGGCCGGATCGCTTGCGCGACCACTTCATTGAGCAGCAACACCTTGGCGCTGATACTGGCTGGCAGGCCGATCAGGCGCTCACCGGGCAAGGCCACGGAAGGGCGCGGCACCAGCCGGCGGTCCTCGAAATAAAAATCCATTGCACTGACCAGGCCATCACGCGCCTCGGCCAGCGCCTCGGCTTCATCATCGCCCTGGGCAATCGCCTCAGGAATATCACGGAAGGTGACGACATAGCCGCCATCGGGATCGGGTGTGAAAATTGCGGGGTATTTCATATCACTCCCTTGAGTACCAAGGTGCAAACCTTCCAGGCTTGCGACAAGCATTCCATTCCCTTAATTCCCCGCTTGCCGTCAGCGCGCTACTCCGCCATCGCCTTCATGGCCGCCTCCGCCAGGAACCCCGAGCGTGTGAGGTGGCGGGATTTGGCGTATCGGTCGATATCGCGCAGCAGGCTTTCCGGCAAGGAGATATTCAGACGCACCGGTTTGGTGTTGACTTTCGACAGGTCGATATCCACCAGCATCCAGAAGCCATCGGCGTAATCAGGATCGCTCATCCATTTTCCAATGTCGGATGGGGCAGGGATATTTGCTTCTCCTTCATACATCGTTTCAACGGCTTCCTGCGCGGCTTTGCTGAGATCATGCAGATCGTCGGCGGCAGTGTTGACCCCAGGCAGATCTGGAAACGCAGCGCCATAGGCGCTGTTGGCGTCTTTCCATACGTAAAGCGCATAGAACATGGGGGGGGCTCACTTTCCGGGCTTGTTCCAATGTATGTACGCAGTTCATTTTAACGCGATGGCTGGCGGGTTCAAGGCGGGCTGGCGCAACATCGCTGTTCGAACGAATCCCCAGCCCAGGTTATCCATGTTGATGTATCAATATGACCACCAAGAATTTAAATATACCATAGTGGTAGAAATAAAACCGTTATGGTATTCTCCGGGCACAAGCCGAGTTCCGGCCTCAATCACCTGGATTTTTATGAATACTGTATTGCGTCGTTCGGTCAGCAGTGTGCTGATCGCTGCCATGGCATGGGCTCCGTTTCCTGCGATGGCGTCGGATAAGATCAATTGCGAGAGTGAGCGCGGGCGCTACAATTTTTGCCGCGCTGATACGGATGGGAAAGTGAAGCTGATCCGCGAGTTTTCCAACAATCAATGCCGGGAAGGACGGACCTGGGGATATGAAAACCGGGGCGTGTGGGTCGACCGGGGATGCGCGGCCGAATTCCGGGTGGGGCGCGACAAGGACAGCGACAAGAAAGCCGCGATCGCGGTGGGCGTGGTCGGCCTGGCGGTGATCGCGGCGATGGCCGCGAATGCCAATAACAAGGCGCAGCAAGAGAATCAGTCATCACCGCCGCGCGAAGTGCAGCGATGGAATGCGGGCGAGTTTTCTGCCTTCGATAGCCGTCAAAAGGCGATGGTGAAACTCACGGTGCAGGCAGATGGCCGGTTATCGACCTATAGCCGTGGTGAGGTGCAATCGGGTAGCTTGCAGGATAACGCCATGTTCATTGGCAGCTCGCGCTTTCGCATCGAACCGCAGGCCGATGGATTCCTGGCCACGGACCAGTCGGATACATCGCGCCAGTTGCGTTTCGAGCGTCAGGGCGGCGGGCGGTAGGGAAGACAGGGGCGCACCCGGCATTTCATTCCGCTTATTCCGCCATTCGCTCCCCGCTTCCTGCGACCTGTCACTGTAAATGGCGTAGCCATTGTTTTTTCGTCTATCATGGTCTGGCAATGCAAGATTGCCATGTTTTCCTTCATTCACTTACCATGAGGTGTCCATGCTACGTTATGCCCTGCCTGCACTCTTGTTCGCCAGCGTCCTGCCGGCCTACGCTCAATCTCCTGCCAACGATGTTCCGCTGATCGAGCGGGCGAAGATTTTTGGCAATCCCAGCAAGTCCGGTGGCAGGATCAGCCCGGATGGCAAGTGGCTGTCCTGGATCGCGCCGCGCGATGGGGTGCTCAATGTGTGGGTGGCGCCGGCCAGCGATCTGTCGAAAGCGCGTCCCCTGACGGATGAAAAGGTGCGGCCGATACGGGGCAGCTTCTGGTCGCCTGATTCGAAGACCTTGCTGTTTATCCAGGACAAGGGCGGCGATGAGAATTTCCTGCTGTATGGCGTGAATGTGGTCAGCGGCAAGCAGATCAATTACACGCCGTTTGAGAAAACCCGCGTGCAGATCGTGCAGATCAGCAGCAAGGTCAAGGACCGCATTTTGATCGGTATCAATAACCGCGATCCGCGCTGGCATGACGTGTACAGCCTGGACCTGGCCAGCGGCAAGCTGACCCTGGTGCAGCACAATGACGGTTATGGCGGCTACGTGGCTGATGAGCAGCTGAACCTGCGTTTGGCCAGCAAGCCGCGCAGCGATGGGGGCGCCACCTATTTCCGTGTCAAAGGCGGCAAGGTCGAGAGCACGCCGCTGGCCGACATCGGCCTGGACGACTCGCAGACCACGGCGCCGCTGACATTTACTACCGATGGCAAAACCCTGTACTGGACCGATTCGCGCGGCCGCAATACCTCGGCCCTGCTGGCGCAGGACGTGGCCAGCGGCAAGACTACCGTGGTGGCCGAGGATGCCCGCGCCGATATTGCCAACGCACTGTACGATCAGCGCACCGGCCGCGTGCAGGCGTATAGCGTCAATTACCTGCAGCAGGAATACGTGCCGCTGTCGAATGACGTCAAAGGCGACCTGGAATTCCTCAAGAAGAATACCAAGGGCCAGTTCAGCGTGGTGTCGCGCACGGATGCCGACGACAAATGGCTGGTGGCGGTCGATAGCGTGACTGCGCCGCCATCGGCCTGGCTGTACGAGCGCAAGAGCAAACACCTGACGCAGCTGTATGTGACGCGGCCCGAGCTGGAAGGCGCGCCGCTGGTGCCCATGTATGCGCAAGAGATCAAGGCGCGCGATGGCCTGACCCTGGTGTCCTACCTGACCCTGCCGCAAGCGTCGCAGGCTGACGCCAGCGGGCACGCCAGCAAGCCGGTGCCGCTGGTGCTGCTGGTGCATGGCGGACCGTGGGCGCGTGACGGCTATGGCTACAACAGCACGCACCAGTGGCTGGCCAACCGCGGTTATGCCGTGCTGTCGGTGAACTACCGCGGCTCGACCGGTTTCGGCAAGCAATTCATTTCGGCCGGCGATTTGCAATGGGGCCGCAAGATGCATGACGACTTGCTCGACGCGGTGCAATGGGCCGTCAAGAGCGGCGTGACCACGGCCGACAAGGTCGCCATCATGGGCGGCTCGTATGGCGGCTACGCGACCCTGGCCGGCATGACGTTCACGCCGACCACGTTTGCCTGCGGCGTCGACATCGTCGGCCCGTCGAACCTGTTTACCTTGCTGGAAACCATACCGCCGTACTGGGAAGCGATCAAGCAGCAGTTTTACAAGCGCATGGGCGACCCCACCACGGAAGACGGCCGGGCGCTGCTGAAGGAACGTTCGCCGCTGAACTTTGCCGCCAATATCCAGCGGCCCTTGCTGATCGGCCAGGGCGCCAATGACCCGCGCGTCAACGTGCGCGAGTCGGACCAGATCGTGGCGGAAATGGCGGCGAAAAATATCCCCGTCACCTACGTGCTGTTCCCCGATGAAGGCCATGGTTTTGCGCGGCCCGTCAACAACATCGCCTTCAATGCGGTGGCGGAAAACTTCCTCGGCAAATGCCTGGACGGCCGCGCCGAAGCGATCGGCGGCACCATCAAGGCGTCCACCGCGCAAATCAAGCACGGCGCCGAATTTGCGCCGGGCCTGCAGGAAGCGCTACGGTAATACGGAAGGGCGCGGATCAACGCTGGCGGTTGATGCCGCGCCGGCGTGTGGCGGCGCCGACCAGGCACAGCCCCGCCAGCAGCATGGCCCAGGTTTGCGCTTCCGGCACGGGTGCCAGCAGAGAGGTTGGCGACAGCAGATAACCCTGGCTCACGCCGAGCAGGCTGTTGTAGCCATTGGCGGCGATGTAGCCGGCGTCGTTGATGCCGGTCGCCTCGTACAGCAGCCAGCCGGCGTTGAGCACGGCGGCGCTGAGGAAGCTGTTCAGGTCGTAGACCAGTCCATCGCTCCACAGGGTGGCGCGGCCGTTTGCGCTGCCCACCACCTGGCCCAGCGCGTTGATGGCGCCTGCCGTGCCCGCGCCCAGGTTGTGCGCGCCCAGGCTGTCCCAGACCATCACGTTGCCATTGCTGGTGCCGGCGACGGCGCCCAGGCTGTTGATGCCGGCCGCCTTGCCGTTGCCCAGGTAGCTAACCGTGCCATTGTCCCAGCGCGTGATGACGCCGTCGACTTCGCCCGCGATCTGGCCGGCATCGTTGATGCTGCGCGCATAGCTGTTGGTGGCGCCCGCCGGGTGGATGTCGGTCGCCGTCAGGCCCGTCCAGACGGTGGCGTGCTCGGGCTTGCCCATGTCGAATTTGGGGTTGCCCGTGGTGTAGGCCTTGGCATACCCCACGGCCACGCCGTGATTGTTGATGCCATAGGCATTGCTCTCGATGCTGGCGTCGGCATACATCAGTTTGTTACCGACCATGGCGACGGTGTAGTTGTAGCTGCCCGCATAGGCCAGGGTGTAGCCGGAGGCGAGACCGGCGTCGTTCAGGCCCGTGCCCCAGCTTAAGTATTCGTTGTTCGTGCCCATGCTGCCGGCGATGGCGCCCCAGTTGGTGGCGGCAGGCATGCTGCCGTTGCCGTAACTGGTGCCGATGGTGTGCGCGAGCTGGTTAATGCCGCTGAGATTGCTTTCCAGGCCATCTCCCCAGGACAGGCCCCGTGCCGAATACGACGGCGATGCGCTGGCCTGGGCCCCCAGCAGGGCGCTCAGGGCGGCGGCGATACACAATGCTGAGATGCGTGTGAACATGGAATTCCCCTGTGGTAGTGAGAGAAAGTTTTATTTTTGATAACGCAATATATTATCATAATGAAAATTAAGATGTGTTATTTATAAATAATGGCGTTGTTTTTATGGCGTGGCGCCTGGCCTGCACGCAGCATGCGGGTCAGTCATGGGGCGGCGGAAGTGGGGGAAGTTCCCGGGCAGGGAAGCCCGGGACAGGGAGGCCGGCATTGCCGGAAGCCCGGCGGCAGGGATCAAATGCCCGTGATGAAGTACTGCTTATGAAGTACGATTGATAAAAATAAAATACTGCTTATTTTTTGACGTAGCGCGTGTCGAGTGCATAGCCGGCATTGTTTTGCAGCACGGTATACAAGGCATTGTCACGCAACACCAGGCCGGCTTGCAGGCTTTGCGCCTGTTGCAGGCCATCGTCATGCAGGCAGATGTTGCCCGCTGCGCCCAAATCGATGCACCATTGCTGTTGCGACTCCTGGACGACATAGTCGGCGCCAGGGCCGCTGACCTGGAAGGCGAATTGCGGCAGCGACGTAATGATCTTGTCGATATGTACCGCCGTTGCCGGCTCGCCTGCCGTCAATGACAGCGCGCTGTCTTGCGTACCGTCTGCCGTTGCCGTAATGGCCGTATTCAGGGTTTCCGTCGCCAATGCGGGACCGCTGCAATCCGCCTGGGCATAGTAGCTGGTGGCCGGTGACAGTTCCAGTGCGCCGCTGCCATCATTTTTCAAGCTGATGCTCAATGACTGGCGTGCATGTTCGCTGCAATCGGCTTGCCAGGTGCCCACATAGGCAGCCAATGCCGGCCCGTTGACTGTCTGCGCTGCATAACGCGCGCCTGGCTCGCTACCTTCACCGCCACCGCCGCAGCCAGCCAGTAATGCAGCGCTTGTTGCAAGCAATATCGCCCAATTTTTTTGCATTCGAACTCCCAGGTAAGCGGCAGGTATGCGTGCCGTATGCGCCTGGTCATTATAGAATTGTTAATGATGGGCAATTCTCACTTAATGTTACACGCCATAAAAAGCGCGCCGGGATCAATCTCTTTAAAATGTTTCCCATTCATCGGCTGCGGCCGGCCTGGCCGACGCCAGGCGTTGACGGGGCGCCGGCGCTTTGGGCAGCGGCGCTGCCCGGGTCGGCGCTGCTGGCGCCTGGCGCGCCTGTTCACCGAGCTTGAAGACACCGACCACGTCCGCCAGATGATGGGCCTGGTCTTGCAGGCTTTCGGCGGCCGCCGCCGCTTCTTCCACCAGTGCCGCATTCTGCTGCGTCACGCCATCCATTTGCGCCAGCGCCTGGTTCACTTGCGCGATGCCGTCGCTTTGTTCCGTGGTGGCCACGCTGATGTCGGTCATGATGGCGGTGACTTTGCGCACGCTGTCGACCACTTGTTCCATCGTCGCGCCCGCTTCATCGACGAGCTTGCTGCCAGCGGCTACCTTGCCCACGGAATCGTCGATCAGCAGCTTGATTTCCTTGGCTGCCGCTGCTGAGCGTTGCGCCAGGTTGCGCACTTCGGTGGCGACGACGGCAAAGCCGCGTCCCTGTTCACCGGCGCGCGCCGCTTCGACAGCTGCGTTCAGGGCCAGGATATTGGTCTGGAAGGCGATGCCGTCGATCACGCTGATGATATCGACGATCTTGTTCGAGGAATCGTTGATCGAGGTCATGGTGGCGATCACCTTGCCGACCACCACACCGCTCTTGTGCGCCACGTCGGAGGCGGAGGCGGCCAGCTCCCTGGCCTCGCGCGCATGGTCGGCGTTGTCCTTGACCGTGCCCGTCAGTTCTTCTACTGACGCAGCGGTTTCTTCCAGCGAGCTGGCTTGCTGTTCCGTGCGCGCGGACAAGTCGTTATTGCCCTGGGCGATTTCGGCGCTGGCACGGGCCACGTTGTCGGCGCTGGCCTGCACTTGCAGCAGCACGGCGTGGATCTTGGCGACGAATTGATTAAAACCGTTGCCGATCACGGCCAGTTCGTCGGTACCGCGCACGTCCAGCTTGACGCGCAGGTCGGCGTCGCCGCTGGACAGGTCCGTCATGGTGGCGCCCAGGGCGCGCAAGGGGCGCGTCAGCCGGTTGAGCACCAGCACCAGGATGCCGGCCGTAGCGGCAGCGCACAGCAGGGCAACGAGCAGGGTATGGCGCATCAGCTCGCGCGCGGGCGCGGTGGCCACGCTTTTCGGGAAGCTCAGCTCGATGCTCCATGGCGCGATGTCAGGGTGGATGTGCAGCGGCTGCAGCAAATGTACCTGGCCCTTGCCGTCTTCAAACTCATACGGCTGGCCCTGGCGTACCTTGTCCAGTGCGGCGGGCGGCAGATCGTCGGCCTTCTTGCCCAGCTTGTCAGGCGCAGGATTGCTGGCGTACAGGCCGCCGTTCGAGATCAGGGCCAGCTTGCCGCCATCAAACACTTGCAGGCCGGCCAGGATTTTTGCCAGCCGCGTCAGCATGAAATCGGCGCTGGCCGTGCCCTTGAAGCTGCCGTCGATCATGATGGGCGCCACCAGCGAGGCCATCAGCACGCTCTTGCCATCGACCGGATAGACATACGGTTCTGTAAAGAACACCTTGCCGGTGCGCTTGGGGATGTCGTACCAGTCATTGGCGCCCGCGCCGGGGCCGAACACGTTGGGTTCGGCATGCAGCTTGCCATCGTTGCCGCGCGTCCAGTAGGGCATGAAGCGGCCGCTGGCGTCGTAATACGGTTGCTGGTTGGCGTAATCCGCATCCTTGCCGTCGAGTGCATTGGGTTCCCACGCCACCATGGCGCCGATGAAGTCATCGGAACTGGTCAGGGTGGCCTTGCTCAGTTCGTAGATCTGTTCACGCTGCAGGGGCAGGTTGGCGCTCTTGCTGCCGCGCATGGCGCCGGCCAGGCTGGTGATATTGGCCAGGTTGCTGGCGATGCGCGCCTGCAGCGCGCCCGACGCTTCGCGGGCGGAGGTGCGGGCCAGGTCCATCGCGGCCCCTTCGGCCTGGGCGCTGCTCTGGTAGCCGATCACGGCTGCGGTGATGCCCAGGCTCAGAATGGCCAGCGCGGTGGCGGCGACGCAGATTTTGCTATTTAAAGACAGTTGCATGAAGGTTGATCCTGGATATGGAAGACGGCGGCGGTGGCCATGTGGTGTGATTGTGCCAGCGGCAGATGAAGGCTTGATGACGGGCTAGGGCTGGCCCCGCTGCGCTGCCAGCTGCAAGGCGGTCATCAATTCCGGCAGCGCCGCATGCAGCGCTGCCATCGTGGCGGCAGGCAAGTCGGCCTGCGCTTCGACCTTGCCCGAGGGTGGTCCCCAGGCAACCTGGGCGCTGAGCTGCGCCGCTTGTTCCAGGCCCGTGACGCTGACCAGCAGGGCGACTTCGTCGGCGCTGTCTGGCGAGACCTGTTCCAGCAGGCAGGATATGCCGAAATGATAATCCTGGAAGGTGCTGGCGCTGCCGCTGGAAAACGCAAACACGGAAGCCAGTGCCTGCGGTGCAGTGTGGGCGATGGCGGGCAGGGCGGCGCGGAACAGGGGCAGTAAATCGGTTTCCAGCTGGATCACCAGTGGATGGGTGTGACGAAGGACGGTCATGGAGCGATGGATGTATGGCAAGTGTTGCCATTATACCCGAAGCTCCTAAGTAGAAACGCGTAGTAAAACTAGATGGAATGTCTAGGAAAACGTGCAAGACGTCAGAAAATAGCCTTGATGCGTTGCAGCATGGCTAGCAGGTCCTGGCGCAAAACCGGATCGGCGGCGATGCCGTCGGCGTCCAGTCCCGAGCCCAGCAGGGGAAGGCTGATGCAGGCCTCGTCGATCACGCGCGCCGACATGGTGCTGACGATTTCACGCAACAGCATCGGCATGTTCGCTGCCAGGATGGCGGCGCACAGGCTGCCGGCGATGGCGAAGATGGTGACAGGCGTTTTCATGCCGCCGTTATAGCCCATCCTGTGCTCAAGCACAAGGCGAGCAGGATGGCGCTATCAGTGCCAGCGAATGCCGGCGATCAGGTGATGACCGGCATTAACGGCCCAGGCCGCTCATCCACGTTGGCTGTGGATTGGCGCGCGCCAGTTCGCGCATGCGGAATTCCAGGTCGTAGCGGTCGGCCGATTCCGCCAGGTAGGCTTCTTCGTAGGCGCGTTCGCGGTGATCGGCGGTGTGCGACAGGTAGGCGCCCAGGCGTTTCAGGATGGCCGAAACGGTGGCGACGATGTTGTTGCTTTGGGTGCTGTGGTAGCTGAAGGTGGTGGACATGGCAGGCTCCTGAAGATGGTGTGCTGCGTGTGCTGCACTGCAACAAATTATACTGATTCCAAGATATAAGTATACTTTTGATTTCAAATGTCAGTTATATGGTTATCGAATAATTGTGCTGGAAGCTGCGAAATGCGGGGCTTTCGGGCATAATGCGGCCGCATATACGTAGTTTTACTACGTCATTGCTTACCCTGGAATGTTGCTTTCATACATGCACGGCAGGGCACAACTATCTTGGAATGAATAACGGAGAAAGTATGGAACACGTAAAGCAAGGTTCGGGCGTGCTGCCCGCGCAGGCTGGCACGCAAAACAATACAGGCGCCCTGATTATTGTTACCGTGCTGTTTTTCATGTGGGGTCTGCTGACCTCGCTCAATGATGTACTGATTCCCCATCTGCGCTCGATCTACACGCTGACCTATGTCCAGGCGATGCTGGTGCAGTTCTGTTTCTTTGGCGCTTACGCCATCGTTTCCTTGCCAGCCGGCATGTTGATCAAGAGAATCGGCTATCAAAGCGGCGTGGTGACGGGCTTGCTGATCGCCGCGGCCGGCTGCGCCATGTTCTATCCTGCTTCGACCGGTAGCTACGCGCTGTTCCTGCTGGCCTTCTTCATCCTGGCAGCCGGCATTACGGTGCTGCAAGTGGCCGCCAATCCCTACGTGACGGAACTGGGCAACCCGCAGACGGCGTCCAGCCGGCTGACCCTGACGCAAGCGTTCAATTCGCTGGGCACCACCGTGGCGCCTACCCTGGGCGGTATCTTGATCCTGTCGGGCACCGTGTTGACGGTACAGCAATTCGATTTGCTGCCGGCCGTCGAGCAACTGGCGTACCGCGCCAAGGAAGCGGCTGCCGTGCAGGGGCCGTACCTGGCGCTGGCCGCTACCCTGGTGGTGCTGGCTATCTTGTTTGCGCTGGCCAAATTGCCGAAGATTTCGCATGCCGGCGAGGCGGCTGTGGCGCAGGATGGCCAGCAAGCATCGATCTGGTCGCAGCGCCACCTGGTGCTGGGCGCGGTGGCGATTTTCCTGTACGTGGGCGGTGAAGTCAGTATCGGCAGCTTGCTGATCAACTTCATGGGCGAAAGCCAGATTGCTGGCCTGAGCCCGGCCGAGGCGGCCCATTTCGTCAGCTACTACTGGGGCGGCGCCATGCTGGGCCGCTTCATCGGCTTTGCCGTGATGCGCTATGTCAGCCCGGGCAAGACCCTGGCCTTCAATGCGGCCGTGGTGATCGGCCTGATCCTGGTGGCGATTTTCGCGCGCGGCCATACCGCCATGTGGGCCTTGATCGCCGTCGGCCTGTTCAACTCCATCATGTTCCCGACCATCTTCAGCATGGCCTTGAACAAGCTGGGCGCACAAACGGGACAAGGTTCGGGCATCCTGTGCATGGCGATTGTCGGTGGCGCCATCGTGCCGTTCATCCAGGGTTTCCTGGCTGACCACATGAGTCTGCAACTGTCGTTCATCGTGCCAGCCCTGTGCTACACCTTTATCCTGTACTTCGGCTGGAAATATGCCGGTATGTATAAAGAAGACGCCGCTGTGAAATAAGGCGGTAGCAGGTAGTAAAAGCAAGGGTGGCTGCGGCCACCCTTTTTTATGGGTGCTCGAAGCGGGTGCCGAAGATATCCTGGCACACTTCCAGCCAGGCGCGCGCCGCGTGCGACAGATAGCGTCCGCTCCAGATATGCGCCACCTGCCAGGCCAGCTCCGGCTCGATGATGCGCACCGCTTCCAGGGGTTCGCCAGCCAGGCGGCGGATGAACGGTTCCGGCAGCAGGGCCACGCCCAGGCCGGCCGACGCCATGGCGACCAGCCAGTCCCACTGGCCGCTCTGGGCGGCGATCTGCGGCGTGAAGCCGGCCTGGGCGAAGTGCTGGCGCAGGCTGCGCGTCAGGGCAAACTCATCTTTTAATAGCACCAGCGGCAGCTCGGCCAGCGACTTGAAGGGCAGGCTGGTGCGGTTCTTTTGAAATGTGCCCGGCTCGGCCAGCGCCCAGATGGGGTAGCTGGCGATGGTCACCGCCACGAGGTCCAGCTCGGGATCGGCCGGCAGCACCGTCATGCCGATTTCCAGCTCGCCAGTGGCCACCTTGCGCTCGATCTGCTGGCCCGTGTCTTCCTGCAAGGTCAGGCTGATATTCGGGTAGCGCGCGCGGAAAGCCTTTAATACCGGCGTGAACAGCACATTGATCATGGGCGGGATGCCCACCGTCAGGCTGCCCCGCTGCAAGGCTTGCGTGTCGCGCACTTCCAGGGTCAGCTGGCGCATATTGGCCAGCATTTCCTGGCCATGCTGGTAGACGACGCGGCCCGTGTCGGTCAGGGTCAGCTTGCGCCCGTCGCGCACCAGCAGCTGCGCGCCCACTTCATCTTCCAGCTGGCGCACCATCTTGCTGATGGTCGACTGGGTCAGGTGCAGCGACTCGGCCGCTTGCGTAAAGCTCGACAGGCGGACGGTTTCAACGAAGTAGCGCAGGGAGCGGATATCCAAGATGTTCTGCCAGAGAAAGTAATGTGAGCAGCCAGGCATGAAAATAGCGACTGGGTGTGGCGAATTTAATTCATGCCATGCATGTAGCCGGGATTTTATACTGAAACCCGCTATGGGGCTGCTGTATGGCGCCCATCTATTTTAAGAATAATCAGGAGCATCAAGATGTACGAGGATCGTATTCGCCACCCGGGCCTGCTCGATAAAATCATGAGCGCGGACCAGGCAGCCAGATTGTTTCATAACGGCATGCGTGTCGGCATGAGCGGCTTTACCCGCGCCGGCGACGCCAAGGCTTTACCGCGCGCGCTGGCCGAGCGCGCCCTGCAAGAACCATTGAGTCTGACCCTGATCACGGGCGCGTCGCTGGGCAATGGCAGCGATGGCTTGATGGCCGAAGCGGGCGTGCTGGCGCGCCGCATGCCGTTCCAGGTCGATCCTGTGTTGCGCAGCAAGATCAACGATGGCGAGGTCATGTTCATCGACCAGCATCTGTCGGAAACGGCCGAGCAGCTGCGTTCGGGCAACCTGGCGGCCGTCGATATCGCCGTGATCGAAGCGGCCGCCATCACGGCGGCCGGCGCCATCATCCCGACCATGTCGGTGGGTAACTCCGCCGCCTTTGCCCAGCAAGCCACGCAAGTGATCGTGGAAATCAACCTGTCCACGCCGCTGGCGCTGGAAGGCTTGCACGACATCTACATTCCCCAGACTTTGCCGGGCCGTGAACCGATCCCGCTGACGCGCGTGGACCAGCGCCTGGGCAGCACGGCGATTTCCATCGACCCGGCCCGCATCGCCGCCATCGTCATCACCGATAGCCCGGACAGCCCGTCGAACGCCTTGCCGCCCGATGCAGAAACGCAGGCCATCGCCAACCACGTGATCGCCTTTTTGACGGCCGAAGTGGAAGCGGGCCGCATGGGACCGGAACTGCTGCCGCTGCAAGCGGGTATCGGCACCATCGCCAACGCCGTGCTGCATGGCCTGATCGGTTCGCCTTTCCGTAACATGACCATGTATTCGGAAGTGCTGCAAGACAGCGCCATCGAGCTGCTCGACTCGGGCCAGCTGACATTTGCCTCGGCCTCGTCGATCACCCTGTCGGCACCCGTGCATCAAAAGCTGATGGACAATATCGACCATTACCGCTCGAAGATCGTGCTGCGCCCGCAAGAGATCAGCAACCATCCGGAAATCGTGCGCCGCCTGGGCATCATCGCCCTGAACACGGCGCTGGAATTCGATATCTATGGCAACGTCAATTCCACCCACGTGTGCGGCACGCACATGATGAATGGCATCGGCGGCTCGGGCGACTTTGCCCGCAATGGACAGATTTCCATGTTCGTGTCGAAATCGGCCGCCAAGGGCGGACGCATTTCCAGCGTGGTGCCGATGGTCTCGCACGTGGACCATACGGAACACGACGTCGATGTGCTGGTGACGGAATGGGGGTATGCGGACTTGCGCGGCCTGGCGCCGCGTGAACGGGCGCCGCTGATCATCGAGCGCTGCACCCATCCCGACTACCGCGCCCAGCTGCGCGCCTATTATGATGCGGCGTGCCTGCGCGGCGGCCATACGCCGCATATCCTGCAGGAGGCGCTGGCCTGGCATACGCGCTACCAGGAAACGCAGAGCATGCTGGCATCGTAAAAATAATTGCGGCGCCATCTGGCGCCGCATTGTTTTGCTATGTTGGCATCAGGAAGTGGGCCCGAAGCGCAACCGTATGCCTTCCGTGACCACGGCCAGCACATCTTCGATATGCGTGCTCATCTCGGGATAGGGCGTCCATGGATCGCCGGAGTCCATCACGATGCGCAGCGACACCAGGCCGTGCAAGGATTGCCAAAAGATTTGCGTCATCGTGTGCAGCGACGCTTCGCCGCCGCGCACCTGGCCCGCCTGGGCCAGTTCTGCAAACAGGTGCAGGGCAAACGCATACGGGTCCTGCTCGATATTGCCATGCTCGACTTCGACTGCATCGATCTCTGCGTGCGGGCGCAATTCCATGAACAGCAGCGAGTATTCGTCGGGATGCTGAAAGCCGTATTGCACATAGGCGCGGCCCACCTGGCGGATGCGTTCCCAATGGTCGGCAGCAGTTTCGCTGGCGGCGCGCATCAAACGTACCAGTTCCAGCAAGTCCTTGTCCATGGCCTGGCCGATCAGGGTGGCCTTGTCGCGGAACAGGGCATACACGACCGTCGTGGAAAAACCGGCCGCTTCGGCCACTTTACGGATCGATACGGCTCGCGCGCCGCCTTTCTTGATCAGGTCCTTGACGACTTCAATGATGTGCTCGCGCCGCGCCTGGGCTTCACGCAGCTTTCTTTCCTGGATATTTGTTAACTTCTTGTCCACGACACTTTCCTGGCGACTAGGTCAAAAAAATTGAATTATAGGGGCGCTACATGGAGGCAATGTTTCCGCCCTTGTTACAAAGCAGTTTTTTGTCTGGTCGAGACGGTGGCAGGCCGACTTTTTATGTGCTTGCCATACACTTTTCCAGTTTTTGCCCCGTATTGGTGCGTCAATAGTTCATCAGGCTTTTCGAATGGGCGCAAAGGGCGGAAAATAGAGGGATAGCTTACACTGCTTTTTTATGGTTGCGGCGGCGCTCCAGCGGCCTGCCGTAACATTTACTTTATGGGATAGGATCGTTACATGACCATTAAAATCAGCCAGAACTTCGACTCGGGCGCCATCGAGGTAGTCAGCGCTGCCAGCGCCGGCGCCATCGACCTGAAATTGCGCAAGGACTCGCACGCCGACATCCACCAATGGTTCCACTTCCGCCTGCAAGGCGCGCGCGGCCAGCACTGCACCATGCGTTTCCTGAACGCCGGCCAGGCGACCTATCCGGCCGGTTACGAGGGTTACCAGGCCGTTGCCAGCTACGATAGCGAAAACTGGTTCCGCGTGCCGACCACGTTCGACGGCCAGGTCATGACGATTTCGCACACGCCGGAACTCGACAGCGTGTATTACGCCTATTTCGAGCCGTATTCGTGGGAACGCCATCTGCGCCTGCTGGGCGAAGTGGCGGAACACCCGCTGGTGCGCGTGTCCGACCTGGGCAGCACGGTCGATGGCCGCGACATGAATCTGGTGACCATCGGCGATCCGCAGGCGGAAAAGAAAATCTGGATCATCGCGCGCCAGCACCCGGGTGAGTCGATGGCTGAATGGTTTGTCGAAGGTCTGATCGATTCCCTGCTGGACGACGCCAACCCGATCGCGCGCAAATTGCTGCAGCGTGCCGTGTTCCACATCGTGCCGAACATGAATCCGGACGGCTCGATCCGCGGCAACCTGCGCACCAATGCGGCTGGTGCCAACCTGAACCGCGAATGGATGACGCCATCGCTGGCATCGAGCCCGGAAGTGCTGTGCGTGAAAAACAAGATTCACGAAACGGGCGTCGACATGTTCTTCGACATCCATGGCGATGAAGCGCTGCCATACAACTTCGTGGCCGGCAATGAAATGCTGGAAAACTTCACGCCGGCCCAGGCTGCGCATCAAAAAGCCTTTATCGAACGCTACAAGCAAGCCAGCCCGGACTTCCAGGACAAGTTCGGCTACGCGGCCAGCAAGTACAAATCGGACATGCTGACCCTGGCCTCGAAGTACATCGGCCACCACTTCCAGTGCCTGGCGCTGACCCTGGAAATGCCATTCAAGGAAAACGCCGACTTGCCAGATCCATCGGTGGGCTGGAATGGCGCGCGCAGCGCGGCGCTGGGCGCGGCCATGCTGCAGCCTATCCTGCTGTCGCTCGACTGAAAGGCGTGATCATGGGCGTCGAGATCGAACGCAAATTCCTGCTCGCTGGCGACGGCTGGCGTGACTTGGCCGAACCGGTATTGCTGCGCCAGGGGTATCTGTCGTCGCAGCGCGAACGCGTGGTGCGCGTGCGCATCGAGGGCCAGCACGCCATGCTGACCATCAAGGGCGCGAACGTGGGCACCCGCCGCGGCGAATGGGAATATCCGATACCGCTGGCCGACGCCAACGAATTGCTCGACGGCCTGTGCGAGCAGCCGCTGATCGAAAAATACCGGCGCCGCATCATGTATGCGGGCATGGTGTGGGAAGTCGATGAATTCCTGGGCGCCAATTTTGGCCTGGTGGTGGCCGAGATCGAGCTGCACTCGGTCGATCAGCCTTTTGAAAAGCCGGACTGGGTCGGCGTCGAAGTGTCCGACGACACGCGCTATTACAACGCCAATTTGATACGCCACCCGTTTTCACAGTGGTAAGTTAACACTGGTGGCAGGCATAAAAAAGGCAGAACCGAGGTTCTGCCTTTTTTGCTTTCAAGCCGTGTCAGCCATCAATGGAAGTGCTCTGTTCCCTGTGGCGTATCTTCCGGCATTTCGGCGTGCGCCAGTTCGCCGACCGGGTCGGCAAACAGCGGGGCGCCGCAATCGTCGCAATATTCACCGACATAACGTTCCGTGTGGCGCTTGATCTGCGTTACGCCGGCGGCGTTCAGGTGCTCGATGATTTCATCGACCGGCGTCTTTTGCTTGTCGAGCGCGGCGATGCCGACCTGGATCAAGCCTTCGATCGGCGTGCCGTCTTCATCTTCCTGGCCATACAAAGGCCAGACGATGCCGTAGATGACTTCCGGCGCCTGGCGCAGGGTGAAGGCGATGCGGTATTCATCGACTTGTCCCTCGGCCGATTCTTCGCCAAAGCCGGCGATCACGGCGCGCAGTTCCGACGCCTCGATGGCCAGGGTATGCGTCAGGTAATGCACGGCCGCCCGCACGGAGACGGGGCGTATCAGCTTGTCCGCTTCGCGGCAGGCCACGTAATACGCTTCCGGCAGCAGCAGTTCCAGGCCGCAGCCAGGCAGCATGCGGGCGATGGTCGGCGTGGCTTGCGTACGCCATTGGGCCAGCGCTGCGCTGCGCTCGGCGATGAAGTCGAGCTGCGTGGCCGGCGTTTGCCAGCGGAACAGCGGTGCACCAAAGGGCGCCACCACGGCCACCAGCAGGTAGCGCGTGTCGGCCAGGAAGGGCGCCGTTTCCGCTTCCTTGCTTGACGGTTTGACAGCCGTGCCCTTCAGCGCGGCCAGCGCCAGTTTCTGCGTCTTGGCATAGGTTTCGACATGGCTGCGCGGCAGCTGGTCGATCGAATACAGGGTGGGCGCCATCGCCATCCTGGTGCCGTCGGCCAGCAGGTGCGCCGCAAAGTGTGCGGACAGCACGCCGTGCGCATCGCCGGCCATGGGGCCGGAAGCGATGGAAAAGCGCGTCCAGGCCAGGATCGGCACGGCCACCAGCAAGGCGTCGTAGCGCGCGTCTTCGTGAACGATGACGGTCGATTCGCTGACCGCTTCCACGCTATCCATCAGGACGTCGTAGGCGTTCAGGTCTTCCTTGAACAGGCTGCCAAGGGTGTTGTCGATGGTGTCCTGGTGACCCGTCTTGAGTAATTTCTGGAGCTGCGTATCCAGGCTGTGTTCCCAGGACCGCTCTTCGAGGCGGCTGGCTGCCTGTACGATCGCCTGGGCAAAGGTGACCAGGCGCTGGCTGTCGGCAGTCAGTTTATGGGATGAATCTTTGGAAGGACGACGCATAGCGGGATAAGAGTCTCGTAAAGTAAAAAAAATGGATCAGTCAAATAAATGATAAACCCTTATGAGCCCTATTGTAGAGGATTCGGCCACGCATGCAGCGTAAGCTGTGTCCAGATCATGGCGAATATGGAAATTTCAAGTGGCGGCCATGGTGCAGACGAAAAAAAACGCCGGTCAGCGACCGGCGTTTTTGCGATGCATCAAGGCTGAACGATTACTCGGCCAGCAGCTGGCGCAGCACGAATGGCAGGATACCGCCGTGCTTGTAGTAATCGACTTCGATCGGCGTATCGATGCGCAGCAGCACTTTGACTTCTTGCGAGCTGCCGTTGGCGCGGTGGATCACCAGGGTCGCCAGTTGCTGTGGCTTGATTTCGCCTTCGAGGCCTTTCAGGTCGAAGGTTTCATTGCCGGTGATGCCCAGGGTTTGCACGCTGTCGTCGCCGATGAATTGCAGCGGCAACACGCCCATGCCCACCAGGTTCGAACGGTGGATACGCTCGAAGGAACGGGTGATCACGGCTTTCACGCCCAGCAGTTGCGTACCTTTTGCCGCCCAGTCGCGCGACGAGCCGGTGCCGTACTCTTCGCCGCCGAACACCATGGTTGGTGTGCCTTCGGCAACATACTTCATCGCTGCGTCGTAGATCGACATTTGTTCGCCGGAAGGCTGGTGAATCGTGATGCCGCCTTCGACTGCCGAACCGTCTGCCTTGGCAGGGATCATGCGGTTTTTGATACGCACGTTGGCGAAGGTGCCGCGCATCATGATTTCGTGGTTGCCGCGACGCGAGCCGTAGGAGTTGAAGTCCGCTTTCAGGACGCCGTTTTCCTTCAGCCACTTGCCTGCAGGGCCGTTTTCCTGGATCGAACCGGCTGGCGAGATGTGATCGGTGGTGATCGAATCGCCGAACACGCCCAGTGCGCGCGCGCCTTCGATGCCGGTGGCCACTGCCGCTGGCGTCATCGAGAAGTTATCGAAGAACGGTGGTTCAGCGATATAGGTCGATTTAGGCCAGTTGTAGACTTGACCGGACACGGTGGTGACTTTTTCCCACAGCTTGCCTGGTGCGCCCTTGACGTCAGCGTAGTTATCCTTGAACACCTTGGCGTTCATGGCGAACTTCATCATGGCCGACACTTCAGCCGAGCTAGGCCAGATGTCGCCCAGGTAGATATCCTTGCCGCCCTTGCCCTTGCCCACTGGCTCGGTCATCAGGTCGCGCGTCATGTTGCCGGCGATGGCGTAAGCGACCACCAGCGGTGGCGAAGCCAGGAAGTTCGAACGGATGTTCGGGTGGATACGTGCTTCGAAGTTGCGGTTGCCCGACAGTACAGCCGAGGCGACGATGTCGTGGGTGGCGATGGCGGCGTTCAATTCCGGGGTCAGGTCGCCAGCATTGCCGATACAGGTGGTGCAGCCGTAGGCGGTCACGCCGAAGCCCAGTTTTTCCAGGTATGGCAGCAGGCCGGCAGCGGTCAGGTACTCGGTCACGACGCGCGAGCCAGGAGCCAGCGAAGTCTTGATGTGTGGCGCCACTTTCAGGCCGGCTTCCACGGCTTTCTTGGCCAGCAGGCCGGCAGCCAGCATCACGCTCGGGTTCGAGGTGTTGGTGCACGAAGTGATCGCAGCGATCAGCACGTCGCCGTTCGATACTTTCACGCCATTGGTGGTTTCGTACACGGCAGCCAGGTCGGCCGGGTTCTTGTTGAAACCGTTTTCGGTGGTTGGCTTGGCGAACAGTTCTGCGAAGTTGGCCTTGACGTTGCCGATTTCGATACGGTCTTGCGGGCGTTTCGGGCCGGCCAGCGATGGCGCTACCGATGCCAGGTCCAGTGCCACCACGCGGGTGTAGTCGATCTCGCCTTCTTTTGGCACGCCGAACAGGTTTTGCGCCTTGAAGTAGCCTTCGAATGCAGCGATTTCAGCCTTGCTGCGGCCGGTGCCCTTGAAGTAATCGATGGTCGCTTCGTCAACCGGGAAGAAGCCCATGGTTGCGCCGTATTCCGGCGCCATGTTGGCGATGGTTGCGCGGTCGGTCAGGGTCAGGGACTCGGTGCCTTCGCCGAAGAATTCGACGAACTTGCCGACCACTTTTTCCTTGCGCAGCAATTCGGTGATGGTCAGTACCAGGTCGGTGGCGGTGCAGCCTTCGCGCAGCGCGCCGGTCAGGTTCACGCCGATCACGTCAGGCGTCAGGAAGTAGACTGGCTGGCCCAGCATGCCGGCTTCCGCCTCGATGCCGCCCACGCCCCAGCCCACTACGCCGATGCCGTTGATCATGGTGGTGTGCGAGTCGGTACCGACCAGGGTGTCAGGGTAGTACACGTCGCCGGCTTTCTTGCCGGTGTTGTGCACGCCGCGCGCCAGGTATTCCAGGTTGACCTGGTGGACGATGCCGAAGCCTGGCGGCACCACGCCGAAGGTGTCGAATGCCTGCATGCCCCATTTCATGAACTGGTAACGCTCGTTGTTACGCGAGAATTCCAGTTTCATGTTCAGGTCCAGCGCTTTCTTTTCGCGGTAGTGGTCGATGGTGACCGAGTGGTCGACCACCAGGTCGACCGGCACCAGCGGCTCGATCTTCTTGGCGTTGACGCCCATCTTGGCGGCCACGTTACGCATTGCGGCCAGGTCGGCCAGCAGTGGCACGCCGGTGAAGTCTTGCAGCACGACGCGCGCCACTACGAACGGGATCTCGTCGGTGCGCTCGGCGGTCGGGCCCCAGCTCGCCAATTGCTTGACGTGTTCTTCGGTGACTTTTTTGCCGTCGCAATTGCGCAGTACCGATTCCAGTACGATGCGAATCGACACAGGCAGGCGGGAAACATTGATGCCCAGGCTTTTTTCCAGTGCAGGCAGGGAATACAGCTTGCCCTTCTTGCTATCTGAAATATTAAAGTCCTTGAGCGTGTTCAGAGTGTTGCGGGACATGACCTCTCCTTGTTGGGTATCGTCTTTATTGATTATTCAAATTACAAAATATGACTGAGCCTCCGGGGAGGCCCCTGCTACTCACATCAGCCGCCGGTTGCTTGCTGCATGCCCAGCGATGGCGGCGCTTCCACTGCCACTGCCGGTTTCGACTGCTCCGCATCCTTGCATTCATTGGCCAGTTGGCGGTTCTGCTTGGAATCGAGCAGCATGCCTTTGGCCGGGATGCCGATCCAGATCAATCCGTACAGGCGGTTTTCAAAGCGATTGGCGCCAGTGGTGGTGCCAACGCGGCTCAGGCGATGCAAGCGTTTTTTCCAGCGCAGCGCGATGTATTTGTCATCGTTGGCGTTGGTGTAGATAGTGATCTTGTCACCGAGTTCGCAATTGAATTCGGTGGTGGTGTCGCCAGTGGTGTCCGGCTCATCAGCTTCTGGATTCGGTTCGGCCGGCTTGGCTGCCGGTTTGGCGGCGGCCTTGGCCTTGCTGTGCTTGGCCTTGGCCGTCTTTTTCGCCGGCGCCGCGGTATCGGTCGCAGCGTAGGCCGGGGCCAGCGCGAGGGTCATGGCGCCCAGCGCGACGCTGCAGGCTATGGCTAATTTGGAGATGGACATCATGTAATTCCTGTCAGTTTTCAGTAGGGCTGGTCGTTTGCGTGTTCAGTAATGCAGCAGCCGCCTCGGGCAGGCCGAGGCCTGCCAGTTTGGCGCGCTGTAAAACGGTCCAATAATATCGGTAGCTGGCACGGTCGTGCAAGCGGCCATTCTGCGCAATCGGGCCCCAGTTGGCGCGCAGCGCCTCATTGAGTATCGTGCTGGCCTCATTGACCTCGGACAGGCGCGGCGTGAAGGCCTTGATAATCGGCTTGATCTGGTCCGGATGGATGCTCCACATGCGCGTGTAGCCGAATTCGGCGGTCGCGCGCTGGGCGTCGTTGGCCACCACGGCCGAATCGCGCACGTCGGTGGTCACATTGTGCGAGGCCACCTTGCCGTGGGCGTGGCAGGCGGCCGCCACTTCCAGCTTGGCGCGCACTACCAGCGGGTGCGTAAACTGGCCCGGCGTGCGCATGGCGGCGGCCGGGATGGCGCCGTAATGGGCCGAGACGAAATCCATGATGCCGAAGGACAGGCATTCGACCTGGGGCAGGGCGGCGATGGCGTAGGCGTCATGCAGCGCGCCATGCGTCTCGATCAGGATATGCACGGGCAGGTCGTCGCGGCCGGCGCGGCGCGCGTGCAGGTTGATCAGGTCGATCGCCAGCATGGCGTCCTGCAGGCCGCCCACTTTGGGCACGGCGATATAGGCCAGGCGGCTGGCGGCGGCGCAGACGATTTCCACGTCGCGCGCAAAGAACGGGCTGTCGACGTCGTGCACGCGCACGCCGATGCGGTTGAACTGGTTGTCGTCGCTGGCGATCAGCGCGGCCACCAGTTGTGCGTGGGCTTCTTCATTGCCGGCGCTGGCGCCGTCTTCGCAATCGAAGGTGATGTCGAACAGCGGGCCAAGCTCTTGTTGCAAGGCAATCGATTTACGCATCAGCTTTTCAGAGCCGGCGTAGTGGTCGCAAGCGGCGAGCAACAGCGGCTGGCGTTTACCTTGGAATAAAACCTCGGAAGGGTGCATGCTTAAGGCAATCTGCGTGAAAACTACGGGATAAAACAGCCGCACCGCGATTGTCGCGGAGCGGGCTGCATGGCAGGCGGCGCTTGCGCCGCGCCGCCACTACACTGGACTTAGGCCAGCAGGTGTTTCACGCCTTCGCGCTCTTCGGTCAGTTCTTTCAGGGTCAGGTTGATGCGCTCTTGCGAGAATGCATCGATTTCCAGGCCTTGAACGATGGTGTACTCACCGTTTTCGGTGGTGACCGGGAAGCCGAACACGGTGCCTTCAGGGATGCCATACGAGCCATCCGAAGGAACGCCCATGGTGGTCCATTTGCCGTTGGTGCCCAGGATCCAGTCATGGATATGGTCGATGGCGGCGTTCGCTGCCGACGCTGCCGACGACAGGCCGCGTGCATCGATGATGGCTGCGCCGCGCTTGCCGACGGTCGGCAGGAAGGTGTTGGCGTTCCATTCCTGGTCGTTGATCAGGTCCTTGACAGCCTTGCCGTTGACGGTGGCGAAGCGGTAGTCGGCGTACATCGTCGGCGAGTGGTTGCCCCAGACGGTCAGCTTTTCGATGTCCTTCACGGCGGTGCCGGTCTTGGCAGCCACTTGCGACAGGGCGCGGTTGTGGTCCAGGCGCAGCATGGCGGTGAAGTTTTTCGCTGGCAGCGATGGCGCCGATTTCATGGCGATGTAGGCATTGGTGTTGGCTGGATTGCCGACCACCAGGACTTTCACGTTGCGCGAAGCGACGGCGTCCAGTGCCTTGCCTTGTACCGTGAAGATCTGTGCATTCGCTTCCAGCAGGTCCTTGCGTTCCATGCCTGGGCCGCGTGGACGTGCGCCCACCAGTACGGCAACGTCGACATCCTTGAAGGCGGTCAGCGGATCGGAGTGAGCGGTCATCTCGGTCAGCAGCGGGAACGCGCAGTCGTCGATTTCCATCATCACGCCCTTGAGCGCTTTCTGGGCTTTTTCGTCCGGGATTTCAAGCAATTGCAGGATAACAGGCTGGTCTTTACCGAGCATGTCGCCGTTGGCGATGCGGAACAACAGGGCGTAGCCGATCTGGCCGGCGGCGCCGGTCACTGCAACACGCATTGGGGTTTTAGCCATGATGAATCTCCAAAAATGGGATAAGAAAACGGGCTTGAGGCTGGGCCTACGCTTGTCCGGAAAAACTGTAATGATACCAAAACCGGCCGACGCCACCGAATTGCCGGTGTACGCAACCGTAACGGTTGTGCTGCACGATGCCAGAGTGGCTGGCCGGCAGCATAAAACGCTGGCTCACAAGTTTTATCGAGGGCAGTTTAGGCCTCCGATTCCCATCTGTCAATCATATCTTATGTCTTATATAAGACAGCAAAGTTCTAGTGTTTTGCTGGACGTGTGCGGTGATTTGTGTTGAAATGTCGGACTATGAATTCCGCCTCGTCCAATCTGACCACCAATGCCACTGCTGCAAGCGGGGCGGTCAGTCCGACCGCGGGCAGCCCGGCCAGTGTCACTCCTGCTGCCGCGGCGGCCACTCCGGCCACGGCTGCGCCCGTCGCCAGCGCCTCGCCCACCTTCAGTCCGCTGTACCAGCAAATCAAGGCGCTCATCACGCAGAGCCTGCAGTCGGGCGAGTGGAAGCCGGGCGAGCTGATCCCCAGTGAAGTCGAACTGGCCGGCCGCTTCAAGGTCAGCCAGGGCACGGTGCGCAAGGCCATCGATGAGCTGGCCGCCGAAAACCTGGTCATGCGCCGCCAGGGCAAGGGCACCTTTGTCTCGACCCACCACGAGGCGCGCGCGCATTTCCGCTTCCTGCGCCTGGTGCCGGACGAAGGCGTGCCGCATTATCCTGAAAGCAAGTTTTTAGAAGTCCGCCGCGTGCGCGCGCCGGCCGACGTGGCGCGCCTGATGGAATTGAAATCGGGCGACGCCGTCATCTTCATCAAGCGCGTGCAGTATTTCGATGGCGTGCCGACCATCGTCGAAGAGCTATGGTTGCCTGGCCTGATCTTCAAGGGCCTGACGGCCGAGCGCCTGGTGGAATACAAGGGGCCGATGTATGGCCTGTTTGAAACAGAATTTGGTACGCGCATGATACGGGCGTCCGAGCAGATCCGCGCCGTGTGCGCCGACGCCGACGCCGCGCAATTGTTAAATATCGAGGCCGGCACGCCGCTGCTCAGCTCGGAGCGCGTGTCGTTTACCTACGGCGACAAGCCGGTCGAACTGCGTCGGGGCTTGTACCTGACCAGTCATCATCATTACCAGAATGAACTCAGCTGAAAGCCGCGGGGCGTCCCTGGACGCCCGAACAAGTGGCAAGGCTGAAGCTCATCGCTTGTGACGTGCCGGTCGCGAGGCGGGCATGGGAGACGACAGGACGCAGGCAAGGCGTTGCCAGCCCCGGCGGGCGACAGCAGTGCAGGTGTTTCTGTAATTAAATTACGTGAACTACGGAAAGTAGCGCGAAGTTGTGTAGTAAAAAACCATTTTGGTTATATGTAACAATAGATATTGGTGTGGGTTGCGAAAATCGGCGAAAATCGCGGCTTCAATATTTAGTTGAAATTCAAAGGGGAGGTTTTTGTTATGTCTGAAGCCGTAAGAGAAGTACCAAAAAAAGAACGGCCGCAATTCCGTAACATTCATGTTACTGAATTGTCTAACTACCGCATGGCCGTTGGCGCCATCGTCTCGATCCTGCACCGTATCAGTGGCTTCATCATGTTCGCCCTGCTGCCTTGCATCCTGTACATGCTGGAACTGAGCTTGCGTTCCGAAATGTCCTACGCCTACTTCCACGGCATCGCCTCGCACTGGCTGGTCAAATTGATCACGCTGGGCCTGGTATGGGCCTTCCTGCACCACTTCTGCGCCGGTATCCGCCACCTGTTCATGGATGTGCACGTCGCCATCGAAAAGCAGTCGGCACGCAAGACCGCTTCCTCGGTGCTGGTCGTGAGCCTGGTGCTGACCGCCCTGGTCGCTTTGAAACTGTTTGGAGTATTTTAAACATGGCAGACAATAACATCGGACCGAAACGCCTCGTCGTCGGTGCCCACTACGGCTTGCGCGACTGGCTGGCGCAACGCGTCACCGCCATCGTCATGGTGGCATACGTTGCCATCCTGCTCATCGCTTTCTTGACTGGCAGCAACTTCACCTATGAAGGCTGGGCTGGTTTGTTCGCACAGCAATGGTTTAAATTGATCAGCCTGGTGACGTTCCTGGCGCTGTTTTACCACGCATGGGTCGGCGTACGCGACATCTGGATGGACTACGTGAAAAGCGCTGGCCTCCGTCTGACCCTGCAAATTGCCACCATGCTGTGGTTGATCGCTTGTGCCGGCTGGACGGTACAGATACTCTGGAGTGTGTAATCGTGGCAGCATATAAATCTGCAATCCCTACCCGCCGCTTTGATGCGGTGATCGTTGGCGCCGGCGGTTCCGGCATGCGCGCGTCGTTGCAACTGGCTGAAGCCGGTCTGAACGTCGCTGTCTTGTCCAAGGTTTTCCCGACCCGCTCGCACACTGTTGCGGCGCAGGGCGGTATCGGCGCGTCGCTCGGCAACATGGCCGAAGACAACTGGTTCTGGCATATGTTCGACACCGTCAAGGGTGGCGACTATCTGGGCGACCAGGACGCCATCGAATTCATGTGCCGTGAAGCACCGAAGGTCGTGTACGAACTGGAACACTTCGGCATGCCATTCGACCGCAACCCGGACGGCACCATTTATCAGCGTCCATTCGGCGGCCACACGGCCCATTTCGGCGAAAAGCCGGTGCAGCGCGCTTGCGCGGCCGCTGACCGTACCGGTCACGCCCTGCTGCATACCTTGTATCAGCGCAACGTGCGCGCGCGTACCCACTTCTTCGTGGAATGGATGGCGCTGGACCTGATCCGCGACGCCGACGGCGACGTGATCGGTGTTGTTGCACTGGAAATGGAAACCGGCGAATGCATGATCCTGGAAGCCAAGACCACGATCATGGCCACCGGTGGCGCAGGCCGCATCTTCGCTGCCTCGACCAATGCCTTCATTAACACCGGCGACGGCATGGGCATGGCGGCACGTGCCGGCCTGCCACTGCAAGACATGGAATTCTGGCAATTCCACCCGACCGGCGTGGCCGGCGCGGGCGTGCTGATCACCGAAGGCGTGCGCGGCGAAGGCGGTATCCTGATCAACAGCGAAGGCGAACGCTTCATGGAGCGCTATGCGCCGACCCTGAAGGATCTGGCGCCGCGCGATTTCGTGTCGCGTTCGATGGACCAGGAAATCAAGGAAGGCCGCGGCTGCGGTCCGAACAAGGATCACGTGATGCTGGACCTGCGTCATATCGGCGCCGACACCATCGCCAAGCGTCTGCCTTCGATCCTGGAAATCGGCCACAAGTTTGCCAACGTCGATGCGACCAAGGAACCGATTCCTGTCGTCCCGACGATTCACTACCAGATGGGCGGCATTCCGACCAACATCCACGGCCAGGTGGTCACGCCAACCGGTCCGGAAGGTTCGGCCAAGGTCGTCAACGGCCTGTACGCAATCGGCGAATGTGCCTGCGTCTCGGTACACGGCGCCAACCGCCTGGGCACCAACTCGCTGCTGGACCTGGTGGTCTTCGGCCGCGCGGCCGGTAACCATATCGTCAACAGCGGCCTGAAAGCCAAGGAAAACAAGCCTTTGCCAGCCGACGCTGCCGATTTCGCCATGGGCCGCCTGCAGCGCCTGGAAAACTCGACCGGCACGGAAACCGTGCAGGGCGTGGCGAACGATATCCGCGCCACCATGCAGAAATACTGTGGCGTGTTCCGTACCGATGCGATGCTGAACAAGGGCGTCGAAGAAATCATGAAGCTCGACGAGCGCCGCAAGCACGTCTCGTTCAAGGATAAATCGAAGGTCTTCAACACGGCCCGCGTGGAAGCGCTGGAACTGGACAACCTGATCGAAACGGCAAAAGCGACCATCGTCTCGGCAGCAGCCCGCAAGGAATCGCGCGGCGCCCATGCCCAGGACGATTACCCGCACCGCGACGACGACAACTGGATGAAGCACACGCTGTGGTACTCGGAAGGCAACCGACTGGAATACAAGCCAGTCGTGACCAAGCCGCTGACGGTAGATACCTTCAAACCGAAACCACGCACTTTCTAAGGCTATACCATGGCACGCACTCTTAAATTCAAAATCTACCGCTACGATCCTGACCAGGATGCCAAGCCGTACATGCAAGACCTGACGGTCGAACTGAAAGACACCGACAAGATGCTGCTCGACGCACTGCAGCGCATCAAGGCGGACGTCGATGACTCGCTGGCCCTGCGCCGCTCGTGCCGCGAAGGCGTGTGCGGTTCGGACGCGATGAACATCAACGGCAAGAACGGCCTGGCCTGCACCACCAACCTGAACGAACTGACCGAGCCTATCGTGCTGCGTCCGTTGCCAGGCTTGCCAGTGATCCGCGACCTGATCGTCGACATGACGCAGTTCTTCAAGCAGTACGATTCGATCAAGCCGTTCCTGATCAACGATTCGATCCCGCCTGAAAAAGAACGCCTGCAATCGCCGGAACAGCGCGAAGAACTCGATGGCCTGTACGAATGCATCCTGTGCGCCTGCTGCTCCACCTCGTGCCCGTCGTTCTGGTGGAACCCGGACAAGTTCGTCGGCCCGGCTGGCCTGCTGCAAGCTTACCGCTTCATCGCCGATTCGCGCGATGAAGCCACCGGCGCGCGTCTGGACAACCTGGAAGATCCGTACCGTCTGTTCCGCTGCCATTCGATCATGAACTGCGTCGATGTCTGCCCTAAAGGTTTGAACCCGAACAAGGCGATCGGCAAGATCAAGGAATTGATGGTTCGCCGCGCGATCTGATTTTTCAGTATTGCGTCCGCCGGGCGCCGCCAGCAGGGGAGGGCAACCGCCTTTCCGGGCAGGCGGCGCCTGCAAAGTAGTACCGTGCCGTCAAGGCACACCGAAAGTGTTGAACAAAATGACAGACCCAATTTTGTCCTCGCATCAGGCCGACCCGGCCAACCGCGCCCGCCTGCGCTGGCGCTCACGGCGTGGCCTGCTGGAAAACGATATCATTCTCACTCGTTTTCTCGATGCGTATGAAACCGAATTGACCGACGAGGAAGTTGACGCGCTGACGCGTTTGCTCGATTTGTCGGACAATGCGTTGATGGATCTGGTACTGGCTCGTAAAGAGCCGGAAGGCGAAGTCGATCTGCTGCACGTGCACGCACTGCTGCAACGACTGCGCATTGCCTAGACGCCTGGGCGATATATTGCAAACGGTGCGAGTGGCGCGCTGTAGCACTGCCGAAGTGCGGTGCGAATTGCAGCCAGAATTTTTTGATTTTAATTTCGACTCACTCCCGAGAAGGAAGAGCCCATGAATACCTCTGACACAAAAGCTACCCTGTCGTTCTCCGATGGCAGCCCATCGCTTGAATTTCCTATCTACAAAGGCACGGTAGGTCCGGACGTCATCGACATCCGCAAACTGTACGCCGGTAGTGGCAAGTTCACCTACGACCCAGGCTTTATGTCGACCGCCTCGTGCAATTCGTCGATCACCTACATCGACGGTGACAAGGGCGAGCTGCTGTACCGCGGTTACCCGATCGAACAGTTGGCCGTGAACGCCGACTTCATGGAATCGTGCTACCTGTTGCTGAACGGCGAACTGCCTAACGCAGCGCAAAAAGCTGAATTCGTTGAAACCGTGACCAAGCACACCATGGTGCACGAGCAAATGCAATTCTTCTTCCGTGGCTTCCGCCGCGATGCGCATCCGATGTCGGTCCTGGTGGGCACCGTCGGCGCGCTGGCGTCGTTCTACCATGATTCGCTGGACATCAACAACGCCACGCACCGTGAAGTGTCGGCGATCCGCCTGATCGCCAAGATGCCTACCCTGGTGGCGATGGCCTATAAATACTCGATCGGCCAGCCGTTCGTGTACCCACGCAACGACCTGTCGTACAGCGCCAACTTCATGCGCATGATGTTCGGCAATCCATGCGAAGAATACAAAGTCAACGACGTGCTGGTGCGCGCCCTGGACCGTATCCTGATCCTGCACGCAGACCACGAGCAAAACGCATCGACCTCGACCGTCCGCCTGGCCGGTTCGTCGGGCGCCAACCCGTTCGCGTGTATCGCTGCCGGTATCGCCTGCCTGTGGGGCCCTGCCCACGGCGGCGCGAACGAAGCTGCACTGAACATGCTGAAAGAAATCGGCACCGTCGACAACATCCCAGCGTTCATCGAGCAAGTCAAGGACAAGAACTCCGGCGTCAAGCTGATGGGCTTTGGCCACCGCGTGTACAAAAACTTCGACCCACGCGCCAAACTGATGCGTGAAACCTGCTACGAAGTGCTGAACGAACTGGGCCTGCAAGACGACCCACTGTTCAAACTGGCGATGGAACTGGAAAAAATTGCACTGAACGACGACTACTTCGTTTCGCGCAAACTGTATCCAAACGTCGACTTCTACTCGGGCATCGTGCAATCGGCACTGGGCATCCCGGTATCGCTGTTCACCGGTATCTTCGCCATGGCCCGCACCATCGGCTGGATCGCCCAATGGAACGAAATGATCGCCGACCCAGAGCAAAAAATCGGCCGTCCACGCCAGCTGTTCGTCGGTTCGACCACGCGCGAAGTGTTGCCACTGGATAAGCGCGCTTAATTTCAGCGTGTTGATCTTGCCGGGCCTTGCGGCCTGGCGCAAAAAAGCGAGCCTGATGGCTCGCTTTTTTTATGCGCGCTACTTTCCATGGCCGACAGGGCGCAAAGCTGCTACGCTGCCATTTTCAACCTTCGCGAGTAAAGAAACATAGTCATGAATGACGATCTCTGCGTCCCCAGCGGCGTGGCCCTCATCGATACCGGCTTCGGCTATACCTTGTCGCTGATCGGTGGCAAGTACAAGATGCTGATCCTGTATGTGCTGGCCGAACACAAGCTGCTGCGCCACAATGAGCTCAAGCGCTATCTGGGCGGCATCGCCTTCAAAACCCTCAGCGTGGTGCTGAAAGAGCTGGAAGCCGATGGCTTGATCGTCCGCAAGGAATACCCGCAAGTGCCGCCCAAGGTCGAATATTTTCTCTCTGACAAGGGCGCATCGCTGATCCCCGTCCTCAACACCCTGTGCGAGTGGGGCGAGGCGCACCAGCCGTCCTGATGCTGTCAATGAGTACTGTCTCAGGCCGCATTCTATCCTATTACTTACTTTTGTTACTGTATGCATAGAAAATGTGCGTACTTGTTAAAGATACTCACTAAAGCTATGCTGTTTCTACCTGATCAATGCGAGTACCTACTTGCAGGGAGGGCGCCCGCTTGCCTGTTTTTCACATGCAGGGCGCCTTCCATCGATCCCATCCTCGTGAAAGAAGCAGCATGAAAACACTCGTTATCGTTGTTCATCCCAAGATTGAAAACTCGGTCGTCAACCAGCGCTGGCTGCAGGAACTGAGCCTGTATCCCGAGCAGTTCACCATCCACCATCTGCACCAGGCTTATCCTGATGGCCATATCGATGTGGCGAAAGAGCAGGCGCTGGTGGAGGCGCATGGCAATGTGGTGCTGCAATTCCCCATGTACTGGTTCAATTGCCCGCCACTGATGAAGAAGTGGCTCGATGACGTGCTGGCCTATGGCTGGGCCTATGGCACGGGCGGCGATGCCTTCAAGGGGCGCAAGGTGGCGCTGGGCGTGACGGCCGGCATCAACCAGGCAGACTTTAGCCCGGAAGGCAAGTGGGGGCACACACTGGCGCAGCTGCTGGCGCCATTCGAGGTGACGTTCAATTACATCCAGGCCGAAGGCCGCCAGCTGTTTGCCTTCTATGGCGCCGAATATGGCGATGCAGAGCCGGCGTATGCGGAGCGCGTGCAACAAAGCGCGGTGGAATACGCGCGCTTTTTAACCGCGCTGTAAGGACTGACTACGGCGCAGCGGCTTAGTGGGGGCGGATGCGCAGCTCCATGGTGGGCGTATCCCTGCCCAGCACCACCCTGGCCGACTGCACCAGCGCCGACACCGAACTGCCATCTTCAGGGAAGAGGGCGCTGCCGGCGCGCAGCAGCAGCCGGCTTTTGCTTTCCTGGTCCAGTATCAAGGGTTCGGCAATGATGGCCTGGCTGATGCGGTGGGCCTGGCTGGTGACGATCGAGCGCCGTCCCGCCATGCCCAGCATGACGGAAAATTCATTGGCGCCGGTGCGCGCCACGATGTCTCCCACCCGGCATTCGCGTTCTATCCGGCGCGAGATTTCCAGCAGGATGGCCGGCATCTGCTTGCCTGCCGCCTCGCGCAAGCTGTCCAGGCCTTCGATGCGGAACATGGCGATCGCCATCTGGCCCGCATTCTTGCCGGCCGCAGCCACTTTTACCTGCAGCTGTTCGTGGAAGAAGGAGCGGTTCGGCGTGCCGGTCTCTTCATCGAGGGTCAATCGTTGCCGCAGGATCGCCGGGCCTTCCTGCGCCGCCCGGTGCATCAGCACGGCGGCCATGTTGGCCAGCAATTGTGCGATTTCCGCTTCACCGTCTTGAAAGTCGCGTGGGGTGGTCCAGACCAGTTTCATGACGGCGATGGCTTGCTTGTCCGCAATCAAGGGCACGATGATCATCGCCCGCAGGCCCACCTTGCGGCACGCTTCGCGGTTGACCCGCGTATCGGTTTCGCTATCGTTGCAGATGGCCGCCGTTTGATGGCTCAGGCAAAAACCGGACAGGCTGTTCGCCACCGGCATATGTAGCCCCAGCTGGGGTTCCGCCAGGCCGCAGGCGGAGCGGTAGACGATGTCCTCGCCTTCCAGCAGTTCGACCACCGCGCCATCGGCGCCCGTCAGTTCGGCTGCCGTGGCCGAGGCTGCATCCATCACCGCGCTCAGGTCGTTGCCGAGACTGACCAGCCTGACCTGGGCGGCAATAATTGCTCTTAATGTATTGCCTGAAATATCATTCATGATGCTCTCCTTCAATGCCATATTTTACCTCCGCTGGCCCCTGTATCAGGGGGCTTCGGCAATAGACGCAGATCATGCAGTGGGGCATTTCGTCAAAACACGGTAAATTAGCAACTTCATTCATCACATCGGATCAACCATGCCAGCAGCATCATGGACCGCATAACCGCGGCGCAAGTATTTGTCGCCATCGCCGAACGGGGCAGCATGGTGGCCGCCAGCGAGGCGCTCGACATGTCGCGCGCCATGGTCACGCGCTACCTGGCCGAGATGGAGCAGTGGGCCGGGGCGCGGCTCTTGCATCGCACCACGCGCCGCCTGAGCTTGACGGATGCCGGTGACGCCACGCTGGCGCGCTGCCGCCAGATGCTGGAAGTGGCGGGCGCCATGGCCGTCACTTCGCTGGACGGCGCGGACACGCCGCATGGCTTGCTGCGCATTACCTGCTCGCAGTCGCTGGCGCAAACGGCGCTGGCTGGCGCAGTGGCCACTTACCTGCAGCGTTACCCGCGCGCCGCCGTCGACCTGCAGATGGAAAACCGCGCCGTCAACCTGGTCGAGCAGCGCATCGACCTGGCGATCCGCATCACCAATGCGCTGGAGCCGAACCTGATCGCGCGCCAGCTGGCCAGTTGCGACTCGGTGGTGGTCGCCTCGCCCGTCTACCTGGCGGCGCACGGCACGCCGCGCCGGGCGGAAGACCTGGCCCTGCACAATTGCCTGACCTATACCTATTTCGGCAAGAGCCTGTGGCAGTTCACGCATCAGGGGGAAGCGCTCACTGTCCCGGTGAGCGGGCGCTTGTCGGCCAACGAGTCGCTGGTCTTGCTGGTGGCCACGGTGGAAGGGGCGGGCATTTCGCTGCAGCCGCGTTTTTCGGCGGCGCCGCTGATCGCCAGTGGGCAACTGGTGGAATTGCTGCCCGCGTGGCGGCCGCAGTCGATGGGCATTTACGGTATCTATACGTCACGCCAGCACATGTCGCCCTTGCTGCGCACCATGCTCGATTTTCTCGTCGACTGGTTTGCCCATGACCCCCGCTGGCAGGCGCTGACAGGTCAGCTGGCCAGTGATATTGCGTTGTCGGGCAGACCACTTTCGCGCAAGCGGACAGGCAAGCTTGGCAGTGGAACAACACAAGCGTGAGAACATGCCCCGCAAAGCTTACATTTGCTTGCCAAATAAAATTCAAGGAGTCGTTGTTGCGTTACAATACCGCGTGCTATTCTAAATCACGGTATGAAGAATGCTGGCGCAACAAAAGCCCTTCCCCCACAACTTGATGTGCAATCCGCTAACCGGTCAGGCCGTGTCGCGGAAGGTTAGATTAACCCGCTAATCTCGCGAAGCGCGAAGAAAGGTGAGCAATATGATGCAACAATATACGTCCAACTCCTACCTGTTTGGTGGGAATGCTCCGTACGTAGAAGATCTGTACGAAGCGTATCTCAATAATCCAGGTTCGGTACCGGACAACTGGCGCGCCTATTTCGACGCGATGCAGCACGTGCCTGCAGTCGATGGCACCAACAAGCCTGACGTGGCGCACGCCTCGGTCATCGCCTCGTTCGCCGAGCGCGCAAAAGCAGGTCCGATCCGCACAGTGACCGCTTCCTTCGATGCTGAAATGGGCCGCAAGCGCGTCGCCGCTACCCAGCTGATCGCCGCTTACCGCTACCTCGGTTCGCACTGGGCCAACCTGGACCCGCTGCAACGCCAGGAACGTCCTTCGCTGCCGGAACTGGAACCGAGCTTCTACGGTTTCACCGACGCGGACATGGACACCGTGTTCAACATCAGCAATACCTATTTTGGCCCCGAGACCGCCACCCTGCGCGATCTGCTGAACTATCTGCGCGATACCTATACGCGTTCGATCGGCGCCGAATTCATGTACATCTCCGACCCGGCCGAAAAGCGCTGGCTGCAAGAGAAACTGGAAGCGATCCGCTCCACTCCGAATTTCACCCCAGAGAAAAAAATCCACATCCTCGACCGCCTGACCGCGGCTGAAGGCCTGGAACGCTATCTGCACACCCGTTACGTGGGCCAGAAGCGCTTCTCCCTGGAAGGCGGCGAAACCTTCATCGCCTCGATGGATGAAACCATCCAGCGCGCCGGCGAAAAAGGCGTGCAGGAAATCGTCATCGGCATGGCCCACCGCGGCCGCCTGAACGTACTGGTGAACACCCTGGGCAAGGCGCCACAGGAACTGTTCGAAGAATTCGAAGGCAAGCATGGCGACGACCTGCCGGCCGGCGACGTGAAGTACCATCAAGGCTTCTCGTCGGACATCTCCACCGCAGGCGGCCCGGTCCACCTGTCGCTGGCGTTCAACCCGTCGCACCTGGAAATCGTCAACCCGGTAGTCGAAGGTTCGGTCAAGGCCCGCATGGACCGCCGCGACGACGTGCACGGCGCGCAAGTGCTGCCGATCCTGGTACACGGCGATGCCGCTTTCGCCGGCCAGGGCGTGGTCATGGAAACCCTGAACCTGGCGCAAACCCGCGGCTACGGCACGGGCGGCACGGTCCACATCGTGATCAACAACCAGATCGGTTTCACCACCTCGGACCCGCGCGACGCCCGTTCGACCTTGTACTGCTCGGACGTCGTCAAGATGATCGAAGCACCGGTACTGCACATCAATGCCGATGATCCTGAAGCCGTGGTGCTGGCGACGCAAATCGCGCTCGACTACCGCATGGAATTCAAGAAGGATATCGTGCTCGACATCATTTGCTACCGCAAACTGGGTCACAACGAGCAAGATACGCCTGCACTGACGCAGCCGTTGATGTACAAGAAAATCGGCCAGCATCCAGGCACCCGCAAGCTGTATGCGGACAAGCTGGTAGCGCAAGGCGTGATCCCTGCCGATGGCGGCGACAAAATGGTCGCGGCCTTCCGCGACGCGATGGACGCCGGCAAGCACACGGTCGATCCAGTCATCTCGAACTTCAAGAACAAGTACGCCGTCGACTGGCTGCCGTTCCTGAACAAGAAATGGACCGACTCGGCTGATACGGCCGTGCCGATGACCGAACTGAAACGCCTGGCGTCGCGCATCACCACCGTGCCGGAACAGTTCAAGGTCCACTCGCTGGTAGAAAAAGTCCTGGGCGACCGCGCCACCATGGGCCGCGGCGAAATGAACCTGGACTGGGGCATGGGCGAACACCTGGCCTACGCATCGCTGGTATCGTCCGGTTACGCCATCCGCCTGACGGGCCAGGATGCAGGCCGCGGCACCTTCGTGCACCGCCACGCCGTGCTGCACGATCAAAACCGCGAGCGTTGGGATGCAGGTACCTACATCCCGCTGCAAAACGTGTCCGACAACCAGGCGCCGTTCACGGTGATCGACTCGGTGCTGTCCGAAGAAGCTGTACTGGCCTTCGAATACGGCTACTCGACCGCTGAACCGAACACCCTGACGATCTGGGAAGCCCAGTTCGGCGATTTCGCCAACGGCGCGCAAGTGGTGATCGACCAGTTCATCAGCTCCGGCGAAGTGAAATGGGGCCGCGCTTCGGGCCTGGTCATGATGCTGCCGCACGGTTACGAAGGCCAGGGTCCTGAGCACTCGTCCGCACGTCCTGAGCGTTTCCTGCAGCTGTGCGCAGACAACAACATGCAAGTGGTGCAGCCGACCACGGCTTCGCAGATCTTCCATTTGCTGCGCCGTCAAATGGTGCGCCAGTTCCGCAAGCCACTGGTGATCCTGACGCCGAAATCGCTGTTGCGCAACAAGGATGCCGGTTCGCCGCTGACCGACCTGGCCAAGGGTGGTTTCCAGACCGTGATCGGCGAAGTCGACGAGAAAATCGACGCCAAGAAAGTCAAACGCGTGATCGCCTGCTCGGGCAAGGTCTATTACGACCTGGTCAACGCACGCAAGACCCGCGGCCAGACCGACACGGCCATCGTGCGCCTGGAACAGCTGTATCCGTTCCCGCATAAATCGTTCGCTGCGGAACTGAAGAAGTTCCCGAACCTGGTGGAAGTGGTATGGACCCAGGATGAGCCGCAAAACCAGGGCGCATGGTTCCAGATCCAGCACAACATCTTTGAAGGCCTGGAAGCGGGTCAACGCCTGGCGTACGCCGGCCGTCCTGCTTCGGCGTCGCCTGCTGTCGGTTACTATGACAAGCACTACGCTCAGCAAAAAGATCTGCTGGAAACGGCATTCTCGAAGCTGAAAGGCTTTATTCTTACGAAATAAGTAAGCAGCGAAGACGCCGCGCACCATGCGCGGCGGTTGACCACTATGCACGGAGCGCCGCCATTGCTACGCAGGGGCGGCGCCGCAATAACAAAATAAACGGAGTTTTACATGGCACAAATCGAAGTCAAAGTTCCCCAGTTGTCGGAATCGGTTGCAGAAGCAACCCTGCTGGCATGGCATAAAAAAGTCGGCGAGCCAGTGGCGCGCGACGAAAACCTGATCGATATCGAAACCGACAAAGTGGTCCTGGAACTGCCAGCACCAGGCGCTGGCGTGATCGTGCAGATCATCAAGGACAACGGCGCCACCGTGGTGGCCGGCGAAGTCATCGCCATCATCGATACCGACGGTTCGGCCAAAGTCAGCCCGATGGAAGTATCGGCTGTTCCTGCACCAGCCCTGGCTGCCGCTGCACAAGACACCGCTACCGCATCGGCCCCAGCTGCTGCAACCAAAGGCGACGTGGCGATGCCTGCTGCTGCCAAGATCCTGTCCGAAAAAGGCCTGTCCGCTGGCGACGTCGCCGGTTCGGGCAAAGATGGCCGCGTGACCAAGGGCGACGCCCTGGCCGCTTCCGCCAAGCCTGCCGTTGCGCCTCTGGCGCCAGCGGCTGCCAAACCAGCACTGCAACAAGTTGCTACGCCAGCCGCTGCCAACCTGGGCGACCGTCCGGAAGAGCGCGTGCCGATGAGCCGCCTGCGCGCACGTATCGCCGAGCGCCTGCTGCAATCGCAATCGACCAACGCCATCCTGACCACGTTCAATGAAGTGAACATGCAGCCGGTCATCGATCTGCGTAACAAATACAAGGACAAGTTCGAAAAAGAGCACGGCGTCAAGCTGGGCTTCATGTCCTTCTTCGTCAAGGCTGCTGTCGCTGCACTGAAAAAATACCCGATCATCAACGCTTCCGTTGACGGCAACGACATCGTGTACCATGGCTACTTCGACATCGGTATCGCGGTTGGTTCGCCACGCGGCCTGGTCGTGCCTATCATCCGCAACGCCGACCAGCTGTCGATCGCCGACATCGAGAAAAAAATCGGCGAATTCGGCGCCAAAGCCAAGGACGGCAAGCTGACCCTGGACGACCTGACCGGCGGCACCTTCTCGATCTCGAACGGCGGCACCTTCGGCTCCATGCTGTCGACCCCGATCATCAACCCGCCACAATCGGCGATCCTGGGCGTGCATGCGACCAAGGACCGCGCAGTCGTGGAAAACGGCCAGATCGTGGTGCGTCCAATGAACTACCTGGCAATGTCGTACGACCACCGCATCATCGACGGCCGCGAAGCCGTACTGGGCCTGGTAGCGATGAAAGAAGCGCTGGAAGATCCAGCACGCCTGCTGCTGGACCTGTAATAGCGAACGCCCCGGCGTAGCCGCCGGGGCAGTGTAGGCAGTACCGTTGTACCCCGTGCCAGAAGACGCAGCTGGCTGATCTCATCATAAAAGAGGATTCCCATGAACGTCTCTGAAGAAATCAAGCGACTGCACGACTTGCACCTGGCTGGCGCATTAAGCGATGCTGAATTTGCGCAAGCCAAGGCCAAGCTCCTGGGCGGCATCAACCTGGACAAGCCGGATACCAGTTCCGGCGCCGATCCGGCGTCCAGCCCGACGAATGACCTGGTGCAGGAATTCAACCGCCTGCGCCGCTCGCGCAACGACCGCTGGCTAGGCGGCGTGTGCGGTGGCCTGGGCCGTGCTTCCGGCATGGAGGCGTGGATCTGGCGCCTGGTCTTCGTCCTGTTTACACTGACCTTCGGCTTCGGCGTGGTGATTTACCTTCTATTGTGGATTTTCGTCCCGGACGAAGAGATTGGAATAACAAAAAATGAGTACTAAACAATTTGACGTTGTCGTCATCGGTGCGGGCCCTGGCGGCTACATCGCCGCCATCCGCGCAGCACAGCTGGGCTTTTCCGTCGCTTGCGTCGACGAATGGTCGAACGCCAAGGGCGGCGCCGCGCCTGGCGGTACCTGCACCAACGTGGGTTGCATCCCATCGAAAGCGCTGCTGCAATCGTCGGAACACTTCGAGCACGCAGGCCACAGCTTCGCCGAGCACGGCATCGATGTCGCCGGCCTGAAACTGAACCTGGGCCAGATGCTCAAGCGTAAAGATACGGTCGTCAAGCAAAACAACGACGGCATCCTGTACCTGTTCAAGAAAAACAAGATCGCCTTCTTCCACGGCCGCGCCGCTTTCGCTGCTGCCGCTGCCGGCACCTACGAAATCAGCGTGACGGGCGCCGCCAACGAAACCCTGACGTCCAAGCACGTCATCATCGCCACCGGTTCGAACGCACGTGAATTGCCTGGCGCACCATTCGACGAGAAACTGATCCTGTCGAACACCGGTGCTTTGGCCATCGATGAAGTGCCAGCCAAGCTGGGCGTGATCGGTGCTGGCGTGATCGGCCTGGAAATGGGCAGCGTATGGCGCCGCCTGGGTGCCGACGTCACCGTGCTGGAAGGCCTGCCGGTCTTCCTGGGCGCGGTCGATGAGCAGATCGCCAAGGAAGCCTCGAAACTGTTTACCAAGCAAGGCTTGAAGATCAACCTCGGTTGCAAGATCGGCGCCATCACCCCGGGCAAGAACGACGTCAGCGTGGAATTCGTTGATGCCAAGGGCGAAGCGCAAAAAGCCGTGTTCGACAAACTGATCATCTCGATCGGCCGTACGCCGAACACGAATGGCCTGGGCGCGGACAAAGTCGGCCTGCAACTGGACGAGCGCGGCTTCATCGCCGTCGACGGCGATTGCAAGACCAACCTGCCAAACGTCTGGGCAGTGGGCGACGTGGTGCGCGGCCCGATGCTGGCGCACAAAGCGGAAGAAGAAGGCGTTGCCGTGGCCGAGCGTATCGCTGGCCAGCATGGTCACACCAACTTCAACACGATTCCCTGGGTGATCTACACCTCGCCGGAAATCGCGTGGGTCGGCAAGACCGAGCAAACCCTGAAAGCGGAAGGCATCGCTTACAAGGCAGGTTCGTTCCCGTTCCTGGCCAACGGCCGCGCGCGCGCACTGGGCGATACCTCGGGCATGGTGAAATTCCTGGCCGATGCGACTACCGATGAAATCCTGGGCGTGCATATCGTGGGCCCGATGGCGTCCGAGCTGATTTCCGAAGCCGTCGTGGCGATGGAATTCAAGGCCTCGGCCGAAGACATCGCGCGCATCTGCCATGCTCACCCATCCCTGTCGGAAGCGACCAAGGAAGCGGCACTGGCCGTTGACAAGCGTACCTTGAACTTTTAATTGTAGTTAGTCCTGCAGGGGCGCTCGCGGTTTTTGCCGCCAGCGCCCCTGTGCGTTGAAGCGAAGCCCATGAATGTAGAAGAGTTTTACCAGAACGCGTTGCAGCAGCGCGATTTCAAGGCCGATGCCGCGCAGCGCCGCGCCGTCGACCGCCTGCAACTGTGCTATGACGAATGGGTGGCCTATAAAAGCCAGCGTTCGAGCACCCTGCGCCGCCTGCTCAGCCGTCCCGCCGTGCCCAAGGGCGTGTATATGTGGGGTGGGGTAGGGCGCGGCAAGTCGTTCCTGATGGACAGCTTTTATTCCGTGGTGCCCGTGGTGCGCAAGACGCGCCTGCACTTCCATGAATTCATGCGTGGCGTGCACCAGCAGCTCGATGAATTGAAGGGCGTGGCCAATCCGCTCGATGAAGTGGCCAAGCGCATCGCCAAGAAATACCGTTTGATTTGTTTCGATGAATTCCACGTCTCGGACATCGCCGATGCGATGATCCTGTACAACCTGTTGTCGGCCCTGTTCGACAATGGCGTGTCCTTCATCATGACCTCCAATTATGACCCCGACCTGCTGTATCCGGACGGCTTGCACCGTGACCGCATGCTGCCGACCATTGCCTTGCTGAAAGAAAAGCTTGACGTGATGAATGTCGACGCCGGCGTCGATTACCGTGGCCGCGCGCTGGAGCAGGTCGACAGTTACTATACCCCGCTGGGCGCCGCCACCGACAAGGCCTTGCGCGACGCCTATGCGCGGATTGCCGAAACGGCCGACGAAGAGGCGCGCATCCGCATCGAAGCGCGTGAAATCCACTGCCTGCGCCGCGCCGGCGGTATCATCTGGTTTGATTTCGCCACCCTGTGCGGCGGTCCCCGTTCGCAAAATGATTACCTGGAAATCGCCAGCCGCTTCCATACAGTGATATTGTCCGGAATACCGGCGATGTCGGCGGCACAATCTTCCGAGGCGCGCCGCTTTACCTGGCTGATCGATGTATTCTATGATCAAAAGGTTAAGCTGATCATGTCGGCCGAAGTGGCGCCGGAAGAACTGTACACCAATGGCATGCTGGCCAATGAGTTTCACCGTACCGTATCGCGCATCGTGGAAATGCAATCGCGCGAATACATGGAAAAAGAACAGCGCGGCGCGGCCGATGCGATCGTTTGAGGCAGACACAATGAAGATCATGGCAAAGTCGATATCCAAGCTGGGACTGGTCCTGTTGTTGTCCGCCTGCGCGCACCAGGGCGAAGCCGCCCTCGATGTGGTCGGTGCACCGCAGGTGGCCGCCACGCACAGCGTGGCCGAGGCGGACGCCAAGCTGCAGCAGGCGGCCAGCGAGCGTGCTGCGGCAGAGCAGGAATTCGCCGACCGCGAGCAAGTCTGCTACGCCCGCTTTTTCGTTACCGACTGCCTCGACAAGGCCAAGGAAAAGCGCCGCTTGATCCTGGTGCGCCTGCGCGCCGTCGAAGCGGAAGCCAACCATTTCAAGCGCGCCGAGTCCGTGCGCCTGCGCGACGTGGAACTGGCCAAAAATCAGGAAGATGCGCGGATCGACGCAGAGAAGCGCAACGCCGCCACCCCCAAGCCCGTCAAAGTGGTGGCGCCCGAACCGGCGCCGCCCAAGCCGGCTGGTCCGAGCCTGGAGCAGCGCCAGGCCGAGCATGATGCGAAAGTGAAAAAGCAGGCGGCCCAGGAAGCGGCAGAGGCGCCGCGGCGCGCGGCGCGCGAGGCGGATTTTGCCCGCAAGCAAGCTGAAGCGATCGAGCGCCAGAAGCGCGTGGCCCAGCGCCTGGCAGAACGCCAGGCCGAAGCGGCCAAGGCGGCGGCAGCTGCGGCCGCCAGCAGCAGCGCGCCTCCGGCCGCACCGATACCTTTTGATCGTTCTGGCCAGTAATCATACGCAGTAATCCTGCCTTCCTCCTCGTGGCAGGTTAAACTATGCCATGACTGCGCGCGCATCCGCACTTGTATCCGGGTGCGCGCCGGTTTCCCCCAACACTGCCTGGAACGCACTACATGAGTGATGCACAGCATATACAGCGGCGCCTGATTGAACTCGACGTCGAACACCGTGACCTCGATGCCGTGATCGAGCTGCTGATACTCGATGGCCATCATGACGAGCTGCAGTTGCGGCGCCTGAAAAAGCGCAAATTGCAATTGAAAGACCATATCACCTTGCTCAAGATGCAATTGGTGCCCGATGTTCCCGCCTGAAGGGCGCCAGCAGCGCCCCGCTTGAGACACTGAGTAAAGTATATTTTGACCGATCACAATTTATTGCCTGCTAGCCAAGACAGCATCGCTGCCGACGTACCCGCCGAGGCCATCGCGGTACCGGGCAAGCACGATGCCGATATCGAGCGCCTGTTCGGCGCGGGTGGTCCGCTGGGCCCTGCCGTGGGCAGCTACAAGCCGCGCCGTTCGCAGACCGAAATGGCCAAGGCGATTGCCAACGCCATCGATAGCCAGACCACCCTGATGGCCGAGGCAGGCACCGGCACGGGCAAGACCTTCGCTTACCTGGTGCCGGCCCTGATGTGGGGCGGCAAGACCATCGTCTCGACGGGGACCAAGAACTTGCAGGATCAATTGTTCCTGCGCGATATCCCGACCGTGCGCGCCGCCTTGCAGGCGCCCGTCTCGGTGGCCTTGCTGAAGGGCCGCTCGAATTATCTGTGCCATTACCACCTGGAACGCACCCTGCAAAATGGCCGCATGACCTCGCGCGACGACGTGGGCCATCTGCGCGAGATTTCGCGCTTCCTGAAAATGACCAGCACGGGCGACAAGGCCGAGCTGGCCAAGGTGCCCGAGAACGCCATGATCTGGAACCTGGTGACGTCCACGCGCGACACCTGCATGGGCGCCGAATGCCAGTATTACCAGGATTGCTTCGTCATGAAGGCGCGCAAGGAAGCCCAGCAGGCAGACGTGGTGGTGGTCAACCACCATCTGTTCTTTGCCGACGTGGCCCTGAAAGACACGGGCGTGGCCGAGTTGCTGCCATCGGCCAACACCATCATCTTCGACGAGGCGCACCAGCTGCCCGATACGGCGACCCTGTTCTTCGGCAATACGGTGTCCACCTCGCAAATCCTGGAATTGTGCCGCGATGTGCTGGCCGAAGGGCTGGCGCATGCGCGCGGCGTCGACTGGGCCAAGACGGTCACGGTGGTGGAAAAAGCCGCGCGCGACCTGCGCCTGACGTTCCCGCAAGATATCGTGCGCCTGTCCCTGCCGCAAATCGCTGCCTCGAGCGACTTTTTTCCTGCGCTGGAAACGCTCAAGGATGAACTGGACGGCATGGTGGCCGTGCTGGAAAGCCAGGCCGAACGGGCCGAAACGCTGGAACAGTGCCGCGTGCGCGGCGTGGAACTGGCGCAGCAGCTGAGCAGCTGGAAGTTCGACCCGAAGGCCAAGGTCACGGCCGGCGAAGAAGCCGTGTTCTGGGTGGAAGCGTTTTCCAGTTCGCTGCAGCTGCACAAGACGCCGCTGTCGATCGCTCCCATCTTCAACAACCAGCGCGAAGGCTCGCCGCGCAGCTGGATTTTCACCTCCGCCACGCTGGCCGTGAAAAACGACTTCAAGCATTTTTCGGAACAGATGGGGCTGGAGGGCGAACCGTCGCACACCTGGCCGTCGCCGTTCGACTATGGCGAGCAGGGCTTGCTGTTCGTGCCGCAAAACCTGCCGCAGCCCAATTCCATGGGCTACACGGACGCCGTCATCGATTGCGCCTTGCCGATTATCGAGGCGGCCGGCGGACGTACCTTCTTCCTGTGCACCACCTTGCGCGCCGTGAAGCGGGCGGCCGAGCGCCTGGCCGACGAATTCAAGCAGCGCGGCCTGAACTTCCCCCTGTTCGTGCAGGGCGACCGGGGCCGCACGGAATTGCTGGACCAGTTCCGCGCGGCCGGCAATGGCGTGCTGATCGGCAGCCAGAGTTTCTGGGAAGGCGTCGACGTGCGCGGCGATGCCTTGTCGCTGGTGATCATCGACAAGTTGCCGTTCGCGCCGCCCGATGATCCGGTGCTGGCGGCCCGCATCGAAGTGATGGAAAAGCAGGGCAAGAATGGCTTCATGCATCATTCCTTGCCGGAAGCGATCATTAACCTGAAGCAGGGCGCCGGCCGGCTGATCCGCGACGAGGGCGATCGCGGCGTGCTGATGATTTGCGATCCGCGTATTATTTCCAAGCCGTACGGCAAACGCATCTGGCAAAGCCTGCCACCGTTCAAGCGCACGCGCGACACGGCCGAAGTGGTGGAGTTCTTCCGCAATCTGCCGCCCAAGTCTCCCAAAGCGGCCTGATCCTGTCTTCTGGCGCCTGCGCGCCAGAGACATCTTTGCGCCAGCGCAAACGGGCGCGTGCTCAGCGGTTTAGAGTGGATTCATGTCTTGCCATATCAACATGTGGCAATGGCAAGCGTGGCACGGGAAACAGGAGGGGATGCCATGGATATCCGCTACGGCTGTTTCTTGAGCTATGCGCACGGACAGTATGCCTACATGAACAAGTTCAAGAATGACTTGATCGAGGCGCTGGCTTGCTATCTGGAACCGCACCTGGACCGCGAAGACGCCCTGTTTATCGATAGCGAACAACTGGGCGGCGGTGACGACCTGGACCGGCGCGTGGCGCGCGCCATGTGCGAAAGCGTGTGCATGATCGTGCTGTACACGCCCAAATACGAGGCGCATGGCTACACGCGGCGCGAGTTCGCCGCCATGCAGCTGATCGAACAGGAACGCCGCGCCTGGTATGACTTGCCCAGCCACCTGATCATTCCCATCATCATGACGCGCCACCCCGACGGTTTGCCTGCGCAAATCACCGGTCCCGGCCTGTACGTCGATTTCTCCGGCTACACCCTGGCCAGCGGCGACCTGAAGTCGAATCTCCAATACCTGCCCGATATCGAACGGATCGTGCAGCGTATTGCCACGCACTACCACTTGCTCAAGCGTTCGACTCCTCCCGGCCACGATTGCAGCCGCTTCGTGTTGCCCGATATTCCGCCGGTATGGCGCACCGTTCCGCCGCCGCACTTTCCACGTTAATTTACGCAAAAGGGAACTGTCATGGAATGCCAACGTCTTTCTCTGCCGCCACTGACCGCGCCTGGCGAAGTGGTCACCTTCTATTCCTACAAAGGGGGCACCGGCCGCACCATGGCGCTGTCGAATATCGCCGTGCTGCTGGCGCGCCGTGAAAACGCCAGCGTGCCGGTGCTGATGCTGGACTGGGACATGGAAGCGCCCGGCCTGCACCATTATTTCGAGCAGCACGAAGAACGCCCCGGCGTGCTGGAATTTTTCGAAGCCTGCCGCCAGCAGCTGGAACGTTTCCGCCTTGAACCGGCCAGCCGGCATGCCGACGACCAGGCCCTGGCCCGGCGCGTGCTCGACGCTATTGATTGGCAGCAATACGTGGTGCGGGTGGACGAAGGCAGTCCCTTGTACCTGATGCGGGCAGGGCGCTTCGACGCCAGTTATAGCGAGCGCCTGGCGCAGATGCGCTGGGATCAGCTGTTTGACGCCTGCCCGGCGCTGTTCCGCTGCTTTGCCGATACCCTGGCCGCGCATTTCCGCTATGTGCTGGTCGATTCGCGCACGGGGCGCACGGAAAGCGCCGGCATCTGCACCACCTTGCTGCCAAAAAAACTGGTGGTGGTGTTCACGCCCAACCGGCAAAGCCTGGAAGGTGTCGATGCGCTGGTCACGCGGGCCATCGAATACCGCCGCAGCCATGAAGACGAGCAGCGGCCGCTGCTGGTGTACCCGCTGCCGTCGCGCATCGAAATGGGCGACGGCGCGCAACGGGCCGAATGGCGCCGTGGCGATGCGCAAAAGAGCATTGCCGGCTTCCAGCCCATGTTCGAACGACTGCTGCGCGTTTCCTATGGCTTGCCGCAGATTTCGCTCGACAGTTATTTTGACGAAGTGCAATTGCAGCAGACCAAGACTTTTGCCTATGGCGAGCAGTTGGCCGTGCGCATAGACCAGGGCGGAGACCGTTTTTCCCTGACCCGCACCTTCGAAGCGTTTCTGCACTGGCTGACGGGCGGGTACTTCCCCTGGCAATCGAGCCGTGAAATCCATTTGCTGGCCGCCATCAATGAAGCCCGCAATGCGTTGTTGCTCGAACCTGGCCGGGCCGTGGCCTTGCCGCTGGCGCGCGACCTGGGGCGGCTGGGGGAACTGTACCGGAAAGATGGCCGTACGGCGCAGGCGCTGGACGCCCTGCGGCAAAGCGTCGAGATCCGCGTGCGCATGCTGGGCGAGGAGCATGTCGACACCCTGGCCGCCAAGAGCGGCATGGCGCGCCTGCTGCGCCAGCTGGGCAAGCTCGACGAGGCGCGCTTCCTCGATGAAGACGTGGTCAGCACGCGCGCCCGCCTGCAGGGCAGCGAGCATCCCGATACCCTGGCGGCCAAGGCTTGCCTGGCGCAAACGCTGGTGTTGCAGCACGATCATGTCGGGGCCCTGCATTTGCAGGATGCGGTGCTGGCCAGCTATACCCAGTTGCTGGGGAGCGAGCATCCCCTGACCCTGGCCGCAATGGATAGCCGCGCACTGACCCTGCTGCAGATGGACCGCCTGCCGCAAGCGCAGGCCCTGCTCGATACGGTGGTGACGGCGCGTACGCGGCTGTTCGGCGCCGAACATGGCGATACCCTGCACAGCAAGCTGGCGCTGGCGCAGATCGTGGTGCGCCAGGGCGACTTCGAGGGTGCGCGGCAATTGCTGGACGCGGTCTTGCAGGTGCAGGAGCGGCGCCTGGGGCCGGACCATGCGGCCACCCTGGCCACCCGCGACCGCCTGGCCGAAGTGCTGGCAGGCCAGGGCGACTGGGCCGGCGCGCGCCTGCTGCATGAAAACCAGGTGGCGGCGCGCGAACGCACCCTGGGCCTCGATCATCCGGAAACCCTGATGAGCCAGCGCAAGCTGGCCGAGGCCCTGCTGCGCCGTGGCGACCTCACGGCGGCCCGCAGCGTGCAGGAGCAAGTGCTGGAAGTGCATGCGCGCCTGCTGGGCGAGGACCATCTGGATACCTTGCACAGTAAAAAGCAGTTGGCCGGCACCTTGCAGCAGCAGGGCGAAAACGAGGCGGCGCGCCTGCTGGAAGACGCCGTGCTCAGCGGAAGTGACCGGCTGCTGAACGGCCGCACGGGCGGCGCGCCCCGCGCGCAGGAAGAAAGCATGCTCAATGGCGCGCGCCGCCTGCAGGAAACCATCCTGGCCGCACGCGCCACGGAACCCGGTACGCTCGAAGGCATGATAGGCATGTTGCAAAGCATGATAGAGCGCGAGCAATACCATCAGGCGGGTGAGCTGGTCGAGCATTTGAAGCCTTGCCTGCTGCGCCCCGGCGTGCCGGGCAAGCTGCGCAAGCGCGGCATGGCCCAGCTGAAAAGAATGTACAAGCTGCAGGGCGACCTGCCGGCCTTGCTGGCCTTGCAGGAAGACGAGGTGCTGGCGCTGGAGGGCGCGCTGTCGGAAGCGCGCATCGAACAGCGCTAAGCGGTGCCGGCAATATCAAATAAGGCCGTTCCGTACGCGCAGCGTAGGCATTGCTTCAGGTAAAATCTCGTTATGAGAATTCTTATCAGTAACGACGATGGTTACCTCGCGCCCGGCTTGCAAGCCCTGGCCGATGCGCTGGCGGCTATCGCCGAAGTGGTGGTGGTCGCGCCCGACAGCAACCGCTCCGGGGCCTCCAATTCACTGTCGCTGGACCGGCCGCTGTCCCTGCACAAGGCCGCCAATGGTTTTTATTTTGTCAATGGCACGCCCACCGACTGCGTGCACGTGGCGCTGACGGGCTTGATGCAGGAGCGGCCCGACCTGGTGGTATCCGGCATCAACAACGGCCCCAATATGGGCGACGACACCCTGTACTCGGGCACCGTGGCGGCTGCCACGGAAGGCTATCTGTTCGGCATTCCCGCGATCGCCTTTTCGCAGGCCGAGTATGGCTGGGCCAACCTGGACGCCGCCGCGCGCGTGGCCCGCGACATCGTCGAGCGCCGCTTTGACGACTTGCAGAAGCCGTATTTGCTCAACGTCAACATTCCCGCCATCCCCTACGAACAATTGCGCGGCACGGTCGCCACGCGCCTGGGCCGGCGCCATTCGTCCGAACCGGTGATCCGCGCACTCGACCCGCGCGGCCGCGAAATCTTCTGGATCGGCCCCGTCGGCGTGGCCAGGGAAGGCGGACCCGGCACGGATTTTCACGCCGTGTCGCAAGGACAGGTATCGATCACGCCGCTGCAGATCGACCTGACCCACCGCGGCGAACTCGATGCATTGGCAAAAGGGCTGGCATGAGCGACAAGCCGCGCAACTTCCCCCTGACCCTGGACTCGCTGGCTGGCAAGCCTGCCCGCCAGGGCGGGGCGCAGTCGCTGGCGCAGTCGCGCGTGGCCACGCCGCAGACGGCGACGCAGAATGCGGCGCAAAGCGCCGGCCGCAGTGTGCAGGGAGCGGGGTATGAACGGGCGCCGGCCACTGCGGCGGCGCCGTCGCGGCAGCATCCGCTGGTGTCGGAAGCCGTGCGGCGCGCCATGGTGGCCCGCATCGCCAAACAGGGGGTGCAGGACAATGTGGTGCTGGACGCCATGCTGGCCGTGCCGCGCCATCTGTTCATGGACGAGGCGCTGGCCTCGCAGGCGTATATCGACGCCTCGCTGCCGATCGGCCATCACCAGACGATTTCCCAGCCGTACATCGTGGCGCGCATGATCGAAGCCATGCGCCAGGGAAATCCGCTGCAGCGGGTGCTGGAGATCGGCACCGGTTGCGGCTACCAGGCGGCCGTGCTGTCGCTGGTGGCGAAGGAAGTGTTTTCGATCGAGCGCATCAAACCCTTGCATGAGCTGGCGAAGGCCAATCTGCGGCCCTTGCGCGTGTCGAATCTGCGTTTGCAGTACGGAGATGGTATGCTTGGCCTGCCGCAGGCGGCGCCCTTTGACGGGATCATCCTTGCCGCAGCCGGCCTGGAAGTCCCGCACGCCTTGTTGGAGCAACTGACGATAGGCGGGCGTCTGGTTGCGCCGGTGGGCGCCAAATTGCAGCATTTACAATTGATTACCCGGGTGGCGAAGATGGAATGGACCAGCCAGACCCTGGAAGATTGCCATTTCGTGCCTTTGTGCCCGGGCACCATATGATCCCCGGATCGGATAGCAAGCAGGACATACAATTACATGCGAATGATTAAGAAAAGTAAGCTACTCATCGGCGGCGTCACCTTGGCCGCTATCCTCAGCGGCTGCGGCACGACCGGTGTCCAGGCGCCGGTCGTGGAGCGCCAGCCGACCACGGCCACCAGCAGTACGCCGGCAAACGATGCCCGGGATCGTGACCCGGCCCTGTACACGGTCAAGCGCGGCGATACGCTGCTGCGCATCGCCCTCGAACACGGCCAGAATTACCGCGATCTGGTGACGTGGAATGATTTGAGCAATCCGAACGATATCAAGGTGGACCAGGTGCTGCGCGTGCTGCCGCCCAATGGCGACACGGGCGGCGCCCAGACTTCGGCTGTCGTGATGGCGCCACCGATTGAAACGCGTCCGGCGACGCCGGCCGTGCAAAAGAAAACCGGACCACGCGGCGAGAAGCGTCCCTATTCCGATGCTACCCTGGCTGAGCTGCGCGCCGATGGCGACGCACCGGCCGCCAAGCCGGCCCCGGCGCCGGCTACCACGCCAGCACCGGCCGTCGCCGCCGCGCCAGCGGCATCCGCAGCCGCGTCTGCGGCGCAGCCCGCTGGCGACGACAAGATCAGCTGGATCTGGCCGACCGAAGGCAAGGTCATCGCTACTTTCGACGAAGGCAAGAACAAGGGCGTCGATATCGCCGGCAAGGCCGGGCAGCCGGTGGTGGCCGCCGGCGCAGGAAAAGTCATGTATGCCGGGAGCGGAATCCGTGGTTATGGTAATCTTGTTATCGTAAAGCACAGTAATAGTTTATTGTCGGCTTATGCGCATAACCGCAGCATCCTGGTGAAGGAAGGGCAGAACGTCACCAAGGGCCAGACGATCGCCGAAATGGGTGATTCCGATGCGGACCGCGTGAAACTGCACTTTGAAATCCGACAACAAGGCAAGCCTGTCGATCCTTCGAAATTCCTGCCTAACCGTTAGGTAAAGCAATGACACACGCGCCGCATGACCAGCTGGACGATGACCTGGATCCGCCGGAAGAGGGCGCGGACGACATCGTGACGGAAGATGTCGGCGAACTCGACGGCATCGATGCCGTCGAGGCAGGCGAGGGCGCAGAGCCGGCCAGCGTCAGCGTGCTGGTCGAAAGTGTCGATGAATTGAAAAAAGTGCTGGCGGCCGAGCTGTCGACCGATACCACCCAGCACTATCTGAACCAGATCGGCACCCGGCCCCTGCTGACGGCGCCGCAAGAGGTGCATTACGCCACCCTCGCCAAGCAGGGCAATTTCGAAGCCCGGCAAACCATGATCGAGCACAACCTGCGCCTGGTCGTGTCGATCGCCAAGCATTACATCAACCGCGGCGTGGTCTTGCTCGACATGATAGAAGAGGGCAATATCGGCCTGATGCGGGCGATCGACAAGTTCGAGCCCGAGCGCGGTTTCCGTTTTTCCACCTACGCCACCTGGTGGATACGCCAGAGCATCGAGCGCGCCATCATGAACCAGGCGCGCACGGTGCGCCTGCCGGTGCACATGGTGCGCGAACTGAACCAGATACTGCGCGGCAAATACCACCTCGAAGCGCAGCACCACGACGGCAAGGACGCCACCGCCGAAGACATCGCGCACCTGGTCGGCCGCCCGGTGGAAGAAGTGCAGGATATCCTGGCCCTGTCCGAACACGCCACCTCGCTCGACGCGCCGCTGGACAACGATCCGCAATCATCGTTGATGGACATGCTGCCCGGCGCCGCCGAAGACAGTCCCGATGCGCGTGCCGAACACCATGAAATGACGGTGCTGGTGCGCGACTGGCTGACCAAGCTGCCCGACAAGCAGCGCGTGGTCATCATGCGCCGCTTCGGGCTCGATAACGACGATCCAGCCACGCTGGAAACCCTGGCCGAAGAAATGGGCGTGACGCGCGAGCGCGTGCGCCAGATCCAGCAGGAAGCCTTGATCAAGCTCAAGCGAGCGATGGCCGCACGCGGCGTCGTGCGCGATTCATTATTGTAACTATGACAGGCCCCGGCTACGCGGGGTCTGCATCTGCTATCATACGCCCCGCTCGCGGCGCCTGACCTTTTCCCCCTTCTTACAAGTTCCAGCGCGGCCCTGCGTCCCGGCCCACTCTTATCTATTGATCGCTATGCAAGAAAATATCATCGAAATCAAATCGCTCGACATGGACGCCCGCGGCGTCGGCCATATTGAAAACGAAGACGGCACGCCGGGCAAAGTCGTGTTTGTCGAAGGCGCCTTGCCGGGCGAGAAGGTCAGCTTTGTTACCTTCAAGAAAAAGAAGAACTGGGAAATGGCCCGCATGACGGCGCTGCACCGCGAGTCGGCCATGCGCATCGCGCCCAAGTGCAAGCATTTCGATAACTGCGGCGGCTGCTCGATGCAGCACCTGGAGCCATCGGCCCAGGTTGCCATCAAGCAGCGCGTGCTGGAAGATAATCTGTGGCATATCGGCAAGGTGCGTCCGCTCAACATCATGCGTCCGATGTATGGCCCGACCTGGGGCTACCGCTACCGCGCGCGCCTGTCGGTGCGCCACGTCAAGAAAAAAGACGCCGTACTGGTGGGTTTCCATGAAAAGAAATCGGCGTTCGTGGCCGACATGGATAGCTGCGAGATCCTGCCGCCGCACGTGTCGAACATGCTGCTGCCGCTGCGCGCGCTGATCGCCTCGCTGTCGATCTTCGACCAGGTGCCGCAGATCGAGCTGGCCGTGGGCGAAGACGTGACGGCCATGGTATTGCGCATCATGGCGCCATTGACGGGCGAAGATGAAAACAAGCTCAAGGCGTTTGCCGACAGCCATGGCGTGCAATGGTGGTTGCAGGTGAAGGGCCCGGAAACGGCCGTGCCGTTCTATCCGCTGGACAAGCAGCTGCATTATCTGCTGCCGGAATTTGGCGTCAGGATGCCGTTCAAGCCGGTCGACTTCACCCAGGTGAACCACCACATCAACCGCGTGCTGGTATCGAAAGCCCTGCGCCTGCTGGACGTGCAGCCGCAAGACCGCGTGGCCGACCTGTTCTGCGGCCTCGGTAACTTCACCCTGCCGCTGGCGACGCAAGGCAGTGAAGTGGTTGGCATCGAGGGTAGTACCACTTTGACCGAGCGCGCACTGGAAAACGCCTTGGCCAATGGCTTGTCGGCCAAGACTTCGTTCTCGACGCGCAACCTGTTTGAAGTGACGACGGACGACCTGATTGCCCTGGGCAAGTTCGACCGCATCCTGATCGACCCGCCGCGCGATGGCGCCATGGCCCTGTGCCAGGCCTTGGTGGGCCTGGCGCAAACGCGTCCGGACATGCTGCCCAAGCGCATCGTCTACGTCTCGTGCAGCCCATCGACCCTGGCGCGCGATGCGGGCATCCTGGCCCTGGAAGCGGGCTACACCTTGAGCAAGGCGGGCGTGGTGAACATGTTCCCGCACACTTCGCACGTGGAGTCGATGGCGGTGTTTGATCTGGCGCAGTAATCTGGCAGAGTAATCCATGTATCACCGGCGGGCGGCCTGGCAGGCGCCCGCCCTGTAATGGCACAGCTGGTGTAATACCACTTTCATTATTTGTGAAATTGGTATGTTGCCTCCGGGTAATATCGCATTTTTCTTCCTTCCCCCTGCATTTTGTGTTTCCTCCAGTAGGACAACACGCCGTCCGACTAAGCTCAGTTGAATTTTGAGCCAAGTGGTATTGACCTGTTTGATGCCACTACAAAACCACTTGACTACCCATTTCTTCACCAGCATGCTCGTCATGCAACTGTAACAATCCACAGGGTCATTATTCATCCTTACAACAAAGAGTCGTCTTCCGCAAACCCAGACAGGAGATAGCGTGGAAAATTTAATCCTCAGAAAAACGATCAGGAACATGATGTTATGCGTGGCCAGCGGCGGTGTGCTGGCGGCGTGCGGCGGTAGCAGCGACTCCGGTTCGCCGGCCGCCTCGAAGATGCTGGCGGCCAGCACGGTGGCGTGCACCGCCTGGCAAGAGGGCGGCACCTACGCGGCCGGTACGGTGGTCACCTACCAGGGCGGCACCTACACCGCGCTGGTGACGCAGACCGATTACGCCGGTTCCGGCTGGAATCCGGTTGCCTCGCCCAGCCTGTGGAGCGCAGGCGGCATTTGCGGCGCAGAATCCACGCCAACGCCGACGCCTGCTCCGACGCCAACGCCGACTCCAGCACCGGCACCAGTGGCGGCGCCTGGCCCAACGGCAGACCCGGCGGCAGCCAGCGCCTGCGCCCTGGCCTGGGTGGCCAGCACGGCTTACACGAGTGGCGCCACCGTCAGCTATAACGGCGTCAATTACCGCGCCAATTACTGGACCCAGGGCGACAACCCGGCCACCAACAATGGCGGCCCCGGCACCGGCAAGCCATGGACCATCGTCGACAACTGCAGCACCACGCCGACCCCGACCCCAACGCCGACTCCGACGCCAACCCCGACGCCGACACCAACCCCGACGCCGACACCAACCCCGACTCCTACCCCAACGCCAACGCCGACACCAACTCCAACTCCAACTCCAACGCCGAATGGCCGCGAAGTCGGCGCCTACTTTGCGCAGTGGGGCGTGTACCAGCGCGGTTATGAAGTGGCCAATATCCAGAGCAGCGGCACGGCCAGCAAGCTGACCTTCATCAACTACGCTTTCGGTAATATCTACGCCAAGAACGGCGGCTATGTGTGCGACATGATCACCAAGGCCGAGCCGGGCGCGACGAATCCGAATGCGCCGGACGCCGGCACGGGCGGCGATGCCGAGGCCGACTACATCCGCACGCCGGCGCGCACCGTCGATGGCCAGGCGATTCCCTGGGATGCTCCGCTGTCGGGCAACTTCCTGCAGCTGAAAAAACTGAAGGCGGCCAATCCCAACCTGAAGGTCTTCATTTCGCTGGGCGGCTGGAGCTGGTCGAAGTTCTTCTCGGCCGGTTCGGCCACCGATGCGCTGCGCAAGCAGATGGTCAGCTCCTGCATCGACATCTACATCAAGGGCAACCTGCCGGTGCAGGGCGGCCGCGGTGGGCCAGCAGCGGCAGTCAACGTGTTTGACGGCATCGACATCGATTGGGAATACCCGATGGGTGGCGGCCAGCCATACAACACGGCCAGCCCGGCCGACAAGCAGAACTTCACCTTGCTGCTGGCGGAATTCCGCCGCCAGCTCGATGCGCTGGGCGCCACCACGGGCAAGCGTTACCTGCTGACGGCGGCAGTTGGCGCCGGCAAGGACAAGATCGACAATACGGAACCGGCCCAGTATGCGCAGTCGCTGGACTGGATCAACCTGATGACCTACGACTTTCATGGCGGTTGGGAAAATAATACCAACTTCAATGCGCATCTGTATGCCGATCCGGCCGATCCATCGACCGGTGTCATCCGTGAATACACGGCAGACAAGGCGATCCAGTACATGATCAATGCCGGCGTACCGCGCAGCAAACTGTTGCTGGGTATCCCGTTCTATGGCCGTGGCTGGACCGGCGTGGCGCCTGGGCCGAATGGCAATGGCCTGTATCAGACGGCCACGGGCGCGGCGCCTGGTTCGTATGAGGCAGGGATCGAGGACTACAAGCTGCTGGTCGCCAAGTCCGGTACCCGCTACTACCATCCGATCACCAAGCAGCTGTACCTGTACACGGGTGCAGGCGGCCAGTGGTGGAGCTATGACGATCCGACCGTGATCGCCACCAAGATGCAGTATGTCAAGGACCAGAACCTGCGCGGCGCCTTCTCGTGGTCGCTCGATGGCGACGCGAATGGCGTGCTGGCCAATGAAGTGTGGAAAGTGCGGTGAAACGCTGCTAGTGTAGAGTGAAACGCGGCCGGGGAGCAGCATGCTGCCCGGCCGTTCACGCTGGTACCAGACAACACAAGACAGGAGGCGGGGATGGCAGCGGTAGCGACATTGACAGGGCAGCAGGGGAGCCAGGAACTGAGCCGCGAGTGGCGCAGCTGGATCGCGGAAAACCTCATGCTGGGCAGCCATCCTTCCAGCCTGATGCCGGTGCTGCAGCAGGCGGGCATCGCTGAAAAGCTGGCGCGCCGCGAAGTGGAGCTGGCGCTGCAAAGCCCGTATCTGGCGGGCGCCGTGCGGCTGTCGAACCGGCTGGCCAAGCGCGACTGGGTGATCGATATCCAGCGCCGGCTGAACCAGCTGCGCTCGCCCGAAATTCCGCGCCGCCACCAGCTGCCGGCGCAAGCCTTCCTCGATGAATTCTATAGCCTGAACCAGCCCGTGATCATCACCGGCATGATGGAAGGCTGGCCGGCCTGCAGCAAATGGAGTCCCGCCTATTTCCGCGAGCGTTATGCCGAGCGCATCGTGGAAGTGCAGTTCGGCCGCGAAGCCGACGCGCAGTATGAAATGAACAGCCTGGCGCACAAGCGCAAGATGCCTTTTGGCGAGTACGCCAGCCTGGTGGAAAACAGCGGCCAGACCAACGATTTCTACATGACCGCCAATAACAGTTCGCAAAACCGGCAAGCCCTGCGCGAGCTGTGGGACGATATCGGCCAGCTGCCCGAATACCTGCGGCAGGGCGAGCGCACGGGTTTCCTGTGGTTTGGCCCGGCCGGCACCGTCACGCCCTTTCATCACGACCTGACGAATAATTTCATGGCCCAGGTGGCAGGGCGCAAGCGCGTGCGCATCATGGCCGCCTGCGAAGTGGCGCGCGTGTACAACCAGCGCCACTGTTTTACGCCGGTCGACGGGCGCGACATCGACCTGCAGCGCCACCCGCTGATGGGCGACGTGCAGGTGCGCGACTGCATCCTGGCGCCCGGCGAGATCCTGTTTTTGCCGGTCGGCTGCTGGCATTTTGTCGAAGCGCTGGACATCTCGCTGACGGTGGCCTTCACCAACTTCAAATGGGAAAACGATTTTTACAGCAAGTATCCCAAGAATCACGACTTTTAAGCGTTATTGTGCATGACGCGAACACGCTGACAACAGCCGCCGAACAGGCGGCTTTTTTATTCTTCAGCACGCTTCATGCCGCTACTGTCAGTTTTAAATGATGAATTCAAGTCATTTCAGTGCAATTATTTTGCTGTGAATTGCCATCATCTTTCATTATCCAGATGGCGATGGCGGGCGGATAATTTTGTTGCTCTTGCGCTGCCAGGCACCTTGTCCCAACTTGCCGGCGGGCGCAGGCATGACTAGTGGAGGCAGCAGGGCATGAATATGCATCACACGACACAACAGTTACAACCGGCAGTCAACACGGATTCGCGGCTGTACCGCGCGGCGGCCGATTTGCTGGCCAGGGCCGACATCCATCTGAATGGCGACGCTGCCTGGGACATGCAGCTGCGCAAACCGGGCGTGCCCGAGCGGGCTTTCGCCAGCGGCAACCTGGGCCTGGGCGAAGCGTACATGGATGGCGACTGGGACGCGGGCCAGCTCGACGAATTCTTTGCCCACTTGCTGCGCGCGCGGCTGGGCGATGAAGTCAAGCCCGTGCGCCTGGCCTTCCATGCGCTGACGGCGCGCCTGTTCAATCTGCAAAGCGAACGCCGCGCCTGGATGGTGGGCAAGGAACATTACGACCTGGGCAATGAGTTTTACGCCGCCATGCTCGATCCGCGCATGACCTATACCTGCGGCTACTGGAAAGAGGCGAACAGCCTGGCCGAGGCGCAGGAAGCCAAGCTGGACCTGGTTTGCCGCAAGCTGCGCCTGGAGCCGGGCATGCGCGTGCTCGATATTGGCTGCGGCTGGGGCAGTTTCATGCGTTATGCGGCCGAAAAATACGGCGTGCACTGCGTGGGCGTGACCATCTCGAAAGAGCAGGCCGAGTATGCGCGCGGCTTGCCGGGCGGCGAAAACCTCGATTTCCGCCTGCAGGACTATCGCGACATGCACGAACGTTTCGACCGCATCGTCAGCATCGGCATGTTCGAGCATGTGGGCCATAAAAACCACCGCACCTACATGGAAGTGGCGCACCGCTGCCTGGACGATGATGGCCTGTTCCTGCTGCATACCATCGGCAAGAACAAGCGCCAGTCGACCAGCGATCCGTGGATCGACAAATACATCTTCCCGAATGGCGACTTGCCGTCGATCGGCCAGATCGGCGACGCCATGGATGATTTGTTCGTGGCCGAAGACCTGCACAATTTCGGCGCCGACTACGACAAGACGCTGATGGCCTGGCACGCCAACTTCGAGCAGGCCTGGCCCCGTTTTGCCGATCAGCTGGGCGAGCGTTTCCGTCGCATGTGGTCCTACTATCTGCTGTCCTGCGCCGGCGCCTTCCGCGCGCGCGACCTGCAGCTGTGGCAATGGGTGCTGTCCAAGCAGGGCGTGCTGGGCGGCTACGAGCGGATCAGCTGATGGCTGCAATCAAGCCGGGTGTAACTGCTATCATCGCCTGATGGATATCAATCAAGCGCGTACCTTCCTGGAAGTCGCTTCCTGCGGCAGCTTTATCATGGCGGCCGAACGCATGCACGTGACGCAAACGGCGGTCAGCGCCCGCATCCGCACCCTGGAGCAGCAGCTGGGGCGCCAGCTTTTCGTGCGCAACAAGGCTGGCGCGCGCCTGACGCCGGCCGGCGAGCGTTTCATGCGCCACGCGGCAACCATGGTGCAGGTGTGGGAGCGGGCGCGCCACCAGGTGGCCCTGCCGCCGGGGAGGGAGGATGGCATCAGCATCGGCTGCGAACTGAGCTTGTGGCAGCCGATGCTGGGCGAATGGCTGATCGGCATGAACCGCGATTGTCCGAAGATCGCCTTGCGCGCCGAAGTCGACAGCCCGGCGCGGCTGCTCGACGCCGTGCATGACGGTTCGCTGGACCTGGCCGTGCTGTACAACCCGCCGCAGCGTCCTGGCCTCGTCAGTGAGTTGCTGGCCGAGGAAAAACTGGTGATGCTGACCACCCGCCCCGATGGGCAGATGCATGCCGACGCCTATGTATATGTCGACTGGGGGCCCAGCTTTGCGGCCAACCACCAGGCGGCGTTTCCCGAGCTGAGCAGCCCGCCCGTGTCGATTTCGCTGGGGCCGCTGGCGCTGATGTACTTGCGCGAGGTGGGCGGCGCCAGTTATTTTCGCGTCGGCATGGCGCGCCCGTATCTCGAGGCGGGCCAGCTGTTCCGCGTGCACGGCGCGCCCGAATTCTCGCATTCCGCCTACGCCGTGTATGCGGCCCAGCGCGACAATCCCACGCTGGACCGCGCCCGCGCCTGCCTGCGCGCAGTGGCCGAACGGTGGCGAGTGATGTAAAGCTGGTGGTACAGGCGTAAAAAAGCCGACCCACGGGTCGGCTTTTGACTTTCACATGCATTGCATAAAACGTTCAGGGCAAGGCGCGGTGCCGAAGGCAGTGCGAATGGCACGGCCAGGCATTGCAACGCTGCCCTGGACGTTTTTAGTCGCGGCTGCCGCCGGCGAAGCCCAGCAGGGACAGCAGGCTGGTGAAGATGTTGTACACGTCCAGGTAGATGCGCAGGGTGGCCGAGATGTAGTTGGTCTCGCCGCCGTTGATGATTTGCTGCACGTCATACAGGATGTAGGCCGAGAAGATTGCGATGGCGACCATCGAGATCACGATCGACAGTGCCGACAGGCCCAGGAAGATGTTCGCTACCGATGCCAGGATCAGCACGATGACGCCGGCGAACAGCCATTTGCCCATGGCCGAGAAGTCGCGTTTCGAGACCGTGGCGATGGTGGCCATCACGGCCAGGATGGTGGCCGTGCCGCCAAACGCCGTCATGATCAGGGTGCCGCCGTTCGAATAACCGAGCGTGCGCGTCAGGATAGGCGTGAGCATCAGGCCCATGAAGAAGGTGAAGCCCAGCAGGACGGCGACGCCCAGGCCCGAATTCTTGGTTTTTTCAATCGCAAACATGAAGCCGAAGGCGACCGCCATGAAGATGATGAAGCCCATGCCGCCATGCAGCATCGGCAGATGCAGCTGCACGCCGACGAAGGCGCCCATCACGGTCGGTATCATGGACAGCGCCAGCAGCCAGTAAGTGTTGCGCAAGACCTGGTGGCGTACTTGCTGCATGCCTCCCGACAGGTCGAAAGTGCGATTCATGTTCTGATTCATAGTGCCTCCGTGTGATCGATTCAAATTGCTACTGCGGCCAAGGATAGCATGGACCCTGCTTTTTGCAAAAAAAACAGCTTAAGATTGCATTAAAGTCAGCTGGGGGCGGAAGATGTCGCCTGCTTGTCTGGGAGATATGGGGCGTAGTATGGTAAAATCAAAGGTTGATTGAGTTCTCAATTTACGTTTTAAACCTTTCTTTTTATTGGAGTTTTCACACATGGCAATCGAACGCACCCTGTCGATCATCAAACCAGACGCAGTTGCAAAAAACGTAATCGGCCAAATCTACAGCCGTTTCGAAAACGCTGGCTTGAAAATCGTTGCAGCCCGCATGACCCAACTGTCGCGCGAACAAGCTGAAGGCTTCTACGCAGCGCACAAAGAGCGCGGCTTCTTCAAAGACCTGGTGGACTTCATGGTTTCCGGCCCAGTCATGATCCAGGCTCTGGAAGGCGAAAACGCCGTTCTGGCCCACCGCGACCTGATGGGCGCAACCGATCCGAAGAAAGCAGAAAAAGGCACCATCCGCGCCGATTTCGCCGATTCGATCGACGCTAACGCCGTACACGGCTCCGACGCTGTCGAAGCTGGCAAAGTAGAAATCGCTTACTTCTTCCCAGAACTGAAGGCTTAATTGCCTTAGATAACGTTATTTCCTGGCGTTATCTGTGAAATAACTTTATCACCCCCTGTTCCCGCTGCGCCTGGTTTTTTCTGCGCGCGCGGGGACGGATTTTTAGAATAGACATGATCATGAATACGACGACACTCACCAACTTGCTGGATCTGGATCCCGCGCAACTCATCGCTTACTGCGCCGAGTTGGGAGAGAAGCCGTTTCGTGCGAAACAATTGCAACGCTGGATACACCAGTTCGGCGCCTCCGATTTCGACGCCATGACGGACCTGGCCAAGTCGCTGCGCGACAAGCTGGCCACGCGCGCCGAAGTGCGCGCCCCGGCCATCATCAGCGACCATACGTCGACGGATGGCACGCGCAAGTGGCTGGTCGACGTGGGCAATGGCAATGCCGTGGAAACCGTGTTCATTCCGGAAGACAACCGCGGAACCCTGTGCATCTCGACCCAGGCCGGCTGCGCCGTCAATTGCCGTTTCTGCTCGACCGGCAAGCAAGGCTTCAACCGCAACCTGACCGTCGGTGAAATCATCGGCCAGCTGTGGATGGCAGAATTTGAATTGCGCCGCACCAAGGGAATCGAACCGGGCCCGAAAGGCGAGCGCCAGATCACCAACGTGGTGATGATGGGCATGGGCGAGCCCCTGCTGAACTTTGAACCGACCGTCACCGCCCTGAAATTGATGCTCGACGATAACGCTTACGGCCTGTCGCGCCGCCGCGTGACCTTGTCGACCTCGGGCGTGGTGCCGATGATGGACAAGCTGTCGCAGGAAGTGCCGGTGGCCCTGGCCGTCTCGCTGCACGCCTCGAACGACAAGCTGCGCGATGGCTTGATTCCGCTCAACAAGAAATACCCGCTGAAGGAATTGATGGCGGCCTGCAAGCGCTACCTGGAATTCGCGCCGCGCGATTTCATCACCTTCGAATACTGCATGCTCGATGGCGTCAACGACAGCGACGAGCACGCGCGCGAACTGCTGGCGCTGGTGCAAGACCGCGAGTTTGGCGTGAACTGCAAGTTCAACCTGATCCCGTTCAACCCGTTCCCGGAATCGGGCCTGTTCCGCTCGAAAAACCCGCGCATCAAGGCGTTTGCCCAGGTGCTGATGGATGGCGGCATCGTCACCACCGTGCGCAAGACGCGCGGCGACGATATCGACGCCGCCTGCGGCCAGCTGGCCGGTGAAGTCAAGGACCGCACGCGGGTGCAGGAGCGCATGGAAAAGATGACGGAATACCAGCAGAAGTTTGGCGCCAATTTCGGAAAAATCGTGGAGATCCGCTCCTGATGGGGGAAGGCATGGCTTACCATCGCTCGCTTGCTGTGGCCGTTGTCAGCCTGGCTGTGCTGCTGGTCGGCTGTGCTTCCCCTGTGCACGATGACAAGGCGACCGCCGCCACTGCCACCGATACGGCACAGCAGCGCGCCAGCCTGCGTTTGCAACTGGCCAGCGCCTATTATGGCCAGGGCCAGCTGGACGTGGCGTTCGATGAGGTGACGCAAGCGTTGCTGCTGGCGCCGAACGACGCCCAGGCCTATGGCATGCGCGCCCTGATCCGGGCAGGCCGGCAGCAAATTTTGCCTGCTGAGAAAGATTTCCTTTACGCCTTGCGCCTTGCGCCCCACAATCCTGAGTTGAGCAATAATTACGGCCTGTTTTTGTGCCAGACAGGGCGCGCGGCGCAATCGCTGGATTATTTTGACGCCGCACTGCAGGATGCCAGCTATGTCTCGCCCGGCAAGGCGCTGCATAATGCGGGCGCGTGCAGTGCGAGCCTGAAACAATATCAGCGTGCCGGGGCGTATTGGCTGCGGGCGCTGCAGATCGCGCCGGACGTGGCGGCGACCAACGCCGGTCTGGTGCGCGTATATTACGAACAGCAAGATTACCGGCAAGCCGCGTATTATCTGGCGCGGCTCGGTACAGTAGCGACTATGGAGAGTCAAACAGCCGATGTGCTGTGGCTCGGGATCAAGGTGCAGCATCAGCTCGGGGATGTGGGCGCGGAGGCTGGCCTGGCGGCGCAATTGCGCCACCACCATTCCGCCTCCCCCGAATATGCTGCTTATCAAAATGGGGCGTTTGATGAGTGAGACAGGGATACCAATGAATTCAGAGCAGGCAGAAACGCCGCAGCAGCAGCCCCGCGGTGGCGGTCTGGCCTCGGCAGGCGCGCAATTGAAGGCGCAGCGCGAGGCGTTGGGCTGGCCGGTGGAACAGGTGGCGGACCAGCTCAAGCTGGCGCCACGCCAGGTGATCGCGCTGGAAGCGGGCGATACGGCGGCTTTGCCGAACGTGGCCGTGGTGCGCGGTTTCGTGCGCGCCTATGCCAAGGTGGTCAGGCTCGATGCGGCGCCGCTGGTGGCCCTGATCGAAGTGGCGGCAGCGCCGACGCAAGATCCGGCCACGCCGGTGCGGCGTGAGATTTCCGCCACGTTTTCGGAGTCGCGCTTCCCATCGATGACGCAGCGCTCGTCCGGTTACCCGGTGGCGTGGATCGTCGGCGCCGTGGTCGTGGTGGCCGTTGCCGCCTTTGGCGCTTACAAGCTCGGCTATGTTCCGGCTGCCTTGCTGGCCCATGTGGACAACAAGGACAAGGAAGCCGATCATCCCGCCATGTCCGGCCCGGTGGAAACCACCCTGATCAAGCCTGGTCAGGACTTGACGCCCGTGCAGACGCCATCCGTGCCCTTGATCTCCGTGCCGCCGCCGGCCAATGATACACAGACAGGAATGGCTGCCTCGGCTGCCGCCCCGGCGCCGACTGCTGCCGTGCCTGCCGCACCCGCGCCAGCCGCCGTCGCTGAAGCGGCCGCTGTCACGCCGCCCGCCGCTGCCGCCGCAGGTGAAAATGCGCTGGTGCTGAAGCTGGAGCAGGATTCCTGGGTCGAGATACGCCGCCGTGGCGCTACGCCGCTGGTCTCGCGCATGATGCGCGCTGGCAGCACGGAAACCTTCAATATCACCGGCCCGGCAACTCTGGTGGTCGGTAAGCCAGGCGCCGTGCAGGCAACCTTGCGTGGCGCCAAGTTGGACTTGCCGACCGTGCAGGGTGGTACGATTGCACGTGTCAGCATCGAATAAATAGTCACAATTGCAATAAATAACTCACAAGACGAAACATATGGCTACCTCGAATACAGCGATCGGTTCCGGTCCTTCAGACCGCCGCGACAGCCGCAAAGTACTGATCGCGCACGGCCAGCGCAAGATCTGGGTGGGCGGCGACGCCCCCGTGGTGGTGCAGTCGATGACCAATACGGATACGGCCGATGCGATCGGCACGGCGATCCAGATCAAGGAACTGGCGCGTGCCGGCTCCGAACTGGTGCGCCTGACGGTGGATCGCCCGGAATCGGCTGCGGCCGTGCCGTATATCCGCGACCAGCTCGACAAGATGGGCATCGATGTGCCGCTGGTGGGGGATTTCCACTACAACGGCCATACCTTGCTGAACGATTATCCCGATTGCGCGCGCGCGCTGTCGAAGTACCGCATCAACCCCGGCAACGTGGGCAAGGGCGCCAAGCGCGATACGCAGTTTGCGCAAATGATCGAAGCGGCTTGTAAGTATGATAAGCCGGTGCGCATCGGCGTGAATTGGGGCAGCCTGGATCAAGCCTTGCTCGCCCGCATCATGGATGAAAACGCCAGCCGTGCCGAACCATGGCCGGCGCAGGCGGTCATGTATGAAGCGCTGGTGACCTCGGCCATCGAAAACGCCGTGCGCGCCGAAGAGCTGGGCCTGGCCCGCGACAAGATCATCCTGTCGTGCAAGGTTTCGGGCGTGCAAGACTTGATCGCCGTCTACCGCGAATTGTCCAAACGCTGCGACTATCCGCTGCACCTGGGCCTGACGGAAGCGGGCATGGGCAGCAAGGGTATCGTCGCCTCGACGGCGGCGCTGTCGGTGCTGCTGCAAGAAGGCATCGGCGACACCATCCGCATATCGCTCACGCCTGAACCGGGCGGCGACCGCACGCGTGAAGTGATCGTCGGCCAGGAAATTTTGCAAACCATGGGCTTGCGCAAGTTCGCGCCGATGGTGATTGCCTGCCCAGGTTGCGGCCGCACCACCTCGACCACCTTCCAGGAACTGGCCGACAACATCCAGACCTATCTGCGCGAGCAGATGCCGGAATGGAAAAAAGCCTATCCCGGCGTGGAAGCGATGAACGTGGCCGTGATGGGCTGCATCGTCAACGGCCCCGGCGAATCGAAACACGCCAACATCGGCATCAGCTTGCCCGGCACCGGCGAATCGCCGGCCGCGCCCGTGTTTGTCGATGGCGAAAAAGTCGTCACCCTGCGCGGCGAGCGCATCGTGGAAGAATTCCAGGACATCGTCTTGAATTATGTGAAGAGCCACTATGGCAAGACCGTAGCGGCCTGAACATAACCGGTAAAAACAGTAAAGAAGAACACTATGTCAGAAAATAAGAAATTCGATAAAATCACCGCAGTCAAAGGCATGAACGATGTGCTGCCAGCCGACGCGGCCCTGTGGGAATTGTTTGAAAATACGGCGCAATCCGTGCTGCAAAGCTATGGTTTCCAGCAAATCCGTACGCCGATCGTCGAAGAAACGAAATTGTTCGCGCGCGCGATTGGCGCCGTGACCGATATCGTGGAAAAGGAAATGTATTCGTTCACCGATTCGATGAACGGCGACAATTTGACCCTGCGCCCTGAAGGCACGGCGGGCGTGGTGCGCGCCGTGGTCGAGCACAACCTGGTCTACGAAGGCCCGAAACGCCTGTGGTACAAGGGCCAGATGTTCCGCCACGAGCGTCCGCAAAAAGGCCGTTATCGCCAGTTCCACCAGTTCGGCGCGGAAGCGATCGGCTTTACGGGGCCCGATATCGATGCCGAGCTGATCATGATGACCCGCCGCCTGTGGGATGACCTGGGCCTGGACGGCATCCGCCTGGAACTCAATTCGATCGGCGATGCGGCCGAGCGCCTGCGCCACCGCGCCGACCTGATCGCCTACCTGGAAAGCCACAGCGAGCTGCTCGACGAAGAAGCCAAGCGCCGCCTGCACAGCAATCCGCTGCGCATCCTCGACACCAAGAACCCGGCCATGCAGGACCTGGTCAATGGCGCGCCGAAGCTGCTGGACTACCTGGGCGAAGAATCGCTGGCGCACTTTGCCGGCGTGCAAAAGATTTTGAATCACAACAATATTCCATTCACCATCAATCCACGCCTGGTGCGCGGCCTGGACTATTACAACCGCACCGTGTTCGAGTGGGTCAGCGACAAGCTGGGCGCGCAAGGCACGGTCTGCGCCGGTGGCCGCTACGACGGCATGGTGGAAATGTTTGGCGGCAAATCGACCCCAGCGGTCGGTTTCGGCATGGGCGTCGAGCGCCTGGTGTTGCTGATGAAAGACGCTGCCGAGCCGGAACAGCCGGCCCTGTGCGACGTCTACCTGGTGCACCAGGGCGAACAGGCGGGCTTGCAGGCATTCGTGCTGGCAGAGCGGATTCGCGATGCGGGCCTGGACGTTGTGCTACATTGCGCAGCGAGCAATGGCGGCGGCGCCTTCAAGAACCAGATGAAAAAGGCCGACGCCAGCGGCGCCGCGTTTGCCGTGATCCTGGGCGACGATGAAATCGCCAACCACGTTGCCACGGTGAAAGCCATGCGCGAAGCGGAAGCCGGATCGCAGCAAAACACGGTGCCGTTCGATGATGTCGTCGATTACCTGGTGGACCAGATCATCGGCAGCCACGATTGCGGCCACGACCATGGTGCTGATGGCCACGTGCATCATCATCATTAATCTGCGTTATTACAATATCGTTCTACCCTGCGCTAACTTCGATTAACTATTCATTAAAACTGACGACTCATGGCATACGATCACGAAGAACAAGAACAACTGGCAACCCTCAAAGCCTGGTGGCAGCGCAACGGCAACGTGACCTCCTGGGTCTTGATCGTGGCGCTGGCCGCCTACAGTGGCTGGGCCGGCTGGCAGTACTACCAGCGCACCCAGGCGGCGCAAGCGGGCCAGTTGTACGATGAATTGCAAAACGCCATCGTCGCCAAGGACACTGCCAAGGTGCAGCGCGCGGCGTCCGACATGCAGTCGCGTTTCAGCCGTACCGCCTACGCGCAGATGGCTTCGCTGGCAGCGGCCAAGACGGCGTTCGATGCGAATGACCTGAAAGCGGCCAAGACCCAGTTGCAATGGGTGGCCGATCATGGCGCCGAAGAATACAAGGCCATCGCGCAATTGCGCCTGGCTGGCGTGCTGATGGATGAAAAGTCGTATGACGAAGCGCTGAAAGTGCTGGCGTCGGCCAACGTGCCGCAATTTGCCGGCGCCGTGGCCGACCGCAAGGGCGATATCCTGGTGGCGCAAAACAAGCTGGCCGATGCCCGTACCGCGTACCTGGCCGCGCTGGCCGCTACTGCCAAGGACAATCCAGGCCGTCAATTGATCCAGGTCAAACTGGAAGCCATCGGCGGCACCGTGCCGGAAGACAAGGCCAAGGCAGATCAAGCCGCTGCCTGAGTTGCCGCTTGATCGGAAAACTACCGGTTCAGCTGCGCGGCGTTCCCGCCGGCGGCTCGACCCTTACAAGTACAAGAAGAAGGTTGGATAACACTTATGCGTGTCACTGAAAAGCTGGTAGCTGCAAGCCTGTTGGCGCTGGTGGCGGGTTGCTCGTCCTTGAATCCGTTTGCCAAGAAAGATCCGAAAGTCGAGCCGGCTCCACTGGTCGAGTTAAAATCCAGCCTCGCCGTGCGCGATGCATGGAAATACTCCATCGGCAAGTCGGGCGTGTATGCCTTCAGCCCTGCGCTGTCGGGCAACAGCCTGTATGTGGTCAATGCCGATGGCGCCCTGGCGCGTCTCGATGCGGCCACCGGCCGCGAAACCTGGCGCGTCAAGGCCGGTAGCGACATTACCTCCAGCGCCGGCACCGATGGCTCGGTGGTGGCGGTGGGCGGCGCCAAGGGCACCGTGATGGCCTTCGATACCGATGGCAAGCCATTGTGGACCTACCAGGCGTCGAGCGAAGTGCTGACGGCGCCTGTCGTCAGCCAGGGCATCGTCGCGGTACGCAGCGTGGATAACCGCATCGTCGGCCTCGACGCCAAGACGGGCGAGCGCAAGTGGGTAGTGCAGCGCACCACGCCAGCATTGACCCTGCGCAATGCGCCAGGCATGGTACTGGGCGGCGCCAACATTTACGTGGCCCAGCCGGGCGGCAAACTGATGGCGCTGACGGCGGCGACCGGCGTGGTACGCTGGGAAAACGTGGTCAGCGAACCGCGCGGCGCCACCGAACTCGAACGTGTCTCCGACATCGCCGGCACGCCGGTGGTGTTTGAAAGCGAAGTGTGCACCGTCACTTACCAGGGCAAGGCCGGCTGCTTCGATGCAGCCACCGGCGTGCCGCGCTGGACCAAGCCGTACTCGTCCGACGTGGGCGTGGCGGTCGACCAGCGTTTCGTGTTTGCCGTCGATGAGCAGGGCGCCGTGACGGCGTTCAGCCGCGAAGCAGGGCAGAGCGCCTGGAAGAATGATGCGCTGGCACGCCGCCGCGTGTCGACGCCGGCCTCGTTCGGCCGCAGCGTTGCTGTTGGCGATTATCAAGGTTACATCCACTTCCTGTCGCGGGAAGATGGCGCATTTATAGGTCGGGTCAGCACCGACGGCAGCCCGATTGTTTCGGTTCCCGTCGTCGCCGGTTCGAATTTGATTTTTCAAACCCAATCAGGGACAGTGACCGCTCTCGCGGTCGAGTAATACAATGAAGCCGGTAATAGCACTAGTAGGTCGACCCAATGTTGGGAAATCGACTTTATTCAATCGTCTGACCCGCTCGCGCGATGCGCTGGTGGCGGATTTGCCTGGGTTGACGCGCGATCGTCACTATGGCGAAGGCCGTGTCGGCGAACGTCCCTTCCTGGTCATCGATACGGGTGGTTTCGAACCCGTCGCCAAGGAAGGCATCATGCACCAGATGGCGCTGCAGACCAAGCAGGCCGTGGCGGAAGCCGACGTGGTGGTGTTCATCGTGGACGGCCGCCAGGGCCTGACGCCGCATGACAAGACCATCACCGACTTCCTGCGCAAGAGCGGCCGCCCGGTCATGCTGGTGGTCAACAAGAGCGAAGGCATGCGCTATACGGCCGTCGTGTCCGACTTTTACGAGTTGGGCATGGGCGACCCGTATGCGATCTCGTCCGCGCACGGCGACGGCGTGACCGACCTGGTCGAAGTCATGCTCGACACTGCCTTTGCGCAGCGTCCGGAAGAGCCCGAGGAGCTGGAAAAGACCGACCGCGGCATCAAGATCGCCCTGGTCGGCCGCCCGAACGTGGGTAAGTCCACCCTGGTCAACACCCTGCTGGGCGAAGAGCGCGTGATCGCCTTCGACATGCCGGGCACCACCCGCGACTCGATCGAGATCCCGTTCGAACGCGATGGCCAGCAATATACGCTGATCGACACGGCCGGTATCCGCCGCCGTGGCAAGGTGTTTGAGGCGATCGAGAAATTCTCGGTCGTCAAGACGCTGCAATCGATTTCCGAAGCCAACGTGGTGGTGCTGCTGCTCGACGCGCAGCAGGACATTTCGGAACAGGACGCGCATATTGCCGGCTTTATCCTGGAATCGGGCCGCGCGCTGGTGGTGGCCGTGAATAAATGGGATGGCCTGCAATCGCACGAGCGCGATGAAATCAAGATTGATCTCGACCGCAAGCTCGATTTCCTGTCTTTTGCCAATATGCACTTTATTTCGGCGCTGAAAGGCACCGGCATTGGTCCATTGATGAAGTCGCTCAACGCCGCCTACGCGGCCGCCATGTGCGACCTGTCGACGCCGAAGCTGACGCGCGCCCTGATCGAGGCGGTAGAGAAGCAGGAACCGCGCCGCAAGGGTTCGATCCGTCCGAAATTGCGTTATGCTCACCAGGGTGGCATGAATCCGCCGGTGATCGTTATTCACGGTAATGCACTCGATGCCGTAGGCGATCCGTATAAACGTTATTTGGAAAAACATTTCCGCGATACTTTCTCGCTGGTGGGTACGCCATTGCGGATTGAATTGCGGACCGGTAAAAATCCGTTTGCCAGAACGCCGAAATAAAACCGGATTGGATTGTAAAAATACGGCCGCTTTTCTGAATAGCTGGTAATTAAGTTTGCATTAAGGCGCCGCATGGAAAATGCGGTGCCGATTTTAAATAAACTGGACGTGGTGACGGTGATTGCCTGGACCACGTGCATGCGCGACAGCGATCGCGAAAACAGGTTACAGTAGCTGCGATGCATCATTCTCTGCAAGAGAATGCTGAGTGAGCACTTGAAATCAAGCGAGTCGCCTCCAATTTCTACACAACAACATAAACAACGGAGCTGTTATGAGCAACAAAGGGCAACTGTTACAAGACCCATTCCTCAATGCATTACGCAAAGAGCATGTTCCTGTCTCGATTTACCTGGTCAATGGCATTAAATTGCAAGGTCATATCGAATCGTTTGATCAATATGTCGTCTTGCTGCGTAATACGGTTACGCAGATGGTGTACAAGCATGCCATCTCGACAGTGGTGCCGGCCCGTGCCGTCAATCTCAATATTGAATCTGAAGCGGAGTAAAGCGTTGAGCTTGACGGCCCAGCGCCTTTCACCCTCCATCGCCCGTGCGCGCAATTGCGCGCGCGTCCGCGCCAGCGGCGCTGATGCTGTTGCATCGGCGCTGGCGTTCACGCTTGCGTTCGCCTCAACTATTCTGTTTCCATCATGCGCGCGGCACTAGTCGGGGTTGACTTCGGTCACAGCGACTTTGCCGCCAGCATGGAGGAATTGATGCTGTTGTCGCGTTCGGCTGGCGCGGATCCGATTTCCACCATTACGGCCAAGCGTTCCAGTCCCGATTCCGCCTATTTTGTCGGCAGCGGCAAGGCGGACGAGATCGGCGACGCGGTCGTCAATGACCAGTTGGAAATCGTCATTTTCAATCACGCCCTCTCGCCGGCACAGCAGCGCAATCTGGAAAAGCGCCTGCATGTGCGGGTGCTCGACCGTACCAGCCTGATCCTCGATATCTTCGCGCAGCGCGCCAAGAGCCACGAGGGCAAGCTGCAGGTCGAGCTGGCCCAGTTGCAGCATCTGGCCACGCGCCTGATCCGCGGCTGGACCCACCTTGAGCGGCAAAAGGGCGGTATCGGCTTGCGCGGTCCCGGCGAGACGCAGCTCGAGACCGACCGCCGGCTGATCGGCGATCGCGTCAAGGCCCTGCGCGCGCGCCTGGAAAAGCTGCACAAGCAGCGCGAGACCCAGCGCCGTGCGCGCGGCCGCAACCACACGTTTTCCGTGTCGCTGGTCGGTTATACCAATGCCGGCAAGTCGACCCTGTTCAACGCCGTGACCAAGGCCGGCGTGTATGTCGCCGACCAGTTGTTCGCCACCCTGGACACCACCTCGCGCCGGGTTTACCTGGGCCAGGACGTGGGCAATGTGGTGATCTCGGACACGGTCGGCTTTGTGCGCGAATTGCCGCACCAGCTGGTGGCCGCCTTCCGCGCCACGCTCGAAGAAACCATCCATGCCGATTTGCTGCTGCACGTCGTCGACGCGTCGTCGCCGGTGCGCATGGAGCAGATCGAACAGGTCAACCTGGTCTTGAAAGAGATCGGCGCCGATCATATTCCGCAAATCCTGGTGTGGAACAAGATCGATGCGGCCGGACTGGAGCCGTCGATAGAGCGTGATGAATATGCTACGATCAGTCGCGTCTTCGTCAGTGCGCAAAAAGGCAGTGGTCTTGACCTGCTGCGCGAGGCGATCGTCGAGATGGCGAAGAATGCGCCAGGTTCGGCCCATCTTTACCAGGATGGCGAAGCGGAACAGCAGGACGAATACAGTCAGCACGAGCACGACCAGCAGCACGATGGCGCCGCCCCGGATCAAGCCGCAGAGCTAGACCAGGATGATAGGTTTTCCACCCACTCTCAAGTCGGAACACGATAGTTATGCTTGTCTCCCTACTCAAAAAAACAGGCTTGAAGTTATCCCTGAATGATCCCCGCTGGGGCAATCGCAAGGACGACGGCAAGAAAGCCCAAGAAGGCAAAAAGCCCGGTGAAGGTCCGCCGGACCTCGATCAATTGTGGCGCGATTTCAATCAGCGCCTGAACGCCTTTTTCGGACAGAAGAATAACCGTCCCGATAATGGCGGCAACGGTGGCGGCGGCAATGGTCCCCGCCCGGACATGAAGGGTGCGGGCATCACTGCCGGCGTGGTCGGCGTGATCGCGGTGCTGATCTGGCTGGCCAGCGGCGCCTTCATCGTGCAAGAGGGCCAGAGCGGCGTCGTGCTGACGTTCGGTAAATATACGCGCACCACCCCGGCCGGTTTCAACTGGCGCTTGCCGTATCCGTTCCAGACCGATGAAACCGTCAATGTGTCGCAGGTGCGCACCGTGGAAGTGGGTTATCGCCAGTCGCTGAGCGACAAGAAGGCCAGCGAATCGCTGATGCTGACGGACGATGAAAACATCATCGACATCCAGTTCGCGGTGCAGTACACCTTGAAAGACCCGGTCGCCTGGCTGTTCAACAACCGTGACCAGGAAGGCGCCTTGCGCCAGGTCGCCGAAACGGCGATCCGCGAAGTGGTCGGCCGCAGCAAGATGGACTTCGTGCTGTACGAAGGTCGTGAAAAGGTCGCGTACGAAACGCAGCAGCTGATGCAGCAGATCCTCGACCGCTACCAGGTCGGTGCACTGATCAACAACGTGACGATGCAGACCGTGCAGCCGCCGGAGCAGGTGCAAGCCGCTTTCGACGATGCCGTGAAGGCAGGGCAAGACCGCGAACGCCAGAAGAATGAAGGTGAAGCGTACGCCAATGACGTGATTCCAAAAGCGCACGGCGCGGCCTTCCGCCTGATCCAGGAAGCCGAAGCCTATCGCGCCATGGTGACGGAAAACGCCACCGGTAATGCCTCGCGCTTCAAGCAGGTGCTGGTCGAGTACCAGAAGGCGCCTGCCGTGACGCGTGACCGCATGTACCTGGAAACGATGCAGCAAGTGTTCTCCAGCACCAGCAAGGTCATGGTCGATGCGAAGACGGGCAGCAATCTGCTGTACCTGCCACTGGACAAGCTGATTGCCCAGACGGCAGCATCCGACGCTACCGCTGCGGCGGCGCGCGCAGCTACGCCTGCCACCACCACCGTTTTGCCACAGGAAACCATGCAGACAGTCGAAGTCAATTCGCGCCGTGACGGCCGTTCTTCGCGTGAACGGGAGAGCCGCTAATGAACCGTATCGTAGCCGCCCTGATCGCGGGCTTTATCGCGATCATGCTGTTGTCCTCGACCGTGTTCATCGTCGACCAGCGTAAATATGCCGTCGTCTTCGCCCTCGGTGAGGTCAAGGAAGTGATCGGCGAGCCAGGCTTGTATTTCAAGCTGCCGCCGCCGTTCCAGAACGTGCTGTACCTGGACAAGCGGATCCAGACCATCGATACGCCGGAGCCGGAACGTTTCATCACGGCCGAGAAGAAGAACATCCTGGTCGATGCCTTCGTCAAATGGCGCATCGCTGATCCGAAGCTGTATTTCCGCAGCTTTGGCGGCGATGACAGCAGCACGCGCAACCGCATGTCGCAAATCGTCAAGGCGGCGCTGAACGATGAAATCACCAAGCGCACCGTGCGCGAAGTGATCTCTGGCCAGCGCGGCAAGGTGATGGAGGCGATCCGCGCCAAGGTCACGGCCGAAGCCAAGGTGATCGGCATTGAAATCGTCGACGTGCGCCTGAAGCGTGTCGATTACGTCGAGCAGATCAACAACTCGGTGTACGACCGCATGAAGTCCGAGCGTGTGCGCGTGGCCAATGAGCTGCGTTCGACCGGTTCGGCCGACTCGGAAAAAATTCGCGCCGACGCCGACAAGCAGCGCACCGTGATCCTGGCCGAAGCGTATAGCAAGGCCGAGAATATCCGCGGTGAAGGCGACGCCAAGGCATCGCAGATCTATGCGGAAGCGTTTGGCAAGAACCCCGAGTTCTACAAGTTCTACCGCAGCCTGGAAGCCTACCGCGCCACGTTCAAGGGACCGAACGACGTGATGGTGGTCGATCCGAGCTCGGAATTCTTCAAGTACTTCAAGGGCGGCGCTTCGGCGGGCGCAGCGAAGAAGTAAGCGTCACTCGCCAGTCATGGTGCAAGCGGGGCCGGCAGCGATGCCGGCCCCGTTTTTTTGTGCGGGCCAGGGCGTTGCAAGAAGGCGTAAAATGGTGTTTTTTTCACCGGATATGCCACGCAAGACGAGAACTTATCCCTAAACGGCGCTGTTTTCGCGTAAAATATCAGGTTCGGCCTCTTGCCTGGCGCGCTCGCCGCTGCCTCGCATGGTGCATTTTTCAACTTTCTTCCGTATCTCGCTCCCTCATGCCGAATTGGCTTTTGCCCGAAAATATTGCCGATGTTTTGCCGTCGGAAGCGCGCAAGATTGAAGAGCTGCGCCGCCTCATGCTGGATAATTTCCGTCTGTACGGATATGAACTGGTGATGCCGCCGCTGCTCGAGTATCTGGAGTCGCTGATGACCGGCGCCGGCAAGGATACCGACCTGCGCACCTTTAAACTGGTGGACCAGCTGTCGGGCCGCATGCTGGGCCTGCGCGCCGACATGACCACCCAGGTGGCGCGCATCGACGCCCACTTGCTGAACCGCGCCAGCGTGACGCGTTTGTGCTACGCCGGCAGCGTGCTGCATACCCGTCCGTCGGGCTTGCACGCCACCCGCGAACCGCTGCAGATCGGCGCCGAGATTTATGGCCATGCCGGCCTGGAAGCCGATGCCGAGATCCAGGAACTGGCGCTCGCGTCGCTGGCCCTGGCCGGCTTCGATGCGGTGCGCCTCGATTTGTCGCACGTGGGCTTGCTGCGCGCTATCATTGCGCAAGATGTCCAGGCCGTGCGCGACGAAGCGATGCTGTACACCCTGCTGCGCGCCAAGGATGCGCCGGGCTTGCGTGCGTTGACCGCAGCCTATGATCCGGTCACGCGCGATGCGCTGCTGGCCTTGCCCGGCCTGTATGGCGATATCGACGTGCTGGCGCGTGCGCGCGAAGCATTGCCGCCGCTGCCGGGCGTGACAAAAGCGCTGGCCGAACTGGCCGCGCTGGCGGGCTCGGCGATTGGCCGCGCCGAAGTGGCGATCGACCTGGCCGACCTGCGCGGCTACCAATATGAAAGTGGCGCGATGTTTGCGCTGTATGTACCTGGCTTGCCGAACGCAGTGGCGCGCGGCGGCCGTTATGACCACGTCGGCGAAGCGTTCGGCCGGGCACGTCCCGCGACCGGCTTCTCGCTCGATTTGCGCGAACTGGCGCGCCTGCTCCCAACGGCGGAACGTAAGCATTCGATCCGTGCGCCATGGGGCAGCGCACCAGAATTGAAGGAAAAAATCGCCGAGTTGCGCAAGGCGGGCGAGGTCGTGATCCAGAGTTTGCCGGGTCACAGTAATGAACAAGACGAGTTCGAGTGCGATCGCGCGCTGGTACTTGCCGATAATGGTAGTAGCTGGATTCTTAAAAACTTAGGTTAAGTGATGTCAAAGAAAATTATGGCAAAGAACGTCGTTGTCATCGGCACCCAATGGGGCGATGAAGGTAAAGGCAAGATCGTCGATTGGTTGACCGATCACGCCCAGGGTGTGGTGCGCTTCCAGGGCGGCCACAATGCAGGCCACACGCTGGTCATCGGCGGCGTGAAAACCGCGCTGCAACTGATCCCTTCGGGCATCATGCGTCCAGGCGTGGCCTGCTACATCGGTAACGGCGTGGTCGTTTCCGTGCCGGACGTGCTGCGTGAAATCGACAAGCTCGAAGCCGTTGGCGTCGAAGTCGCCTCGCGCCTGAAAGTGTCGGACGCCGCACCGGTGATCCTGCCTTACCACTCGGCACTCGACCTGGCCCGTGAAGCGGCGCGTGGCGCAGCCAAGATCGGCACCACCGGCAAGGGCATCGGCCCAGCCTACGAAGACAAGGTGGCGCGCCGCGCCATCCGCGTTGCCGACCTGCTCAACGAAACCCGTTTCGCTGAAAAACTGGCCGAAAACCTGGATTACCACAACTTCGTGCTGGAGCACTACCTGAAGGCGCCGCGCATCGATTACCAGAAAACCCTGGATGACGCGCTGGCCTACGTGCCGCGTCTGCGTCCGATGGTCACCGACGTCTCGAGCGCGCTGTACAAGGCCCACAAGGCTGGCGCCAACCTGCTGTTCGAAGGCGCGCAAGGTTCGCTGCTCGACGTCGACCACGGCACCTACCCGTTCGTCACCTCGTCGAACTGCGTGGCCGGCAATGCCGCCGCCGGTTCGGGCGTGGGCCCAGGCATGCTGCACTACATCATGGGCATCACCAAGGCCTACACGACGCGCGTCGGCTCCGGCCCGTTCCCGTCGGAACTGCCTACCGATGCAGGCGTTGGCCATCACCTGGCGCAAGTCGGCCATGAATTCGGCACCGTGACGGGCCGTGCCCGCCGCTGCGGCTGGTTCGACGCTGCCTTGCTGCGCCGCTCGGTACAGATCAATGGCGTGACCGGCATGTGTTTGACCAAGCTGGACGTGCTGGACGGTATCGAAACGCTGAAGCTGTGCACCGGCTACACCATCGACGGCGAGTACGTCGATATCTTCCCATCGGGCGCGGAAGAAGCTGCCCGCTGCGTGCCCGTGTATGAAGAGATGCCAGGCTGGACGGAAAGCACCGTCGGCGCGAAATCGCTGGCCGCCTTGCCAGCAACGGCGCGCGCCTACATCAAGCGCATCGAAGAGCTGGTCGGCGTACCGGTAGACATGGTGTCGACCGGCCCGGACCGCGAAGAAACCATCGTCCTGCGCCACCCATTCGAATAAACTGTGTTTGACACAATCCGCCGCAAGGCGGATTTTTTTAACCCTGCATTTGCACATTCATAACAAGACTTTAAGATCATGACTACCCCACAATCGAACGATCAACACCTTTGGGTCAACTGGGAAGAGTACCACCGCCTGATCGAGCGCCTGGCGCTCAAGGTGTACGAATCGGGCTGGAAATTTGACCAGGTGCTGTGCCTGGCGCGCGGCGGCGTGCGTCCTGGCGACGTTTTCTCGCGCATCTTTGATTTGCCACTGGCCATCCTGTCGACCAGCTCCTACCGCGAAGACAAGGGCACCACCCAGGGCGACCTCGATATCGCCAAGTACATGACCATGACCAAGGGCCCGCTGGCTGGCCGCATCCTGCTGGTAGACGACCTGGCCGATTCCGGCGTCACGCTCGATAAAGTCACGCGTCACCTGAAGGACAACTTCCCTGGCGTGACCGAAGTCAAATCGGCCGTGATCTGGCTGAAAGGCTGCTCCGTCGTGCGTCCTGACTACTTCCTGGATGAACTGCCGCACAACCCGTGGATCCACCAGCCGTTCGAAGACTACGACGGCATCCGCCCGCACCAGCTGGCAGCGTGGATTAAAAAAGGCGAAACGGCCAAGTAATAACGCTGTTCCCGACAAGAAGCCGCACCCGAGAAATCAGGTGCGGCTTTTTACCATGTGAAGTCGCGGATAAACGCCAGGAACAGGCGGAAGCCATGCGGCATCTGACGCCGGCTCGGGTAGTACAAATGAAATGCTGGCCGGTCGACCAGCCAGTCGTCCAGCACCGTTACGAGCTTGCCAGCGGCCACCAGTTCCCTCACCTGCTCGACATGAAAGATACCGATGCCGGCGCCGCGTAGTACAGCGTCGAGCGCCAGGTCCATGTCGTTGACGGCGATATCGCCGTTGACGTCTATCGCCAGCCGCGAGCTTCCCTGTTCGAACTCCCAGCGATAAGCGCTCTCTTTGGTTGGAAAGCGGAACACCACGCATTTATGGGTCAGCAGATCTTTCGGGTGGTGCGGTGGTGCGGCACTTTTGAAATAATCGGGTGTGGCGGCGACGGCAAAACGCACGGCTGGCCCCAGCCGCACGGCGATCATGTTGTGCGCCACGATCTCGCCCAGGCGCACGCCTGCGTCTAAGCCTTCCTTGATCACATCCGACAATTTGTCTTCCGCGACGATCTCCACCTTCATGCCCGGATACTGCTGAACGAAGGCCGTGGCCAGCGGCAGCAGCACCAGCCGTGCTGCCTGGCGTGCTGCCGTGATGCGCAAGGTACCGGTGGGCGTATCGCGCAGGGGCGACAGCATTTCGACGGCGCGGTGGATGTCGAACATGGCGGGCGCCAGGTTCTCATATAGCTTTTGTCCTGCTTCCGTCAGCGAGACGTTGCGTGTAGTGCGGTTGACCAGGCGTAGCGCCAGCCGTTCTTCCAGTTGGCGCAGCGCATGGCTGACAGCCGACGAGGACACGCCCAGCTCGATGCTGGCAGCGCGGAAGCTGCGGTGTTTGGCCACCGCGGCAAAGGTGGCAAGGTCGGAGAGGCTGGCTTTCATTGATGAATTTTTCTCAGTTCTGATGTCATATCTTAGCTCTTATCAGGACAATCGGCGCAGCGTAAGCTGGCCGCCTCGATGACTTCCTGAATTGGAGAAAAAAATGGTAACAGCAGTAGCAATGAACACAGGCGCCGATACGCGCAAAAAAATCCAGCTGATCTGGGCGCACCCGCGCAGCGATTCGCTGACTGCGCGCGTGGTGGCCGGCGTCAGGCAAGAAGCCGAGGCGCAAGGCCTGGTGGTGGAAGAACTTGACCTGTACCGCTTGGGTTTCGATCCCGTCTTGCGGGAAGAGGATGAACCGGATTGGGCCAGTGAGCAGCAATTCCATTCGGCGGAGGCGACGGCGCTGGCGCAGTCGCTGGACGCCTTTGATCACATCGTGGTGGTCTTCCCCGTCTGGTGGTATGCCGTTCCAGCCATGCTCAAGGGGTATATCGACCGCGTGTGGAATTACGGCCTGGTGTATGGCGGCGGCAAGCGCATTCCCGTGTCCTCCATTCGCTGGGTGGCGCTGGTCGGTGGGGCGCAGGCAAAATTCGAGGCACATGGATGGGACAAGCACATGGAAGCGCTGCTCAGTGACGGCATTGCCGCGTATTGCGGTGTGCCGGATTCGACGATCACCTTCCTCTACAATACGATCGCCTTCGAAGAAGCGGCCGATGATATTGAACAGCACCATGCGGTGCTGATCAGCCAGGCGACTGCACTGGTATCTGCTCTGGTTTGATGGTGCTCCGCACTGTGGTGCGCGGCTGTCGCGCCACGGTGCATGCGGTTAGAATGGATCTTGTCAAAGTGATCGCAGATCACTGACACCAGGAGACCAGTCAATGACGATATTGCATACGGCGCGCCTGCGCCTGGAGCCGATTACCGACGCCCACTACGAGCGCATGCGTGTGCTTAACAGCGACCCCGAAGTGATGACTTACCTGAACGCGGGCCAGCCCGAGGCGGAGGAGAAAACCCGCATGGCCGTGGAGCGTACCAAGCTGCGCTGGGCCGAATGGGGGTATTCGTGGTGGGCCCTGATACGCCTCGATGATGGCGAACTGATTGGCATGGCCTGCCTGCAGCATCTCGATGGCGACAAGAGCCAGCCGCATGAAGTCGGCTGGCGCCTGGCGCGTGCAGGCTGGGGGCAAGGGTACGCCAGCGAGGCGGCCCAGGCTATCGTGGCGCATGCCTTCGAGGTTGTCAAAGCGCCGGAAGTGGTCGCCGTGGCCCATCCTGACAACGCTGCCTCGATCAAGGTCATGACGCGCCTGGGCATGCAGTACGTGGGCCGCGGCGTGCATTATGGCCTTGAGTCCGTGGTGTACCGCCTGCCACGTCCATGACGGCAGCAGTTAAACCTCTGAAGCTCGGTTGCAGCTACAAGGTGGCGTTTTCGCCGGATGGCACGCGCCTGGCCGTCGCTGGTCACAGCCTGACCTTGTGGGAAGTGGCGGCGCGCCAGAAACTATGGCGCGGCAAATTCATCGCCCACACTTCCAGCATGGTTTTCTCGCCCGATGGGGCGCAATTGGCCATCAAGAGCACCAGCGGGCAGATCGCCGTGATCGATGTGGCGTCGGGCCAGCTGGCCTTTAATTTCGCCAACAGGAAGGATGGCGAGGGCAGCTGCCCCGCATGGTCGCCGTGCGGACGTTATCTTGCCGATGGCGGCTGGGATGGCCGCCTGCAGGTGCGCGAGGCGCACACGGCAGCAGTCGTCTTTACGAAAGACTATCCGCGCGAGATGCTGCGCGCCGTACAAGCCATCGATGGCGGGCAGCGCCTGCTTGTGCTGCATGGCGTGAAATCGGTGGCAGAGGGCGAAAGCCAGCCGCCTGATTACTGCACCGTATGGGACTGGCCTTTGCAGGCTGGGGGCGGTCGCATCGTGTTATCGCTGCCCGGGATGAAGTCCTGCGCGGTCTCGCCGGACGGCGCCCTGCTGGCCGTGCTGCACTACGCTAGCGGCTCGGAATATGTTTCAGTGTATGCGCTGGCTGATGGCAGCTTGCTGGCCAGCGTGGCGGTCGAGGCGGGCGGTGGCACGGGCGATGAACTGACCTGGCTGCCCGACGGCAGCGCGCTGGGGCGCATCGGCAAGGGCAAGCTGCTGTTCTACGGCTGGCCCGGACTGGCCGTGCGTCAGCAGCTCGATTTTACGTATCCCTGCGCGCTGGCCTTCCTGCCTGGTACGCCGCTGGCCGCCATCGGTTCCTGGGAAACCGGTATGCTGATGAATTTGAATCTGAATCCGGAGTTACTATGATCACCTGCTACCTGCGCTACATCATCGACCCGTACAAGTTGAAGGAATTCGAAGCCTACGGCAAGCTGTGGATCCCGCTGGTCGAACGCTTCGGCGGCCAGCACCACGGCTACTTCCTGCCATCGGAAGGCGCCAGCAACGTGGCGCTGGCCATGTTCTCGTTCCCCAGCCTGGCCCTGTACGAACAATACCGCATCGATTCGCTGCAGGACGCCGACTGCCAGGCCGCCTTCCGCTACGCCGAAGAAACGCGCTGCATCGTCAGTTATGAGCGCAGTTTTTTCAGGCCGGTATTTGCCTGAGTCGCTGAATCATCGAAGGCGTGACAAGCCATTCAGATAGTTCTGGTTTTGGCCGATAAAAAGACGATCCACGGATCGTCTTTTTTATTTTGCTTCCCTGATTCCCGTTGTAAAGAGCAGCAACATGCGGCTAAAGCGTTTCTTTTTATTGTTATTGTGGATATGATGGGTACGGGTGTTTTTATGCCATCTATTTTTTGAGCTATGGTGTACGGATTAGCCGAAGCTCAAAAGAGGGGAGAGTAGTGGGCAAAAAGAGTCCGGGTGCTTCATTATTCTGGCCGTTGATCCTCTGTGCGGTGTTGGTGTTATTCCTGATTGCACCTGAATCAGGAATTGCCGGCACCTTATCGCTGTTTGCGGGGTGTGCGTATGTGGGTGTCCGGTATTATTACCATCAACTCGATAAATCCCGTACTGACAAGCCGGATTATCTTGTGCCGCCAGCATTGCTTTCGGTGCGTGATGCCCAGACCTCTCCATTGATCGTAGCAGAGCCAGTTCCCATGAATGCAGACGACGACAGCAAGTTATTAATTTCTGACGGCCCGGACAAAGCAGGCGAAGCGCCTGCCGATTACCTGATCCCGCCGCCGCCGTCGTCGCCCACCATGGCGCGCTGGTACCCGCGCAATGAATCCGTTCATATTGCCGGCTTGTCCATCGCTGCCGGCATGCTGTATGTGGGGGAGCGCCTGCCAGGGAAATATGGCACGCCCGATGCATGCCTGATCGATCCACGGAAAACAGTGGAATGGAAGGCTGATTACACACAAGACCATTTCCATACGGACTGGCCCAATTATTCCGATGCCTCGCCGCGTGCGCGCGGTGCTTATTTGCGCTGGCTGGCCGACGGGCGCAGTAGCCCGGAAGCCCATATCAGCAATATCTGGCTGTTTTTTTATGGACTGGAACGGCGGGTTGTTATCGATGCTGTCGCAGACCATTCCATTGCTGCCGAATTTGGTCAGATTGCCAAGGAATTGCACAGACTGCTGAAACATTACGGCGCCGGCTCCAGCGATTTCACCAGGCAGTGTTATGCCTTGCTCAATTTCCTGGATTTTTCTCCCGCCCCTGCCAGATTATACGAACGGGCGATTCCCGAGTTTCCGCCGGAAGCCGGTTTTGCCCTGTATTTGCGGATAGCGATAGGCCAGGCGATAGCCGATAACCGTCCGATCCCCGCCGAATTGGCGCTGGCCTGGGCACGGTGCGATCCCGGTGTGAAATTGGGCGCTGCGGCACTGCGCTATCCCGATGTATTCCGTCCCCTGTTCCTGGCGCAGTATCGCCACGTATTCGGCGATGGACTCACCATAACGGCAGGACGCCGCAGGCTGGGATACACGTATTTTCCCGCCTCGCATGCCTTGCGCGATGAAGCCGGCATATCCCTCGATATCGGCGATATTCCCGACGTCACGGTATTAAGTGAGCCGGCGATGGCGTTGCAAAAAATCATCGATGCCTGCACCCCTGAGCTTGATGCCCATCACCGGCTGCAGCACGATGTGTTGTCCGGCGCGCTGGCCGGTACTACGGTTGCACTGTATGCATCGCCACCGGATACGGACGATGAATCGTCGGCGCCATCCTGCGATACCGCCTCGTTCAGCCTGGAATTGCTGATCGTGCTGGCCCAGGCCGAAGGCGTATGGCGCGACGATAAACTGGCCTTGCTTGACCGGCATATCGGCTCGTGGGGCCAATTGACGCCAGCCCGCCAACAGCGGCTGAAGGCGCGTAGCCGCTTGTTGTCCTGCGAGCCGGTACCGATGGCGTCGCTGCAGCCCAGGATCGCAGCGCTGGACCAGGCTGGCCGTGACGGCGTCGCAAGCAATCTTGTGGCGATGGCGCAGGCCGGAGCCAGCCTGATGCCGGAAGAGGTGTCGATACTGGCGCGTCTGTTTGCCCTGCTGGACTGCGACATGGCGCAACTGGAGCAGCAAGTCCACGCCATGTTCGGCGCGCCTGTTATCGAGCCGATGGACCGGCCAGCCTCCAGCGGCATCAAGCTCGACCTGGCGCGTATCGCTGAACTCCAGCAAGACAGCGCCAGGGTGGCTGCCCTGCTGGGCGATATCTTTAGCGACGAAGCGGCGCATCCTGCGCCTGCGGTGTCCACCCCTGTGGTGGAGGAGAGTGCCTTGCCCGGCCTCGATGCGGCCCACTCGCAATTCGTCCGCAAGCTGCTGGCGCGTGTGACCTGGTCGCGTGCTGAACTGGTAGCGATGGCGGGGCAACTGGACATCATGCTCGATGGCGCGCTGGAACGCATCAATGAAGCGAGCCTGGATGCGTTTGACATGCCTTGCACCGAAGGCGACGATCCGATTGAAATCAATCCTGAAATCCATGAAAGAATTAGCGCATGAATGCTCCTGCTATTCGTCCCCGCGACCGTGACGCGGTGATCCAATCCTTGCGCGCCGGCGTGGTTCCCCGCGCTGGCCAGCATTTGATACAGGTCGGCCGCAAGCCTGAAGTGGAAACCCTGGTGGCGGACCTGGACCGGGTTGCCGATGGCGGTTCGACGATCCGTTTTGTGATCGGCGAATATGGCGCGGGCAAGACGTTTTTTCTCAATCTGATACGCTCGGTCGCGATGGAGAAAAAACTGGTCACCGCGAATGCCGACCTCAATCCCGACCGGCGCCTGCACGCCACGGGAGGCCAGGCCCGTTCGCTGTATGCCGAATTGATGCGCAATCTCTCCACGCGCACCAAGCCCGATGGCGGCGCGATGGCGGGGATCGTCGAGCGCTTCATTACCAACGCCAAGTCCGAGGCGAAGGCGCAGGACAAGAGCAGCGAGGAAGTCATCCGCGAAAAGCTCGAGCATTTGACGGAAATGGTCAACGGCTACGATTTCGCGGAAGTGATAGCGGCGTACTGCAAGGGTTTTGAAGAAGGCAACGAGCAATTGAAAGCCGATGCGGTGCGCTGGCTGCGTGGCGAATTCAATACCAAGACCGAGGCGCGCCAGGCGCTCGGTGTGCGGGCGATTGTCGATGACGCCTCGTTTTATGATCAACTGAAGCTGTTTGCACGGTTTGTCCGGCTGGCAGGCTATGCCGGCTTCGTGGTGTGCCTCGATGAGCTGGTCAATTTGTACAAGCTGTCCAATACCGCCGCCCGCAATGCCAACTATGAACAGATCTTGCGGATCCTGAACGACTCGCTGCAAGGTTCGGCCGTCGGCCTGGGATTCATTTTGGGCGGTACGCCCGACTTCCTGTCTGACCCGCGCCGTGGCTTGTTCAGCTATCCGGCATTGCAAAGCCGGCTGGCCGACAATACCTTCGCCAGGGACGGCCTGGTTGATTACAGCGGCCCGGTGCTGCGTTTGTCCAGCCTGGCGCCCGAGGATTTTTATGTGCTGCTGCAAAAGCTGCGCAACGTGTACGCGTTTGGGGATGCGGCGAAATTCCTGCTGCCCGACGATGCGCTGCCTGTCTTCATGGCGCATTGCGCGCGCCGGCTCGGCGACAGTTATTTCCGCACGCCGCGCACCACCATCACGGCCTTCATCAATTTGCTGGCGGTGCTGGAACAAAATCCGGGCACATCCTGGCAAGAGCTGCTGGGAACCGTCGAGGTGCGCGTCGATCACGGCGGCGCCAGCGATGGCGAAATCGAGGCCGAAGAAGATGCAGAGCTGGCCTCCTTCAAGCTCTGACGCCATGCTGCAACGGCAGTCTTCCTCGTTTGCCCTGCTCGACGAACGCATCCAGCGCTGGATCTGGGCGGAAAACTGGAGCGCCATGCGCGATGCCCAGGAACGGGCGATTCCGGCGCTGCTGGCATGCGACCATGATGTGCTGATTGCCGCCGCGACGGCAGCGGGCAAGACGGAGGCTGCCTTTTTTCCGATCCTGACGCATATGCTGGCCGACAGCGAGGGGACGGGGCTGTGCATTTATATCAGTCCGATCAAGGCCTTGATCAATGACCAGTTCCTGCGGCTGGAGCGCTTGTGCGAACAGCTCGATATGCGCGTGTGGCCATGGCATGGCGATATTTCATCCTCATCGAAGAACCGTTTTTTCAAGCAGCCGTCCGGCGTGGTCCTGATCACGCCGGAGTCCCTGGAAGCCATGCTGTGCAACCGCGGATTCCAGGTGCCGCAGTTACTGGCGAAGCTGCGCTACATCGTGATCGATGAACTGCACGCTTTTATCGGTACGGAACGGGGCAAGCAGCTGCAGTCGCTGCTGCAGCGTCTCGACCTGGCTGTCGGGCGCAAGGTGGTGAGGGTGGGGCTGTCGGCCACTTTGGGAGACCTGGGCATGGCGGCCGAATTCCTGCGCCTGCGCGGTGGCGCGGCGGTCGAGATCATCCATTCCAATGCCGATCCGGCGCGGCTGGACCTGCAAATCAAGGCCTATGTGGAGCCTGCCCACTTGCCGGAAGCCGAGCATGCCGTCGTCGCCACCTCGCCCGTGTTGATTGCGCAGCATTTGTTCCAGACCTTGCGCGGCTCGAACAATCTGGTCTTCCCGAATAGCCGCAGCCTGGTCGAGGAATATGCATACTCTCTGGGCCGCCTGTGCGAATCGCATCAGATCGCCAATGAGTTCTGGCCCCATCACGGCAACCTGTCGCGCGAGATTCGCGAGGAGACGGAAGCGGCGCTAAAGAACAAGCAGCGCCATGCCACCGCCATTTGCACCAATACGCTGGAACTGGGCATCGATATCGGCGCGGTGAAAAGCATCGCCCAGGTCGGCAGTCCGCCATCGGTGGCCAGCATGCGCCAGCGGCTGGGGCGTTCCGGGCGGCGCCCCGGCGAGCCGGCGATTTTGCGTGGTTATGTGATCGAACGCGCGTTGACGGACCAGTCCTCACTCGATGTGCAGCTGCGCACCGGCTTGTTGACGTTTGCCGCCATGGTCAGCCTGCTGCTGGAAAAATGGGTGGAGCCGCCGCAAACGGGCGGCCTGCATTTTTCCACCTTCATACAGCAGTTATTGTCCCTGATTGCGCAGCGCGGCGGCATGCAAGCCAGCGATGCTTACCGCACGCTGTGCGCGCAAGGACCGTTCGCCGCCCTGCAAAAGAGCGACTTTGTCGACTTGCTGCGGCATATGGGCAAACTTGAATTGATACAGCAAGAGTCTTCCGGCCTGCTATTGCACGGCGTGAAAGGCGAGCGCATCGTCAACCATTACTCCTTTTATGCGGCCTTTGCGGCCGAAGAGGAATACCGTGTCGTTTGTGACAGCCGGGTACTCGGTTCCCTGCCCATATCGAGCGCCATCGGCATCGGCGACTTTATTGTTTTTGCCGGCAAGACCTGGCGCGTCGAGAGCATCGATGAAGATGGCAAGACGATTTCAGTCAGCAAGACATCCACGGGAAAAGCGCCGGTATTTAGCGGTTCTGGCGGCCAGCTGCACGTGAAGATACGCGAGCGCATGCGCGCGCTGTATCGCAGCACCGAGGTGCCGCGCTTTCTCGATGCCGAGGCCGTCCGCCTGCTGCAGGAAGGACGCGACAGCTATGCGCGGTTTGGCCTGGATCAGCGTTTGCTGCTGACGCAGGGCGGCGCCATCTTCTTGCTGACATGGCTGGGCGATCAACAGAATGAAGCACTGGCGGCGGTGCTCAAGCGCACCGGTTTCACGGTGGCGATTTGCGGCCCGATGATCGAGATTTTTGCCACTGGAACCAGCGTGCAGCGCGTCGCTGCGTGTCTGCTTGCCTTCGCCAGCCAAGCGCTGCCCGATGCGCAGGCATTGCTGGAGGGCGCGTATAACCTGCGCAGGGAAAAATGGGATTGGGCCTTGCCCGAGCACCTGCTGAAGAAATCGTTTGCCAGCTTGCAGATGGATATCGCTGGCGCCCATGCGTGGGCGCGGCAGCAGGCGCGCGTGCTGGAGCTTGAAACCCAGTTAATCACGAAAGAGATCATCGCATGAACGCACACGCATCTGGAACCTTCAGTATCAGCATGACGCCGGCCGGAGCGCCGCAACGCTCGGGACGGACGGCCCTGGGGCGCACCGTGCTGGAAAAAGTGTATGCAGGCGACCTGGTCGGCACCTGCCGCGGCGAAATGCTCAGCGCCGTCACCGACACCAGGGGAGCCGCCGGCTATGTCGCCATCGAAGCGATTACGGGCGTGCTGCAGGGCAGAACAGGCAGTTTCGTGGTGCAGCATACGGGCACCATGGCCGATGGCAAGCAGGAACTGTCCATCGCCATCGTGCCGCATTCGGGGACAGGGCAACTGGAGGGCATCAGCGGCACGCTGGCCATCCGTGTCGCGGAGAGCCAGCATTTTTATGAGCTGGCCTACTCGCTGCCGCAGTAAGCTTATTTGCCCAGCATCGACACCACATTGTCGCTGCCCGGTGCACCGAACAGCTGCTGCTTGAGGACGTGCAACTGATCGCGCACCTGCGCCGCTTTTTCGAACTCCAGGTTCTTGGCGTGGTCGATCATCAGTTTTTCCAGGCGCTTGATTTCCTTGCTGACCTGTTTCTCGCTCATGGCTTCGAACTTGGCCGTCTCTTGCGCCACCTGCAGGGTTTCGCGCGCCTCTTGCGGGCTGTAGACGCCGTCGATCATTTCGCGGATCGTTTTTTTCACGCCGATCGGCACGATGTTGTTGGCCGTGTTGAAGGCGATCTGCTTGGCGCGGCGGCGCTCCGTTTCATCGATGGCGCGGCGCATGGAATCGGTGATGCGGTCGCCATATAAAATCGCCGTGCCGTTCAGGTTGCGCGCGGCGCGGCCGATGGTCTGGATCAGGCTGCGCTCGGAGCGCAAAAAGCCTTCCTTGTCTGCGTCGAGGATGGCCACCAGCGACACTTCGGGCAAGTCCAGGCCCTCGCGCAGCAGGTTGATCCCCACCAGCACGTCGAAGGTGCCCAGGCGCAGGTCGCGCAGGATTTCCACGCGCTCCACCGTCTCGATATCGCTGTGCAGGTAGCGCACCTTGATGCCATGGTCGCCCAGGTATTCGGTCAGTTGCTCCGACATGCGCTTGGTTAAGGTGGTGACCAGCACGCGCTCGTCCTTCTTGATGCGTTCGACGATTTCCGACATCAGGTCATCGACCTGGGTGCTGGCCGGGCGCACGATGATTTGCGGGTCGACCAGGCCGGTCGGGCGCACCACTTGTTCCACCACCTGGTCGGAATGGTTTTTTTCGTATTCGGCCGGGGTGGCCGAGACGAACACCGTCTGGCGCATCTTCTGTTCGAATTCCTCGAATTTCAGGGGCCGGTTGTCGAGTGCGGACGGCAGGCGGAAGCCATAGTCGACCAGATTGGTCTTGCGCGAACGGTCGCCGTTGTACATGGCGCTCAGCTGCCCCGTCAGCACGTGCGACTCGTCGAGGAACATGATGGCGTCGGGCGGCAGGTAGTCGACCAGGGTTGGCGGCGGCTCGCCCGGCAGGGCGCCGGACAGGTGGCGCGAGTAGTTCTCGATGCCTTTCGTGAAACCGATTTCCGTCATCATTTCCAGGTCGAAGCGGGTGCGCTGTTCCAGGCGCTGTTCTTCGATCAGCTTATTCTCCTTGCGGAAGAATTCCAGCCGTTCGCGCAGTTCGTCCTTGATGGTTTCCACGGCGCGCAGCACGGTGGAGCGGGGCGTGACATAGTGCGAACCGGGGTAGACCGTGAAGCGGGGGATTTTTTGCCGCACGCGCCCCGTCAGCGGATCGAACAGCTGGATCGATTCGATCTCGTCGTCGAACATTTCCAGGCGCACGGCCAGTTCCGCATGCTCGGCCGGGAAGATGTCGATGGTATCGCCGCGCACGCGGAAGGTGCCGCGGCCGAAATCGACTTCATTGCGCGTGTACTGCATCTGGATCAGGCGCGCGATCACGTCGCGCTGGGCGACCTTATCCTTCACGCGCAGGGTCAGGATCATCTGGTGGTATTCATTCGGGTTGCCGATACCGTAGATGGCCGAGACGGTGGCGACGATGATCACGTCGCGCCGCTCCATCAGCGACTTGGTGCACGACAAGCGCATCTGTTCGATATGTTCATTGATCGAGGAATCCTTTTCGATGAACAGGTCGCGCTGCGGCACGTAGGCTTCCGGCTGGTAGTAATCGTAGTAGCTGACGAAGTATTCGACGGCGTTTTCCGGGAAAAAGTCGCGGAACTCGCTGTACAGCTGCGCGGCCAGCGTCTTGTTGGGCGCGAAGATGATGGCGGGCCGGCCCATGCGCGCAATCACGTTGGCCATGGTGTAGGTCTTGCCCGAACCGGTCACGCCCAGCAGGGTCTGGAAGGCCAGGCCATCGGCAATTCCCTCGGTCAGTCCGGCAATCGCCGTCGGCTGGTCGCCGGCCGGTGGAAACGGCTGGTGCAGGCGAAACGGCGAATCGGGGAAGGTGACGACGGTCGCTTGCGCGTCATTTGCATGGGATAAATCGGGCATGTGAATCAGACCTTTGTTAGAATAGTGCTCTGCTGGCGGCCCTGGAGTTGTTTTGGGGGCGCTGCCGACAACTCCGCTGTGAACCTGCTTCCAATCGAATCCAATCTTATCATGACGAACCCAACTGTTTCTGCCAGTCTGTTTAGCGCCATCGAGATGGCCCCACGCGACCCGATCCTGGGCATCACCGAAGCATTTAACGCGGACCAGAATCCCGCCAAAATCAACCTGGGCGTCGGCGTTTATTATGACGACAACGGTAAAGTGCCTCTGTTAGCTTGCGTACGCAAGGCAGAAGCTATCCTGATCGAACAGGGCGCGCCACGCACCTATCTGCCGATCGAAGGCCTGGCTGCCTACGACAAGGCGGTGCAAGAACTGGTATTTGGGGCCGATAGCGCCGTGATTCAAGAGCGCCGCGCCATCACCGTGCAAGCCATCGGCGGTACGGGCGCGCTGAAAATCGGCGCCGACTTCCTGCAGCGCTTCGCGCCAGGCGCACAAGTCTATATCAGCGACCCAAGCTGGGAAAACCACCGCGCGCTGTTCGAAGGCGCCGGCTTTGTCGTCAATAACTACGCCTACTATGACGCGGTGACCCATGGCGTCAATTTCGACGGCATGCTGGCCGACCTGAATGCGATGCCATCGGGCTCCGTAGTCGTGCTGCACGCCTGCTGCCATAACCCGACCGGCGCCGACCTGAGCGTGGCCCAGTGGGATCAAATCATTTCCGTCGTCACCGCGCGCGGCCTGGTGCCGTTCCTGGACATGGCTTACCAGGGCTTCGCCAACGGCATCGCCGAAGATGGCGCCGTGGTGCGCCGTTTCGCGGCTGCCGGCGGCCCCCTGCTGGTGTCGAACTCGTTCTCGAAATCGTTCTCGCTGTACGGCGAGCGCGTGGGCGCCCTGAGCGTGGTCGCTGCCAGCGCCGAAGAAGCGGCCCGTCTGCTGTCGCAACTGAAGCGCGTGGTGCGCACCAACTACTCGAACCCGCCTACGCATGGCGGCAAGGTGGTCGCCACCGTGCTGGCCACGCCGGAACTGCGCCAGCTGTGGGAAGAGGAACTGGCCGGCATGCGCCTGCGTATCCGCGAGATGCGCAATGCGTTTGTTGCCAAGCTGAAAGATAAAGCACCTGGCCACGACTTCGGTTTCGTGCGCGAGCAAATCGGCATGTTCTCGTACTCGGGCTTGACCAAGGAGCAAGTGGCTGCCTTGCGCGAGCAATCGATCTACGCCGTCGACACGGGCCGTATCTGCGTGGCAGCCTTGAATTCGCGCAATATCGACATCGTTATTGACGCCATCGCCAAAGTCCTTTAAGATCTTGCTTCTTCGGCGCTGCTTGCAAGAGCGCGCCGATGGCAGTAAAAAGTCGTGATGTTTGTGCTAAACAAGATGTTAAATCAACTTGTAAATATAAAATAAACGACATATAATATTGCCTCTTTTCCCTGATAGCTCAGTCGGTAGAGCGACGGACTGTTAATCCGCAGGTCCCTGGTTCGAGTCCAGGTCGGGGAGCCAGAATTCAAAAAGCCACGTTGAAAAACGTGGCTTTTTTCGTTGTGCCTGCAGTTTCTGGTCCTTGCGGTTTTTGCCGTCCGGCGCGGCCTTCCTGTGATTTACGTAAATTTACGTTATCCTGCACAGACTATCTACAGGAGAGTTACGCCATGGCTTGTTCCACCGCCCCCTTGCGCCACATCGTGCTGTGCGAATTTATTGATGACATCACCGCCGCCAAGCATGCCGAACTCGTGCAAGAGTTTTCCCAACTGAAGGACCGCATCCCCGGCGTGCTGAAGTTTGAATGGGGGCAGAATGTCAGCGCGGAAGGGCTGGATGACGGCTACACCGATTGCTTTACGCTCACCTTCAGCGGCGCCGCCGCGCGCGACGCCTACCTGGTCCACCCCGAGCACCTGGTGTTCGTTGAGTTGCTCAAGCCCTGGATAGGGCGGGTGCTGGTGATTGACTATGTGGCGCAGGAAAGTTTCGCCTGAGTGCCTGGGCGCCAGGCTTGACGGAGCGATAAACATTTTCCTGGGGAAATCTGGACAGTTGAAAATTTGCCCTATATAATGCGGCCTCTTTTCCCTGATAGCTCAGTCGGTAGAGCGACGGACTGTTAATCCGCAGGTCCCTGGTTCGAGTCCAGGTCGGGGAGCCAGAACATCAGCAGCATCAAAAAGCCCAGCCTTACGGTTGGGCTTTTTGCATTCCAGGCGCGTTGATTTGCGCAGGGTGTCTTTACTTTCCAGCGTTCAGCGTATCGAGTGTTCCGATGATTGTATTTTGAAATTTTTCGGGTTCTTCCTGGTGGATTTGATGCCCGGAATTTTCAAAGACAAACAGCTCTTTTTTGGGTGCTTGCAATGCATTGAAATAGGCAGTGGTGATGCGTGCCGAGGTTTGAATATCGTTTTTACCAACGAAGAAATAAACCGGGCAGCCGGCTTTTTTCAGGGTGGCTGGCAAGTCTATATACATGACTTGCTTCCAGACGGGGGACCAGGTCTTCGACCATTGGAAAAACATATCCTTGAATTCATTGCTGGTTGCATAGGCCTTCCCTTCTTTCTGAAAAAGCCATTTCCTTAAATAAAACATGTCCTGGTCAGTCTTGATGGAGGAGTCCACGCTGGCCAATTCCTGGCTGGCGAGGGGATCTTCCTTGAAATATTTTTTCAAGACTTCAAGTAATTCCTTTTCGCTTTGCAGCTGATTGATGACTGGATTGACTGCAAAGTAAGCATGCAGTAATTCGGGGTAGTTTTTAACGATATGGAAACCTAATACGTTTCCAAAGGAACTACCCAATAAATATATTTTTTCCTGATGTAGCTCGTTTCTGATGAACTCGATGACTTCATGCGTATCATTTTGCATCTGCTCAACTGAGGGTTGAGTTGGCGAGGGATTGAGTTTTAATGTTTTTCCGGCATCCCTTTGGTCCCATTGAACAATCGTAAATCGGCTTTTTAAGATATTGGTGAAGGTATTTGCATTATTCACCATGGAACTTCCTGGGCCGCCGGACAAGAAGAGCAGAACGGGTTTGCTGAAGTCGTCGGTCTTGATTTCTATGAACTGCTTTATTCCGCCAATGTCTGGCGTCAGCGATTTGTTGATTTCAACAGGAATGTTCTCTGGTGTCGCTTGCTTGATGTTTTGCGCTGTGGATTCGTGCAGCGGAATCAGGGTTGCCAATAGCAGCGAAAATATTATTCTTTTCATATTTGTTTGTGCTTATTTTCAGGTTGGTTGCGTCGGCTTGCTGCGTGATACATGGCCTGGGGAGCCGTTTCGCCTGCGTTGGGCTGGCAAAGGATGGAATTGCTAGAATAGCATGCTGCATGCGGCAATATATGTAGATTGTCATCTTTCTTTGCGTAAACCTTGTTTCGCCAAATCGCCCTGGAGTGGGACGGTTGTGACATTTGACGTTAATTTGCCGAAAGGCATCTGTCATACTCCCTGAGCCTCAAAAAACCATTTTCGTCTTGATCCGGCGGAAAGATAAAACCCAGTCCATGAAAAATAGTTATGTGTTGATCGCCATGCTTGCGTTGGCCTCCGCGTCGCAGGCGTATGCCCAGAAGGGCCAACGGCTGTCCGATGCGCAGGTCAGGCAGCAGATCATCAGCGCATCGATTGCCTCCTACCCGGGGCGTTGCCCCTGTCCCTATCATTCCGCCAGGAATGGCAGTGCCTGCGGAGGACGCAGTGCATGGAGCCGCCCTGGCGGCTATGCTCCGATCTGTTACGAGCGCGAGATCACGGGCGAGATGGTGCGCCAGTGGCGGCAAGAGCATGGCGCCCAAGCTGTTGCGGCGCGCTGAGCAAGGCGTGTCATGCATCTTTTCTAATCTACAAGGCGATAAACACAAGCATGCATCGACTCATTATTTGTTCGAGTTTACTATTGGCGTGTACTTGCGCAAATGCAGAAGAAGATCCGGTGGCTTCCCTGACAAAAGGCCAGCCACCGGATGTTGTGGCTTTGGTCGAGCGCCTTATTGACTGCACGCATTTTGCTGGCGAAGAGCCTTACGATGCTGCACGGCGCCGTGAAATTGCCACGGCAATGAAGAAGTTGAAATGCAATCGTCTGGAGAAAGACGAATTGGTAATCGAGAGACGTTATTCCGCTAGGCCAGACATACTCAACGTGCTCAAGAAAGCAAAGGAATGGGATAGCTGAGCTATCTTCCGGTCCAGTCTTGGTCCCTGCCTCCTTTATTTCATCACGTTCCTATCGCCGCCAGATACCCCGACACCGCCGCCGTCACGCGCACCAGCAAGGCTTGCTCATCGCTTTCACCATGGCTGCCTGCGCTGTCGACCATGCCGCGCGTGATTGCCATCACGTCGCGTACGGCCGTACTGGCGATAGCCTCTTCCTGCAGCCCGATTTTTTCCAGGCATCCCCGCAGTACTGCTGCGGCACGCTCCCCGTTTTCTTGTAACCCTGCGCTGGCAGGCAGGCGCGCTTCTTCGGCGTCGAGGAAGCGCGCCAGCCGTGGCCGCCGCAGCTGGTGGTGGACAGCGATGGCCAGCAACTCTCGTATGCCTTGCTGGCCATCAGCGTGCACTTCCATGGCAAGAATGTCGCTCAGCAGCGCATCGGACTCCTGTTCGATCAGTGCGCGCGTGATGGCGTCCCGGTTGGGAAAGTATTGATACAGCGAACCGACGCTGACGCCGGCCCGTGCCGCCACGGCGTTGGTGGTGTAGCCATCGTAGCCCGTGGTTTCCAGAATGCGAGCGGCCGCCTCCAGAATGGCGGCTACGGTGACGGCGGAACGCCGCTGGCGCGGCTGTTTGCGGGGCGTCGTGGAGGGTATCGGTGGACGTGGGCTCATGGTGCCGTATGCGAGTATTAAATGCGAGTATACGCTCGTATTATGAACCTGTTTCCGGAACTTATCTCGAAGGAGTTTTCATGATGCATGCGAATGATTTAACGGCATTGTTGCCGGCAGTGATAGAGGCTGTTGGGGTGGCAGGCGATACCTTGCTGGCGCGCTTTTCTGGTCATGCCAGGCCCGATGGCCTGGCGGCGCTGCTGGCCGCCATCGAGGCAAATGATGATTCCGTCAGCGGCGCCTTGCGCGACAGCTTGCTGCGCATCCGGCCCGGCAGCGGCTGGGTGGACGATGAAGAGGGGGGCGGACCATTGCCGGACGGCGAATGGTGGATCGTCGATGCGGTCGAAGGCAATGTTAACCACATCCATGGCAGCACGGCCTGGGCCGTATCGGCAACCCTGGTGCGCGATGGCTTCGCTGTGTTGACGGTAGTCAAGCTGCCTGTCACGGACACCGTGTATGCGGCCGTGCGGGGGCAGGGCGCTACGGTCAACGGCCTGCCGCTGCAGGTCTCGAAAAAAACGCAGCTGCAGGCGGCGATTGTGGGCACCGGGCAAGCCCGGCCTGGCGAGGGGCGGGCCGTGCATGCCGCGATCGGGACTTCGGTCTTTGCCATGCTCGAATCTGCCTTGCTGGTACGCATGGCGGTACCGGCCACCCTGGAGCTGATCGAAGTGGCCAGCGGGCGCATGGATGGTTTTTGGCAATATAGCCAGGTGCGCTCCGGGCTTGCCGCGGGAACATTATTGGTCAGTGAAGCGGGCGGGGTGGTGACGGACACGCATGGCCAGCCCTGGAGCTTTGCCAGCCCGGATATGCTGGCGACCGCGCCCGGCATCCATGCCGATGCCCTTGCCTGCCTGGACACGGCAGTAAATCCCACTGACGCGGGGCAAGCATGAAACGCTATGCCGTGATCGGCGCCAGCAGTGGCACGGGGCGTGAGATTGTCGCTGCGCTGGCGGCACGCAACGATGCCGTGCGGGCGATTTCCCGCCACCCTCTGGCGGGCAGCGCCATGGTGGAGCCGTATGCTGCCGACGTGCGGGATGCCGCAGCGATGAAGGAGGCGCTGGCCGGCGGCTTTGATTGCGTGTTTTATACCGTCGATATCCATGGCAAGAAGCTGACGCGCGCGCAAATCCGGGCGGTCATGCATGAGGGCTGCGTCAATGCCATGACGGCCGCAGCAGCCGGCGGGGCAAAACGGTTTGTGCTGCTGTCGGTAATGGGCCCGCAGCGTGCTTCCTGGGTGTGGTGGGTATTGAACGCCATGAAGCCTGGCATGCGCGACAACATCATTGCACGCGAGCAAGCCTTGATCGGCAGTGGTTTGTCATATGTGATCTGTCGCGCGCCCCGTTTGCAGGACGGCGTCGATACGGTCGCCACCGCAGCGGCGTTGGCGGGGCCGGAATCGGGTTTGCGGCTCGATATGCGACGTTCTATCAAGCGCGGCAGGCTGGCGCGGGCGCTGATCGATGCCGCCGATCATGCTCCGTCTGACAGCATATGGGATGTTTTTGCGGACAAGGCCGGGCCGGTTGCTGACTGGCTAGGTGGCTGGGGGGGTATTCGGTCAGACAGGCGCTTCCCTGATTGAGCGGAAGCGCCGTGCCGGACTATTCCTGGCGGCTTACCACATGATCACGCGCTGCTCAGGCGGCAGATACATGGCGTCGCCTGGCTTGATGTCGAACGCCTTGTAGAAACCAGGCTGGTTCATCACGGTGCCCTTGGCGCGGAATTCGCCAGGCGAATGCGGATCGCTCTTGATCTGGGCGATGGCCGCTTCAGGGCGCAGTTTGGCGCGCCATTTCATGGCGAAACCGATATACAGGCGCTGTTCGCCGGTCAGGCCGTCGATCACGGGCGATGGCTTGCCGCCCAGCGAACGCTCGTAGGCGTTGTAGGTCACGGACAGGCCCGAGTTGTCGCCGATGTTTTCGCCGAGGGTCAGCTCGCCATTGATGAAGTAGCCAGGCACGGGGCTGTAGGCGCCGTATTGCTTGACCAGTCCGGCGGCGCGCGCCTTGAAGGCCGTGCGGTCTTCTGCCGTCCACCAGTTGCGCAGGCGGCCATGGGCATCGTACTGGCTGCCGGAATCATCAAAAGCGTGGCTGATCTCATGGCCAAAGGTGATGCCGAGCAAGCCGTAGTTGACCGCATCTTCTGCTTTCACATTGAAGAAGGGCGGCTGCAGGATGGCGGCGGGAATCGTGATCGCGTTGAGCAGCGGGTTGTAGCTGGCGTTGACGGTTTGCGGCGTCATCGACCATTCATCGCGGTCCACCGGCTTGCCCAGCTTGGCCAGGTTTTGCTGGCGGCTCCACACGCGCGAGGCGCGCACGTTGGCGATCAGGTCGTGCGGCTGGGTTTTCAGGGCGCTGTAGTCGCGCCATTTTTCCGGATAGGCGATGTTCGGCTTCAAGGCGGCCAGCTTGGCTTGCGCTTCTTTCTTGGTTTCCGCGCCCATCCAGTCGAGCTTCTCGATGCCATCCTTGAACGAGGCCACGAAGTTGTTGAACATGGCCATCACGCGCGGCTTGGTCTCGGGCGGCAGGTACATCTCGACATAGCGCTTGCCGACGGCGTCGCTGACGGCGCCATCGGTAAAGCGCAGCGCCAGTTGCCACAGCGGTTCGCTTTGCGGGGTGCCGCGCAGCGTGGTGCCTTCGAAGGCAAAGCGTTCCTTGACGGTGGCGCTGTCCATGTACGGGGCGTAGCTTTCGATCACGCGCCAGTTGAAATAGCGCTTCCAGGCGTCCAGCGGCACGGCGGCGATGACGTCAGACAAGCCACCCAGGTAGCTCGGCTGGCGCACCACGGCCGACGAAGCTTTGGGCGCCAGGCCGGCAGCCTTGAAGTAGGCGTTCCAGTCAAACGCGGGCGCCAGTTCGGCAAACTTGTTGAAGTCGACGCGGTTATACGATTTGACGGGATCGCGCATCTGCACGCGGGTCCATTGGGCGGCGGCCAGGCGGGTCTCGATGTCGAGGATCTGGGCAGCGTGCGCGGCAGCGTTCTTGTCGCCGCTCATGGTCAGCATGGTTTCGATATGCTGCTGGTATTTGGTGCGCGCAGCCTTGAGCTTGGCGTCGTCGTCTTTCAGGTAGTAGTCGCGGTCAGGCAAGCCCAGGCCGGACTGGCTGACGTTGAGCGTGTACTGCTCAGGATTTTGCGCATCGGGCGAGACACCGGCCGAAAACGGCGTCTGGATGCCATAGTTTTGCAGGTACGCAAACAGCGCCGGCAAATCCTTCTTGTCCTTCACGGTGGCCACGCGGGCCAGGTCGGCTTTCAAGGGCTTGAAGCCGGCGGCGTCGCGCGCCTTTTCATCCATGAAGCTGGTGTACAGGTCTGCGATCTTGTGCGTATCGCTACCGGCCTTGCCGGGGTTCTTCAGGGTGGCGTCGATCAGCGCCTTCAACTGGCCTTGCGCCGTTTCGCGCAATTCGATATAGGTGCCCCAGGTCGATTTGTCGGCCGGGATTTCGGTGTTGCGGGTCCAGACGCCGTTGACGTAGCCATAGAAATCATCCTGCGGACGAATCGCCGGGTCCAGTGATTTCAGGTCGATGCCCGATACGGGCGCGGCGGCACTGGCAGTATTGGCGCCTTGCTGGGCGTGCAGTGCCGGGGTGGAAAAAGCGAACAAGGCGCAGCAGGCGGCGCTGATAAGCGTACGATTCACGAAGACTCCTTAATTTTTTAGTTAGACGTCATGTCGGGATGGCCGGACATGCGACGCAAGATTATAGTCGTCATTACTTGGATGCAATTAAAGATCTTGCAGGGGCTGCTGTTGCGTATGGCGTATGCGCAACGCTTCCAGTGCCGCGTAGCCCGGCTGCAGCAAGGCGGCAATTTGCTGCAGCCGGCCTGCAGCTGGCCCGTGCTGGTCGCCCTGAAAGGCCGTGCCATATTTTGCGTGCAGGCCGCTGCGCGCCCGCATCGTTTGCAATTGTCCGGCCGTTGGCTGGATGCCCAGGCGTTCCAGCAAGTCGCTGAAAACGATATCCGGTAACTGGCGGTAGTTTATTAATTGCAGATTTTTGGTTGCCGCATGCCGGTGGGCGGCGTCGTACAGGCTGGCCAGCACCAGGCCGGCGTAGCCGTCCAGGTCGCCGGGGGCGAGTGCATGGCCGGGCAGCGGCAGCAAGGCCGGATGCAGCATGCCGGGCACCATTTGCGGGCCGCGCTGGCGCTGGTGGGACGCCAGCACGGCTTGCGGCTCGCGGTACAGGAACAGGCAGGGCGTGCCGGGAAACGCTTGCCGGATCAGGTCCAGGCTGTGGATGTGCCAGCAATCGAACTTGATCACATAATGGCGTTCGTCGCCGAAGCGGCGCTGGCCCAGCGCCAGGATGGCCGAGCGCAGCAGGGCGATGCCGTCTTGCGTGCCCGCGCTGTCGTGGTGCAGGCGCAGCAGCGCATCGATGATGGGCGGCTCGGACATCACCACGCAATGTGGCAAGGTTGCCAGCATTTGCGTCAGCAGGGTCGAACCGCAGCGCGAGACGTGGAAAATGAAAGCGTCGGGGGCCAGTCCAGCGTCCAGCCGGGCCAGGGCCGCCAGTGGCGTGCGGCAGGCGCGGCGTTCTTCACGCGGCTGGCGGGCCAGGGTGTTTTCAAAAAAGGAGTCGCTGAAGCGCGTCTGCCCCAGGTCGCGCCAATCGACGTGGATAGCCTCTGCATCGTGCTCCACGCTCACCGGATACCAGCCCGACAGATCCATGCCAGGCTGCCAGGCGACCGGTGCGCCCCTGGCCATCAGGCGTTCTTGCAGGGCAAAACCATGCTGGGGCCTCATGTGCGCGCTACTGCTGGTGCCAGCGCGGCCAGGCGTTCCGCCATGGCTTGCGTGGCCGGCGTGGCGCAGGCGCGCAATTGCGCGATGACGGCGTGCACGTTGCCGTCGTTGATGCTGGGGTCGCCGTATCTGGCGGGCGCTTTCGGCACGAAGCCGGCGCGCGCGAACAGGGTTTCCAGCCAGGCGTTGGTGCGGCAATCGATGACCAGGTGGATGCGTGGCGTGCCGCCCCGGTTTTCCACCGCGTGCAGGCAGCTGGCGTCCATATACCAGGCGTGGCCGGCCGTGAAGTGGACGCTTTCGCCATCGATGCAAAACAGCACTTGCGGCGAGGTCTGGATGGGAATATGGATCCGCGTCAAGCCATCCGCCAACGCCGTGCCGGCATCGCGGTGCGCGTGGATCACGGCGCCCGGCGCCAGCGCCATCAGCCGCACGGCGCTGGTGTCGCATTGAAAGCTGGCAATGACCTCGCGCAAATACGGGCAGCGCGCCAGGTGCGGCGTGTCGCTGTAGCGCGCGCCATCGAAGGGGATGATGTGGCCCGCCTCGCCGCCGGCCGAGTGCAGCGGCACGCAGCTCCAGCCCTGTTCGTAGGCGCGCGCATTGAAGTGCTCGATCCAGTCGCTGGCAGCGAATTGTGCGCTTTCGTGCTGCATGCGGAGCACGTCGAAGCTCAACGGCAATTGCAGCCAGCTGCTGGGCGCGGCGGCTGGTGTGCCCATCAGTGCGCTCATGCTGCACTCCAGGCCAGCTGCTGTTGCAGCGCATCTTCACCGTGCAGGCCAAACCCCAGCCGCTGGTACAGGTTGCGCGCCGCCAGGTTGTCCTTGCCGACCGCCAGTTCGATGCGCAGCTGGTCGTGCGCCGCCAGCGCTTGCAGGAACGTGAGTGCAGCAAGCGCCGCACCCTGGCGCCGTGCTTCTGGCAGGATGGCGATATCGACCAGGCGCAGCACCGCGCCTTCGCGGTGGATCACCAGCCTGCCGATGGGGCGATCCGCCGATTGCAGCACCAGGTAGGACGCTTGCGGATAGGCCTGGCGATAGCCGAGCATTTGCGCGCGCTGCTGCATGCTGATCAGTTGTTCGACGAAGGCGGGGTCGCCGGGCATCTGGCGCAGGTCGTCGCGCGTGGCGCGGTAGAGATCAGCGGCGAAGGCGTCATCGTCGCCCGTGCATTGATCGCGCAGCTGGTAGGGTGCGGGCAGCGCGGCCACGGCTGCTGCTGGAAAAGAGAGTGAAATACCCATCTATGCTCCGATACGATTGGGAGAGTATCGAGAGTGCTTAACGGCGCTCCCGGTATTTGCTATGCTGCCAATATTGACACGTACTTGCTCTTTTTTGCAATCATTTCACAGGATGCCTTCATGAATGCCAGTGTTGCCATCACGCTAGCCGAACTACTCCCTTGCCTGCATAGCGAATTTGTTGCCCATACTTCGGGCGGGACCTTTCCCTTGACCCTGGACGAAGCGCAGGAATTGCCGCGCCGCGGTTTGCCCGAGCAGTTCCGTACGCCCTTGTCGCTGATTTTCAGCGGCCCCGAACCCGTGCTGCTGGAAGCGGGGATGTACCGGCTGGAGCATCCGCAACTGGGGCACGTGGAATGGTATCTGTGGCCGATTGCGCCAGCATTTCCGGCCAGGGATGAGGATGCCGGCCGGCAGCGCTATCAGGTCAGTTTTTCGTGAGCGCCATGCGGGATGAACTCGCCGAACTGAGCGAACTGGCGCGCGCGATCGCCGATGCGCAGCGCACGCCCGCCATGCTGACCGGCCAGGCGCAGCAGCTGCGGCGCCTGGTCGAGCGCCATTCCAGCCTGGCGATCGACGCCACGCAGCACATGACGGAGGGCGAGAGCATCTTGCCCAGCGGCTCGGCCATTTCGCCGGTGCAAGCAGCCTTGTGCGCGCGCGAACCCTTGCGCAGCGCCGCCTTCATCCAGGGACTGGCGCAGGCCGTGACGCAGCGCTTGCGCGACGACCGGCCCGTGCGCGTGCTGTACGCCGGTTGTGGTCCCTATGCCTTGCTGGCCTTGCCGCTGATGGCCCTGTTCAGCCCGCGCCAATTGCAGTTTTCCATCATCGAGATACACCAGGAGGCGCTGGTCGCTGCACGGGCGCTGATCGCAACATTGGGTTTTACGGGCCATGTCAGCGATTTTATATGCGCCGATGCGGCCGCTTACCGGATTCCCGCAGGCGCTGCGCCGGACGTGATCGTCAGTGAAACCATGAATACGGCGCTGGGCAAGGAGCCGCAGGTGGCCATCATGCGCACGCTGGCCGTGCAGGCGCCGGGCGCGGCGCTGGTGCCGGCCGCCGTGACGGTGCACCTGGGCCAGGCGCGGCGCAGTCCGGCGGAGCCATGCAGCGACTGGGGGCCTGTCTTTACGCTGGATGCGGCGTCTATCCGGGATTGGGAACAGGAAAAGGGCAGCAGCTTGCCGGGCGCCAGTATCCGCCTGCCGGAGGTGCTGGACCAGCCGCCGCGCTTGCTGACGCGTATCCGCGTGCATGGCGATATCGTGCTCGGCGATTACGATTGCAGCCTGAATCTGCCGCTGGCCCTGCCGGGCAAGCCCAGCCTGGAGCCGGGCAGTGTACTGCATTTTTATTATCGGCTGGGCAGCGAGCCGGGACTGGCTTTTCAGTTGCAGTGACAAGTGCCCCGCCGGGCTGGCGGGGACATTTGCCGGCTGTGCCGCTCAGGATAAATTAATTCCGGCTCGGGAACAGACCTTCGACGCAGATGATATACAGCACGCCTTGATACGGCGTGACGGTCGGTATGTTCAGGGGGGTCGTCACGGTGACAGGTATGGTCAGCGCGGCGCCGGCGCCGGTATTGCCGACCGCTACCGTGCCGCCCGATCCGCCGCCGCTGATCGTGGCCATGTCCGTAGCCAGGGTCGCGCTGCCGGTGCCGATATCTGCACGGTAGAGCTGGGGTGCTGCCGGACCGGTTGATTTGCCGGTGGCAAGGTAGCCGCCGGCGATTGCGCTCGACGAGGTGGCAGCGTCGGTGCTGACTTTGACGCTGACGGTCGAAGCGCTGCCGCCAGACGGGGTGAAGGTCGCGCTGTGGGTATGGGATGGCAGGTTGGCGGCGGTCAGGCTGGTGGTGATCGTGCCTGTGCCGGTTGGCGAACCGGTGTAGGCTACGGTGCCGCCGACGGTGCCGTTGGTGACGGCGATACGGCCAGCCAGCCCTTGGCTGTTACCCAGCGGAAGCCGCCCGCGCAAATCAGGCAAGCCGAAGGTGTTGACGCCATCGCCGCCGTATTGCGTGCCCAGCAGGGCGAACAGGGCGGCATTCTGATTGACTGATATCAACTGGCCATTACAGGCCATCCAGCCACGTGGGGGGAAGCTGAAGCCTACGGCAATGATTGAACCTAAAAACATATCCATGATGAACGCCTTTCAAGTTTGGTGTCTGTCGCGATGTTGTCAGCGCCAGTTTGTCTGGATGCTGACACGATTTTTTTCTTTTGATGTAGCGCATTTATAGTAAGTTAATTTTATAAAAACTTCATCCTGTAATCAGGGAGTTTTTGTAATTGCGTTCAATGCGCAACGATTCATGCCAGGCCCGGCTGGAGTGGCGGGTGCCGCGCGGTGATTCGGCCCCAACGGACGCGTTCGGCGCAACTTGCAGTAAAATGCAGGCTGAAAAATGGTTACGAGCAATCGTAGCCATTTTTCATTCACACTGGAATCTTGTCCCTGTCATATAAAGAGTTTATGTCTCATTCCCTGCATCACCAATTCTTGCGTTTTGCCGCCGTCGGCGCGTCCGGTACCGCCGTCCAGTATGCCGTGCTGGGGGGGGGGGTCGAGTGGCTGGCCATCAGCGCCGCGCTCGCTTCCGGCCTTGGATATATCCTGGGCTCGCTGGTGAACTATGTGCTCAATTACTTTTTCACCTTCAAGAGCGACAAGGGCCACGGCGAGGCTGCCACGAAATATTTCAGCTTGCTGGGCATAGGCTGGTGCATCAATACGGGCTTGATGTGGTTGCTGGTGCACCAGGCTGGCTGGTATTACTGGCTGGCGCAGGTGCTGGCCACCGGCATTGGCCTGGTCTGGAATTTTGCCGGTAGCCGCTGGTGGGCCTTCAAGCCTGCCCGCGTGCCGAAGTAAGCTCAATCGTATCAACCAACAAGGGCGACATCATGCAGTTCCTGGAACGCTATTTCAAACTGAAGGACAACGGCACCAGCGTGCGCACCGAGCTGCTGGCCGGCCTGACCACCTTCCTGACGATGGCTTACATCATCTTCGTCAATCCGAGCATCCTTGGCGACGCCGGCATGCCCAAGGATGCCGTGTTCGTCGCCACCTGCGTGGCCGCCGCCATCGGCACCCTGATCATGGGCCTGTACGCCAACTATCCGATCGCGCTGGCGCCGGGCATGGGCTTGAACGCCTATTTTTCGTACACGGTCGTCAAAGGCATGGGCATGAGCTGGGAAGTGGCGCTGGGCGCCGTCTTCATTTCCGGCTGCCTGTTCATCCTGGTCAGCCTGTTCAAGATACGCGAGATGATCATCAACAGCATCCCGCCCGCCTTGCGCACGGCCATCACGGTGGGGATCGGGCTGTTCCTGGCGATCATTTCCCTGAAAAGCGCGGGCGTGGTGGTGTCCAATCCGGCTACCATCATCGCCCTGGGCGATTTGCACCAGCCAGCGCCCCTGCTGGCCATCATCGGCTTTTTCATGATCGTCGCGCTGGACCGCCTGAAAGTGCCGGGCGCCATCCTGATCGGCATCCTGACCATTACCGTGGCCAGCTTTTTCTTTGGCGGCAATCATTTTATTGGCGTTGTCTCGGCGCCACCGGCCATCGCGCCGACCCTGTTCAAGCTCGACATCATGGGCGCCTTGTCGTTCGGCATCGTCAACGTGGTGCTGGTGTTTTTCCTGGTTGAATTGTTCGATGCGACAGGCACCCTGATGGGCGTGGCCAACCGGGCCGGCTTGCTGAAAGACGGCAAGATGGAACGCCTGAACAAGGCCTTGCTGGCCGACAGCACGGCGATTGCCGCCGGCGCCTGCCTGGGCACGTCCAGCACCACTGCCTTCGTCGAGAGCGCGGCGGGCGTGCAAGCGGGCGGCCGCACGGGCTTGACTGCCGTCGCGGTCGCCATCCTGTTCCTGGGCAGCCTGTTCTTCGCGCCGCTGGCGCACACCGTGCCGCCGTACGCGACGGCGCCTGCGCTGCTGTACGTGGCTTGCCTGATGCTGCGCGAACTGACTTTCATCGACTGGGACGACAGCACGGAAAGCATTCCAGCCGCCATCACGGCGCTGATGATGCCATTCACCTATTCGGTGGCCAGCGGCGTGGCCTTCGGTTTCATCACCTACGCCGTGCTCAAGCTGCTGACGGGCAAGGGCAAGCAAGTCTCCGCCGTGGCCTACATCATTGCCGCCATTTTCCTGTTCAAGTTCATTTATCTGGGCGAAGGCTGAACACGTAGTCGCGGCAGGGGCGGTTCAGTGTCAATTACCGAGGATGCGCCCCAGTTTCATCGCCAGGCCCATGTCGCCCTTGCTTGTCATCTTGCCGCTCATAAAGGCCTGCCGTGCACTCAACTGGCCATCGAGCATGGCCAGGAAGTCGCCGGCTTGCATGCCAATCGTGCACTGCGCCGCTTCAGCGGCCTGGCGCACGCCGGCCGTGGCCCTCCTGAAATCGGCCATCCAGCTGCCACCGTCGTCCCCGGACAGGTCGAAGCGGTACAGCGCATTGAGCTGCGCCTGCAGCGCCGCATTGCGCGTTGCTGCGCCCAGGCGCTCTTCAATCAATTGCCCCAGGGTCGCGCTTGCGCCCGCCTTGTGCGTGCCGGCCTGGACTTGCACTTCGCGCATATGCCGGGCGACATGCCCGGCATCGTCTTGCGCGACGGCGCCCTGCAAGCCTTGCCCGGCGCCGAAAGCCGCCTCTTCGGCCCGCGGGAACATCATGGTTTCATAGGCGGCGACAGCCTCGCGCCAGTCGCCGCCGCGCGCCAGCAGCAGCGCCAGGTCGGCTGCATCCGCCATGGCGCCATTCGCGCCTTCACCGCTGAACGGCGACATCAGGTGCGCCGCATCGCCGATCAGGGTCAGGCCGGGCCGGTTAGGCCAGCGGTGCCCGACCGGCAGCGCCAGCATGGGCCGCACGGCCAGCAAGGTCGCCACTTCGATCAGTTCGCGAAAGGGGGCGGCATAGCCGGCAAAGATGTTGGCCAGCCACGGCTTGCTGTCTGGCGAGGTGCTGAAGTCAGAGCGCACGGCGTCCAGCGGCATGCGGACGGCGGCATACAGGCGCACATGCGCGTTGCTGTTGCGCTGGGCCGCCAGCAAGGTGTTGTTTCCTTTTACAAACATCTTGCCATGGCCGCTGAGGGCCGCCAGCGCCGGATAGCGCTGGTCGATATCGTCGATGCCCAATTCAAAAATGGTCACGCCTTCATAGGCCGGCCGGGCGCTGGAGAGCAGGGGGCGCACGATGGACGATGCGCCGTCGGCGCCCACCACCAGGTCGAACGCCTCGCCCTCGACGCCTGCGCCGGACAGTACATGGCGGCCATCGGACAGGGCATGCAATGCTTGCACCTTTTGGTTCCAGCGCACGCAATCGCGCGGCAGCGCGTTGAGCAGGATCTGGCGCAGCTGGCTGCGGTCGATCTCCGGCTTGTCGCCGTCAGGATTGGCATCGTCGAACAGCAAGGTGCCGTCGGGCGCATAGGCCCGGTTGCCCTGGTCGCCATAGCGCGCCAGTGCCTGAAAGGCGTCTTGCAAGCCGGCCAGTTGCAGGGCCCGCTGTCCCGTCTTGGGATGCATGTCCAGCGAGCCGCCTTGCGGGCGGGCCAGCGCGTGGGCGTCCCGTTCAAAGACCGTCGCCTTGATGCCGTGCAAGTGCAAGATACGGGCCAACGTCAGGCCGCCAGGGCCGCCGCCGAGGATGGCAATGGAGAGAGCGTTTTGCATGATGTGCAGTCCTATGGGTTAATATATAGGATATTATGCATATACATAGGTGCCAATGCAAATGAAAAATTCACCGATACAACTCGCCTCGTGGGAAACCGAAGTCGTGGCGTCGAAGCTGATTTCCCAGGCGGCCAGGGCGCTGGCGCGGCTATCCGATGCGCGCCTGAAGGACCTGGGACTGGCGATCGGCCAGTTGCCGGTCTTCGTGGCCTTGAAGGATGGCGCGCAGCTGTCGCAAAAGGAACTGGCGCGCATCGCCGGCGTGGAGCAGCCATCGATGGCGCAATTGCTCGCCCGCATGGAGCGCGACGGCTTGATCCACCGCGAACCGGACCCGGCCGATGGCAGGAGCAGCCTGATTTCGCTGTCAGACTCCGCCACCGCCTTGCAAGCCCCGGCGCGCGAGATCCTGTTCCAGGGCAATCGCGAAGCATTGGCAGGATTCGAGCAAGCCGAAATCGACCAGCTGGTCAGCCTGCTGGGGCGGGTGATTGCGAACGTGGCCAGTAGCGAGGCGGGCTAAGTTCCTGTCAGCATTATCAAGCCCGTTTTTGAGCGCAATGTAGATTGCTTCTGGACAGCTTAATTATGGGCGTATATAATTCGGCCTCACTTCCCTGATAGCTCAGTCGGTAGAGCGACGGACTGTTAATCCGCAGGTCCCTGGTTCGAGTCCAGGTCGGGGAGCCAGAACATGTAGCAAGCAGCAAAAACAGCAAGGGCCGCGTGGCAACACGTGGCCCTTTTGTTTTCGGCGCACGGTTTTTTGGGTGCGCACTGTCTGCCATTTTCCTCGATACCCATACGGCGGATGCTTCAGACCGGGCAGCCTTTCTCAGGCATGCTGCCTTTGACTGCTATGCCGTCTGGTCCCCGTATCAGGGATCGACGAAGACGTCGAAGCGGACGTGGAGCGGGCTGCCCCAGGAGATTTCGACCCAGGCCAGGAAGCCGCCGTCATACGGTGCGATGTTGTACACGGCCATGCGGGCCGCGCCGATGAAGCGGTGCTGGGCGTCCGTGCTGTATTCGCTGATGTTGACGAAGACGCGCGAGTTCGCTTTTACGTTGGCGTTGACGAAGTTCACCGGGTGGATCACGCCGTTGGCGGTCCACGTGTAATACGTGGTAAAAGCGGCGGCGCTCAGGTTGGCGCCTGCTGCTGCACCTGCGCCTTTCGCGCTTTTGCCTTCCTGTTCCAGCGGTTGCTCGGAGACTTCCTGCTCTTGATCACTGCCCTTGTTTTCTACTTTCATTTCCATGATGTACTCCTGATCGATAGTGTGGACGCCGCGCAGATCGTCCGCGACGGGACGCCTTATCGGAATGGCGACGGCTGGTGTCGCGTCCCGGCTGACAAGGAAGCCGCTTGCGCTATCTGCAAGGAGTCTCATTCTAGGCGTGCGCCTGGCTGAAAGGGCATGTGGCGCTAACGAAAAACGGTGCTCATTTGTGCTTGCGCAAAGATGCTGCAAGCCGCACGCGCTGCATTTTCCGGTTGGCTATTTTTATCGCCGCGGCAGGCACAGGTTTCAGGAAAATGGCACAATAGACAAGCCTGTCCTGTCGATCCAGCCCATGTAGCCAGAGCCTATGCCGATACTGAACCTGAGCGCCGAAGACGATATTTATTACGAGCTGATCGAGGGCGATCCGGCCAAGCCCTGCCTGGTGTTCCTGCACGAGGGCCTCGGTTGCTGCGCCATGTGGAAAGATTTTCCTGCCCAGCTATGCCAGGCCACGGGCTGCCGCGGCTTGCTGTATGACAGGCTCGGCTATGGCCTGTCGTCGCCATTGCGGGCGCGCCGCCAGCTGCATTACCTGCACGATTATGCGCTACGCGAATTGCCGCAAGTGCTGGAGTGGCTGATACCGGGACAGGACCATTTCGTGATCGGCCATTCCGATGGCGGCAGCATCGCCCTGATTTATGCAGCGCAGCAAGCGCCACGCTTGCGCGGCATCATTACCGAGGCGGCGCATGTCTTCGTGGAAGGCATCACGCTCGATGGCGTCCGGCAGGCCGAGCTGGCGTTTGCCGCAGGCAAGCTGGACGCACTCACCACATACCATGGCGAGAAGACGCCAGCGATTTTCAAGGCATGGTCCGATACCTGGCTCAGCTATGGCTTCCGCTTCTGGAATATCGAATACCTGCTGCCATCGATCGAATGTCCGGCGCTGGTAGTGCAGGGCAGCGAAGACCAGTATGGCAGTGCGGAGCAGGTCGACACCATCGTCGGCCTGGCTTTGAACGCCGTGCCCGCTCTGGTGGAGCAATGCGGCCACACGCCCCACCAGGAACAGCCGCAAGCCTTGCTGGCGCTGATGGCAGGTTTTTTGCAGGGCCGCATGGATGCGGCGCCGCATCCATCTCCCTCCTAATGACAGGCGGGATCGCTATCCCAACGCCCTGAGCAGATGCGCGAGCGGCACAGCATGCCTTCTATCAGGCCCAGCTGCCTGCAGCGCTGCAGCAGGCTGACAGTTTCCTCTTCTTCCTTGCGCACGACCACGTCGCGCAACGGCTCCGTCCGTCCGCCATCTTGCCGGTGCGCATGGGCGACCATCGCCGCCAGCAGGGCGATGTCGCCGTCGCTGCTGCCGGCAGGCGCCGCTTTTGAGGGAAGCGCCTGCGTTGCCGTCTTGCGTTCCGGAACCGTTGCCTTGCGCCCGGCCGCCTTCACGGCCGGCACGGTGGCAGGTGGGGCCGGTGCTGGCGCCGCCAGGTTGACGATGGTGGCCGTATTCGTGGTCGCCTCCGGGACGGAAGGCGGGGTTGCCGGAAGCGGGGGGCAGGGTGCACGGCAGCGGGCATGGCCAGGCTTGCGGGCGCAGTATCTTCCCCGCTGCGTGTGGACAGCACGGCCAGCAATGTCAGCGCCGCCAGCACGACGCCCAGCGCGACGCCCAGCACGGCGCCGGCCGGACGCCGCCAGCCAGGGCGCTGGCCCGGCGGGGTGGCCATGGCGGGCGGCGCCACGCCATGCTCGAGCTGCGACAGGATGCGCTGGCCCTCGGCGGCCATCGATGGTTTGCCCAGCAGATCGGGACCGGATGGACGGCTGTCCCTGGATTTCGATGAAGACACGATACTACCTCCGGATTGAATCGAAGCTTGATGTAAACCGCGCCCGACTGCCGCGTCCGCGCCTACGATTGCGTGATACCAGCCAGCAATGCTGCTGGCTCTTTCATGATGCGCCGCCATCGCGCCTGTCCCCATACGGAGCGTCCCATGTTCATCGCCCTGGTCCTGATGTACTTTTTGCTAGCCTGTTTTGCTTGCTGGCTCTTCGTGTTTCCGGCGGGCCGCGCCGTGCTGCTGCAGGCGATGGTCAACCTGGGCTGGCGTGTGCAGCGGCGCGCGCAGCGCCTGCAGCATGGCGGCGGCGCGCAATGGCAGCGCCTGCAGCGCGACACGGGCAGCGGCCTGGTCCAGGGCTGGCGCTTGCTGCTGCGGCACCGCTGGCTGTCGCTGGCGGGCGCCTTGCTGATCGTGATGCCACCGCTGCTGGCCTGGCTGTCCAGCGACCGCATCGCCTTGCGCGGCTATAGCGACCAGCAGCACGCGATCAATGACCAGGTCAGCGACTTGCTGCGGGGAGAACAGCTGGTGCCGCCGCCGACCTTGCCGCCGCTGTTTTTTACCACGGCGGAAGTGACGCAGCTGCGCCCCATGCTCGATGGCGCCAGCCGCAACTGGCAATTGCTCGACCATGATTACGCGCAACGGTTGCTGCTGGTATTCAAGATCATGAAAGAGGTGCATGGCTACGACATGGTATTGCTGGAAGGCTACCGCAGTCCTGCGCGGCAAAACTTGCTGGCGGCGGCCGGGCCGCAGGTGACGAATGCAAAGGCTTTTCAAAGCTATCACCAGTACGGCTTGGCGGCCGATTGCGCTTTCATGCACGAAGGAAAACTCATCATTTCTGAAAAAAATGCCTGGGCCATGCGCGGCTACCACTTGTATGGCGTGACGGCTGAATCGGTGGGCCTGCGCTGGGGCGGGCGCTGGGCCATGATGGATTTCGGCCATACCGAGTTGCGCCAGCCCGGCGTGCTGGGCAAGTAATGAATCCCGCGCTGCGTCAGCCATTCTAGCCTGCACCAGGCGGGTGTTTTCTGCTGGCGGCCGCATGCTTGCGCAGCGTCAAGCGCGGTCGTCCCGGTATTTTTAGTGCTTTCCCGATGCTTGTCGCAAGTCAAGAAACACGTGCTTTATTGCTGTCAGCATGGGCCGGGTCCGCTATTGCAAAGCGACTACCCCGCTATCCCGACCTTGACCTGGGACTACCATGCTGCGACGAATCTGGAATTTCCTCACTGATAGCCGCCATCTGACCATCCTTGCTTTCGTGGCGCTGGCCCTGTCGCTCTACCTGGGCGCCGAGCTGCTGGAAGTGGCCCTGATCTGGGCACTGGCCATATTGTTGCTGGCACTGCTGGCCTGGCTGGGGTTCTGGCTGTTGCGCCGACGCCGGGCGCGGCGCGATGCGCAGGCGCTGGGCCAGGCCATCTTGAACCAGGCCGAAATCGCCGCCGCCAACGCTGCCCAGGCCCAGCATGCCCAGCATGCGCAACATGGCGAACTCGACACCTTGCGCGCCGGCATGCTCGAAGCGATCGACACCATCAAAAGTTCCAGGCTGGGCTTGAAGTCGGGCGCGGCAGCCCTGTACGAATTACCGTGGTATATGATCATCGGCAATCCCGCCGCCGGCAAGAGCAGCGCGATTTTGCATTCAGGCCTGCAATTTCCTTTCGCCGACGGCAAGATCGTGCAGGGCGTGGGCGGCACCCGCAATTGCGACTGGTTTTTTACCACCGATGGCATCGTGCTCGATACGGCGGGCCGCTATTCGGTGGTCGACGAGCACCGGGGCGAGTGGTTCGGCTTTCTCGACCTGCTGAAAAAATACCGGCGCAAGGCGCCGATCAACGGCATCATCGTCGCAGTCAGCATTGCCGAACTGGGCGGCGATCCCGAGGCCGGCATGCAACTGGCGCGCAGCTTGCGCAAGCGCGTGCAAGACGTGATCGAACGGCTGGAAGTATTTGCGCCGCTGTACATCGTCTTCACCAAGGCCGACCTGATCGCCGGCTTTACGGAATTTTTCGCGGATGCCGAGCGCAGCGAACGCGAGCGTGCCTGGGGCGCCACCATGCCCTACCAGCGCAAGCTACCCACGCAGCAATTGCTGACCTTCTTCGACCAGAGTTTCGACGAATTGCACGATGGCTTGACGGAACTGAGTCTGGCAAATATGGCGCACCGGCAACGCACGACCATGGCGCCCGGCGTGTTTACCTTTCCGCTCGAATTTGCCGCCATCAAACATGCGCTGCGCATCTTCATCGCTACCCTGTTTGAAGAAAACCCGTTCCAGTTCCAGCCCGTGTTCCGCGGCTTTTACCTGACCAGCGCCTTGCAGGAAGGCGAGCCCGTCAGCGCCTCGTCGCAGCAGGTGGCGCGCCGTTTCGACCTGGCCTTCGCGCCCGTGCCCACGCCGGCCGGCCAGCGCCAGCATGGCTACTTTTTGCTCGATCTGTTTCGCAAGGTGATCTTTGCCGACAAGCACCTGGTGGCCAACTATGCCAGCCGGGCCAAGCAACGGTTTAAATATGCGGTGTTTTTTGCCGCCACCGTGGCGCTGGGCGGCAGCCTGGGCGCCTGGAGCTGGTCTTACTTGGGCAACCGGCAACTGGTGAGCAATGTCGAGGCCGACCTGAACAAGGTGGTACGGCTGCAAGACCAGCGGCTGGACCTGCAGTCGCGGCTGGAAGCGCTGGAGATCCTGCAGGACCGCATCGAACAGCTGGAAACCTACCGCACGCAGCGCCCCTGGTCCTTGCGCATGGGTTTGTATCAGGGCGAGCTGCTCGAACGCAAGCTGCGTGAAGAATATTTCAACGGCGCCCGCCACGTGATGCTCGAACCGGTGGTGGCGGGACTGGAAGGCTTGCTGGCGGACATGAACGCCAGCGCCGACCAGCTGCAGCCGGCCTCGCGCACGCCGTCTGCAGCTACGCGCCCCGCGACCGGCGCCACGTACCAGGCGGCCTCGCCGACGAATGTGGAAGATGGCTACAACGCGCTGAAAACCTATCTGATGCTGGCCGATAAAACGCATGCGGAAAGCAGCCATCTGAATGACCAGATGACGCGTTTCTGGCGCGGCTGGCTGGAAGGCAACCGGGGCGCCATGCCGCGCGAGCAGATGATACGCAGCGCCGAGCGGCTGATGACGTTTTACCTGGCGCAGCTGAACGACCCATCCTGGCCGCGCATCGGACAAAAGCTGGCGCTGGTCGACCAGGCGCGTGAAAACCTGCGCCGCGTGGTGCGCGGCATGCCGGCCCGCGAGCGCGTGTATGCCGACATCAAGGCGCGCGCGTCGACGCGCTTTCCCGGCATGACGGTGGCGCGTATCGTCGGCGAACAGGACCAGGCGCTGCTGGCCGGCAGCCATGCGATTTCGGGCGCCTTTACGCGCCAGGCCTGGGAGAAATTCGTCGAGGGCGCGTTTCGCGACGCCGCCAACCGCGAACTGCAAAGCGCCGACTGGGTCTTGAAAAGCGCGTCGACCGACGACCTGACCCTGGAAGGCAGCCCGGAGCAGATCGAGAAAAACCTGGTGGCGCTGTACAAGGCCGACTATGCGCGCGAATGGCAAAAATTCGTGCAGGGCGTGGCCATCGCCGACCTGAAAGGTTTCGACGGCGCCGTGCTAGCCATGAACCGGCTGGGCGACCCGCAATCGTCGCCGATCGCCAAGCTGCTGACGACGATTTACCAGGAAACCTCGTGGGACAATCCGGCGCTGCAGAATGCGCAGCTGCGCAAGGCGGAACGGGGCATCATCGCCTGGTTCAAGGAAACCGTGCTGCGCCGCACGCCGTCGCAGCTGACCGCCAATCCCGGCCTGAACGCGCAGCTCGATCCGGCCCGCTTGGATAAACCGACGGGACCGGTGGGCCGCGAATTTGCCGGCGTGGGCAAGCTGGTCGCGGCGCAGGGGCAGGATGCGTCCCTGATGCGTGCTTACCTGGAAGCGCTGTCGAAACTGCGCAGCCGCTTGAACCAGCTGAAAAACCAGGGCGATGCGGGACCCGGCGCCAAGCAGTTCATGCAGCAGACCCTGGAAGGCACTGGTTCGGAACTGGCCGATGCCTTGAAACTGGTCGATGAACAGATGTTGACGGGCATGAGCGACGGACAAAAGCTGGCCATCCGTCCGATCCTGGTGCGCCCGCTGACGCAGACCTTTGCCGTCATCGTGGCGCCGGCCGAACTGGAAGTGAACAAGACCTGGACGGCGCAGGTGTATGAACCGTTCCAGCGCTCGCTGGCCAACAAATATCCGTTTGCGCCCACGGCGCGCATCGAGGCCAGCAACCTGGAAATCGGCCAGTTCTTCGGCCCCGAAGGGCTGGTGGCGAAATTCGTCACGACCTCGATGGGCCCCCTGGTGGTGCGGCGCGGCGACATGCTGGCGCCGCGCACCTGGGCCGACATGGGCATCAACCTGTCGCCGCAGATGGTGGCGCGTTTTCCCGGCTGGATAGCGCCGCTGGGCGCGGGCGGCGTGGCAAGCACCTCGGGCGCCGCGCAAACCGTGTTCCAGATCCTGCCGTCGCCAGCACCCGGCACGCTGGAATATACGGTTGAAGTCGACGGCCAGCAGCTACGCTACCGCAACACGCCGGCGCAGTGGACGAATATGGTGCATCCGAGTCCGCAGGGCGCGGCCGGGGCGCGCATTACGGCCGTCACCTTCGACGGGCGCACGGTGGAACTGTTCAACGAACCGGGCCAGTTTGGCCTGAAGCGCATGATCGATGCAGCCGCCAAGAAGCGCAAGGAGGGCGGCGTGTTTGAATTGCGCTGGTCGCGCGGCGAGGTGGCCGTGGCGCTGGATCTGAAAATTACCAGCAGCGCCGAAACCACCGGCGCGGGCGCCAATGGCGGGGCTGATACGGCGCTGCAGGAACAGGGCTTTCGCGGCATGAAGCTGCCGGAAACCATCGTCGGCGGCGCCCCTGCGCCTGCGGCTGCACCGGCCATCGCCGTCGCTGCGGCAGGGGAGGCGAAATGACGCGCCCGCCGCAGCAGGTGCGTCTCGGTTACTTTGGCAAGATTCCCGCGCGCGGCGATTTCATCAAGGCGGCCGACAACCACGCGCTGGTGCAGTTGCTGGACGACTGGCTGGCGCAAGTGATGAATGCGCTGACGGCCGCGCCGCGCTGGAAACTCAATTACGACGCCTTGCCGCCGCTGCGCTTTGCCTTTGTCGGCACGCGCAGCCGGCGCGCCATCGCCGGGCGCATCGAAGCGGGCAGCGACCAGTCGCAGCGCCGCTTTCCCTTCATGGCCATGAGCGCGCTGGAAATCGATGACGCCGACAGTTTCGTGGTGTGCAGCCCGCTGGTGCTGGCGCCCCTGTGGAACAGTTGCGAACGCCTGTCGGCCGGCATCCTGGCCAGCGCCGAACCGGGGCCGGCGCTGCTGGCGCTGGCCGGCAATGTGCTGGAAATCGATCCCGGCGCCGCCTGCCACGCGGCGCAGCTGGCCGGCTTTTTGCAAACGCATACGCTGCATGCATTGCAGGCCATGCTGGCGTCGCCCGCCTTTCCCGTGACGGTGCGCGAACTGTTGCTGGGACTGGGGCTGCTGCTGCGGCCCGTGCGCAGTAACAGCATGAGCGGCCGTCCGTGCCTGGAAAAAAGCCTGGTGCTGCCGCTGCCGCGCGACGCACGCCAGCGCGAAGTCGTCGCCAGTTTCTGGCTGCACCTGGTCACGCCCTTTTTGCGCCAGGCCGAGTTCGAGCTGGCGCTGTTTTTCGCCCATGTCGATGAAGCGCCGGTGCTGGTGATCGGTTTTTGCGGCGCCGATCCGCATACCCTGCGCGCGCTGATCGACCCGCAGGCGGCCAGTGAACGCCTGATCGTGTTTGACCAGCTGGACTGGGTCGATGGACAGTTGGAGCAGGATGCGGCCCTGCGCCGCTTGTCGTCCTGTTTGCAGCAGGAGCAGCTGTCGCTGCGCTCGGCCTGCGCCATGTTCATGGATGCTTTTGCCTGAAGGATGACGATGAAATCCCTATTCTTTCCCCTGCTTTTGTCTCTTCCCCTGGCCCAGGCGCAGAACCAGGCGCCGGCGCCCGTCACGCCCTTGCCGGGGCAGATCCTGGTCACCGGCACCCTGGCCGACGAAGCCGCCAAGGCGGCCGTGCTGGCGCGCCTGCGCGAACTGTATGGCGTTGAGCGGGTGGTCGACCAGATCGCCATCGGCAACGTGGCCGTGCCGGCCAACTGGAACGCCTACGTGCAAAAGCTGATCACGCCCAATCTGAAACTGATTTCGCGCGGGCAGATCAGCATTGCCGGCAGCAACGTCAGCGTGCGCGGTGAGGTTGCCAACGAAGCGCAGCGCCAGCAGATCGCCAGCGACATCGCCACCAGCCTCAATCCCACCTACGTCGTCAACAATGGCTTGCGGGTCAGGGCCTCGGAGCAGGGGCTGCTCGATACGGCGCTCGACAAGCGCATCGTGGAATTTGATGTTGGCCAGGCCAGCATCACGCCGGCGGGACTGGCCATTCTCGACGAGATGGCGGCCGTGATGCAAACGCTGAAAGGACGCAAGGTGGAAGTGATCGGCCACACGGACAATACCGGCCTGCGCACCAGCAACCTGGCCCTGAGCCAGGCGCGCGCCGAAGCCGTGCGCACCTACCTGGCGGCGAAGGGCATCGCGCCGGAGATGCTGATCGCATCGGGCCAGGGCCCGGACCGCCCGGTGGCGGCCAACACCACCGCCGATGGCCGGGCGCGCAACCGGCGCATCGAGTTCAGGATCGCACAGTAATTACGGCAGTGTGATCGTCAGGTGCGCCGGGCTGGGGGCCAGTTTCACCAAGTCGGCATACGCGGCCAGGGTGGCTTGCGTGGTGCCCGTCAGATGGGTTTTCAGGCCCAGGTAGGCGCAGATGGCCAGCAGGGCAAACACGCTGGTGAGGGCCCACAGCGGCACGTCGCTGCGGCGCTTGTTGATCACCTGGTCGGGGCGTTCGGCGCGTGGCGCGAAGCCACGGCTCTTGCCCTTGATGTGGGCGATTTCATCGCCCAGGCGGCCCGTCAGGTAGCTGAGTTTTTCATTACCCTCGCTGGCGTATTTGCCCTGGAAGCCCAGTAATAAACACATATGAAATACCTGCAGCGCCTGCACCCGCATGGCGCCCTTGCCGCGCAGGGCGTCGAGGCGGTCAAAAAAATGTTCGCCGGCCAGCTGGTCGCCAAAGATCAGCAACTGCAGCGGACGCCGTTCCCACTGCTTGCGGATGGCGAAGGGCGAGGCCAGGATGATTTCATCGACGGCCGCGCAAAACGCATATTTGGCCGCCTCGATATCGTCGCCGTCGGCGCGGATCTTTTTTGCCTCGCGGCTGAAGTCTTCCAGGAAGGCCGTGATCCTGTCCATGAAGCCCTGTTCGTCGCCGGGCGCCGAACCATGCTTGAGCATGAACAGCATATAAAAACCTTCATGCATCAGGTCCAGCAGGGCGCTGCCGGTTTGCCGTGTGGTAGCGGCGTTGGCGGGAGCACCGCGCCCGCCCAGCAGCGATGGCGCGGCGCGCCGTTCGATGAGCTGGCTCATGCCGTCACCGCGATCAGTTCGAGTTGCAGATCGCGGATGCCGGCCGGCACTTGCGGCGCATGCGACAGTTTGACGCCGGGCATGGCCGACAGCACGCATGTGTCCACGTCGTCGGGCGCGCCCACTTTTACGCGCAGCGGTACGATTTCCACCAGTTCGATGGCCGGCATGGCGGCGCGGATGGCAAGATATAAAGTGGTGCGCTGGTCGATCTTTCCCGAATCGAGTTTGCCCAGGTGATACGAGGGTTTGTCTTCAAGCAGGGCGATGGAAAAATACTTGGACGAGATCACCGTGTCGACCAGCTCGCGGATGATGCCGTCGATGGCCGCAAAGCAGGGGGCAGGCTGAGCATGGTCGTAGGCGGGCAGGCTGGCCAGGGTGTAGTGGCGCGAGTAACTGAGCAGGCCGCCTGCCAGCGCCAGCAGCGCTTCGTACAGGCGCTCGGGGTGCAGCGCAGGGTGGCTCGCATAGTGCATCAAGCCGGCGGCGGCCGTGCTGATCGTGTGCAGCAGCCAGAATGACGACACATCGCCCGAGCGGAATTCGATCACGTTGCGGCTCGGTTCGCGGTGGTGGCCGTGCAGCGCATCGACCTTGGCCTGCAGCGCGTCGAGCAGGCGCTCCAGCAAGCCAAACAGGCGCGGCGCGCCGGCGATCGCCAGGATCGGCGGCATGAACGACGGCACGGCTTCGAAGCCGCCCGACACCGTGCGCCGCAGCGCGATCAGCGGCAGGCAATCGTAGGAGCCGCGCGGCTCGCTGTCGGGGATCAGGCGCAGGTTTTTTTTCAGGTAGGCCACCTCGGCCACGGCCGATTCGGTAAACAGGTCGGGCGTGGCGCGCAGGGCGTGCACGAAGCGCGTGTTGGCCTGCACCTCGGCGGCTTGCGGCGCATTTTGCAGCGAGTAATTTGCGCCTTCGCGGTTGACTACCGGCAGCGCCGCGTAATACGTCACTTCCTGCAGCGCTGGCGGCAGCGCCGACAGGTCCACCGCTGGCGGCAGGGTGTCGCCGCCCGGCGCACCGTCGCTGGCGGCGTCGAACACTTCGCCGTCGCGGAAAATCGCCGACAGCGCGTTCAGGCGCAAGGTATTGGTCTTGAGTGCTTCGGTATCCCATTCCATGTGCGCCACGCCCCACAGATACGGGTGCAGGGCACTGGCCGTATGGTGCAGCCGCGCTTCGTGATACTGGTCCTGGCGCTGGAAATGCTGGGGCCGTAGAAACAGGCCCTCGCCCCACAGGACTTTCGCTGCCATGCTCATGCTGTTCTCCTTGGATGACGGTTTATTCACAGCGCAGGGCCGACAACGGTGTGCCATCGCTACTGATGGCGCAGGCATGCAGGCCCACGGTGATGCCGCTGCGTTCCGCTTCGGCCGCGCCGAAGGTGGCGCGCCAGCGCTGCGGGGCAGGTGCGCGGAACAGCGCCACCACGCCGATGAAATACGCTTCCTTGCTGACTTTTTCCTGGACTTCGTAGCGCTGGCCCGGCACCAGCAGCACTTCCTTGACTTCCATCAGGTCGGCGCCCAGGGCCTGCTTTTCTTTTTCCGCATCGAGAAAGCTGTCATACGGCGCTTGTTCGAACGTGCTCTTCTGGCGCAGTTTGTAAATGCGCGCCACCAGCGCCAGCGGCCGGCCTTGCGGGTCCGTGTTCAGGCGCTGGCCCGCATGCAGGCGGATGCTGACCGTGCGCGGCGGCTTTTGCGCATCCGGCAGTTCCGGTGGCGGCGGTTTGCTGATGCCCGTCATTTGCAGCGCCGCGTTGGCCAGGCTGCCGATGGCGCCGCCCGCGCAGCCGGCCAGCAGCAGGGAAATGCCCAGGATGGCGCTGCAGATCGCCCAGCGGGAACGGTGGAAAACAGACATGGCGGCGTGGCCTTTGCGGAAAGAAAGTCGTGCTGCCATTTAATCGCATGCCACTACACGCTACTTGCGCTGACGCAAAAGCCGCCTGCGATCCTTGCTATTACTGCGCCAGATCAGGTTTGTTCTACATAGATTGCGCTGCTGAGTGGAACTTCTTCTTTGCTGATCATCCTCAACTTGGCAAAAATCAGTGCAGTTAATAATGGCCCTCACCACGACGCGGCCCATCTTTCCTAGCGGAAGCGTCCCCCACGTGAAGGAATGCACAGATGAAGCCAGTCGCCCGCTCGACCCCCAGCATGATCCGGACATTGCCCCAGCTTGCCTGCCTGGCCGGCGCCCTGGTGCTGACGGCCTGTACCACGCCGGAACAGCAGGCGCCCAAGCCTGCTCCCGTGCCGACGCTGGCGCAACTGCTGAACGAAGCCGATGCCGCGGCCAAGGCCGGCCAGTACGACAGGGCGCTGCTCCTGCTCAAAGGCAGCGGCACGGCGTATCCGTCGGATAAGGCGCCGTGGCTGCAGATGGCGCAAATGAAGTTTGACCGCGCCCACTACGGCGACGCCATCGTCGATGCGCTGGAAGTGCTGGAGCGCGATCCCGAGGACAAGGTTGCCAACAGCATCGTCGCCGTCAGTGGCCTGCGCCTGTCAGGCAAGGCGCTGGCCGACCTGTCGCGGCAAAACAATCTGAATGGCTCGCTGCGTTCGGAAGCGCAGGAACTGGCCAAGCTGCTGCGCGCCAGCATCGGCGAAGACGTGTTGCTGCCAGTGGCCAAGCGGCCGCCGGCGCCGGCAGCCAGGCGTCCGGCCGCGGCCGCGCCGGCGGCAAAGGGTGCGCCCACCCAGGGTGCGGCCGACCCGTTCAGCGGCCTGAAATAAACGGCGCCCTCCCTATCTACTCTGCGAAGGAAACCATATGCCCAAGTCTGAAAGTGTGCAGAAGCGCCTGCAAAAAATCCGTGCGCCGCGCGTGCAAATGACGTATGACGTCGAAATCGGCGACGCGATTGAAAACAAGGAATTACCTTTTGTGGTGGGGGTGCTGGGCGACTTCGGCGGCAATCCGGACAGCGGGAAAAAACGCCTGAAAGACCGCAAGTTCGTCGCCATCGACCGCGATAACTTCGATGAAGTGCTCGCTGGCGTCGAACCGGTGGCCCGTTTCGCCGTGCAGAATCGCCTCAGCGCGGCAGGCGGTAATTTCCCGGTGGAGCTGCACTTTCGCACGATGGCCGACTTCCGCCCCGAATCGGTGGTGCAGCAGGTCGCGCCGCTGCGCAAACTACTGGAAGCGCGCACCAAGCTGGCCGACCTGCGCAACAAGCTGGCCGGCAACGACAAACTGGAAGACTTGCTGACGGAGGTGCTCAACAACACCGACAGCCTGGCCACCTTGCAGCCTTTGCTGCCTGCGCAGGAGGATTGAGATGAACGCCCAGGCAGAATTGAATGCAGTCGCACCCGCCGCCGCTGCCGTTTCCGGCAGCACCGATTTGCTGGACCAGATCGTCGAGCAAAGCCGGGTCGCCAAGTCCGGCGCCGAACATGCGCGCGCGCGCGACCTGATCTCGGAACTGGTGGCGCAAGTGCTCGATGGCACGGTGCTGATGTCGAACAGCCTGTCGGCCACGATCGATGCGCGGGTGGCGGAAATCGACCGGCTCATTTCGGCGCAGCTCAGTGAAGTGATGCATGCGGCGCCGTTCCAGCAGCTGGAGCAAAGCTGGACGGGCCTGCATTACCTGGTGCGCAATTCCGAGACGGGCACGCGGCTGCAGATCCGCATGTTCAACGCCACCAAGCGCGAGCTGGTGAAGGATTTCCAGGCCGCGCTGGAATTCGACCAGAGCTGCATGTTCAAGAAGATCTACGAAGAGGAATTCGGCACCTTCGGCGGGGCGCCGTTTGCGGCGTTGCTGGGCGACTTTGCCATCTCGCGCCAGCCCGAAGACATGTATTTTGTCGACCAGATGTCGCATATCGCCGCTGCCGCCCACGCGCCGTTTATCTCCTCGGCCGCGCCCGAACTGTTTGGCCTGGAAAGCTACGGCGACCTGGGCAAGCCGCGCGACCTGGCCAAGGTGTTCGACACCATTGAATACATCAAATGGAAAGCCTTCCGCGAATCGGAAGACTCGCGCTACGTGGGCCTGACCTTGCCCCGCTTCCTGGGCCGCCTGCCATTCAACCCGGCCGACGGCACCACCGTCGAAGGCTTTAACTTTGTCGAGGAAGTCGACGGCAGCGACCACCACAAATACCTGTGGTGTAACGCCGCCTATGCCTTCGGCAGCAAGCTGACGCGTGCGTTTGCCGACTATGGCTGGTGCGCCGCCATCCGTGGCGTGGAAGGCGGCGGCCTGGTGGACGACTTGCCCACGCATACCTTCAAGACGGACGAAGGCGACGTGGCCCTGAAGTGCCCGGCCGAAGTGGCGATTACCGACCGGCGCGAAAAGGAATTGTCCGACCTGGGCTTTATCTCGCTGGTGCACTGCAAGAACACGGCGTATGCGGCCTTTTTCGGCGCGCAGTCGGCGCAAAAAAGCCGCAAGTACAACACGGACGCGGCCAATGCCAACGCGGTGCTGTCGTCGCAGCTGCAATATATCTTCGCCGTCTCGCGCATCGCCCACTACATGAAGGCCATGATGCGCGACAAGATCGGCAGCTTTGCCGCCGCGTCGAACGTGGAAGATTTTCTGAACCGCTGGCTGATGACCTACGTGCTGCTCGACGATAACGCCAGCCAGGAACAGAAGGCCCAGTTCCCGCTGCGCGAAGCGTCGGTGCAGGTGCATGAAGTGCCGGGCCGGCCTGGCGTGTACCGCGCCGTGTCTTTCCTGCGGCCGCATTTCCAGCTCGATGAACTATCCGTTTCGCTCCGACTGGTCGCGGAGTTGCCGAAGTCGACCAATTCCTGATCCCCCGGGATCATCTTTCAACCAGAGGAGCACAACATGGCAATCGATGTATATCTGCAGATAGACGGTATCAAGGGCGAATCGACCGATGACAAGCACAAGGACTGGATCGAGTGCAAATCGGTCAGTTGGAGCGTGGAACAGCCGAAGTCGGCCACGGCGTCGACGGGCGGCGGCCACACGGCCGAACGCTGCGAGCACAAGGATATCGTGATCTCGAAGCTGGCCGACCTGGCCTCGCCGGTGCTGCTGCAGACCTGCTCGGCCGGCAAGACCATCCCCAAGGCGCGCTTCGAATTCATGCGCGCCGATGGCCAGGGCGAGCGCGTCAAGTATTTTGAAATCGAGATCGAGAATGTGCTGATCGGCGCCGTCACGCCGAACGTGGAAGAAGGCGACATCCTGGGCGAGCACGTGGGCTTCAAGTTCTCGAAAGTGAAGTGGAAATACACGCAGCAAAAAGTAACGGGCGGCGCCGGCGGCAATACCTCCGGTGGCTGGGACCTGGCCGCCAACCGCGTGGCTTGATGTTGCGGCGCGGCCCGTGGAGAATTGCCTGCCACGGGCCGCGCTTTTTTTTCGGGTCCATCCATGAATACTTATGTGCCGGGACTGTTTGACCGCCTGATGGGAGAGGATGCCCTGGCGGGCGGCCTGGGCCCGGCCGGCGTGGTGACGCGGCTGTCGCTGGAGCAGTTGAAGGACGCCGTGGCGCGCGACCTCGAAGAATTGCTCAACACCCGCGTGGCGCTGCCGGCCGGCGCGCTTGACGATTATCCGGAATGCGCCGCCTCCATCGTCAATTATGGCTTGATCGATTTTGCCGGCATGTGCCTGTCCAGCAGCGATGACCGGACCCGCATCTGCGCCGCCTTAAAGGCGGCCATCGAACGCCATGAGCCGCGCCTGCGCAATGTGCGCGCGCGCCTGGAGCGCGAAGCGGGGTCGATCAACCGGGTCAGCTTTGTCATCAGCGGTACGCTGGCCGTCTTTCCCGCCTGCGAAGCCGTCAATTTCGACGCCGTGCTGCAGCCATCGTCGCTGCGCTATTCGATCAACCGCAAGGGAGTTTCCGCATGAGCGCCAACCTCAAGACCCTGATCGCCAAACTGAATGACACTTTGCGCACGGCCGCCACGCGCGCCGCATCCATCTGCGTGGGGCTGGGCCAGTATGAAGTCGACCTGGAACACCTGTTCCTGGCCTTGCTGGAGCAGGAACGCAGCGATTTCGTCGTGATTGCACGCCGCAGCGAAATCAGCCTGTCCGCGCTGGAGGCCGATTTGCGCCGCGAGATCGGCGGCTTCAAGACGGGCAGCGCGCGCACGCCCGTGTTTTCGCCGCACCTGCCGCTGCTGTTCGAACACGCCTGGCTGATCGCCTCGCTGGGCACGATGCAGCCAGCCGCGATCCGCAGCCGCCACCTGCTGCTGGCGTTGCTGACGGAGCCGGAACTGTCGCAGCTGGCATACCGCAGTTCCAAACTGTTTGCCCGCTTCAGCGTGGAACAACTGAAGCATTATCCCGACAAGCTGACGGCAGGGTCCGATGAAGATACGCCGTCTGCAGAGGAGGAACCCGTAACGCCGGTCGATGGCGTCACGGCGCTGGCCGCGAAGACGCCGGCGCTGGACCAGTTCACCACCGACCTGACGCAGCTGGCGCGCGATGGCAAGCTCGATCCCGTGATCGGGCGCGAAAATGAAATCCGCCAGGCGGTCGATATCCTGCTGCGCCGGCGCCAGAACAATCCCATCCTGACGGGCGAGGCGGGCGTGGGCAAGACGGCCGTGGTGGAAGGACTGGCCTTGCGCATCGCCGCCGGCGACGTGCCTGAAGTGCTGCAGGGGGCGCACATCCACACCCTGGACATGGGATTGCTGCAGGCCGGCGCCAGCGTCAAGGGCGAGTTTGAAAGCCGCTTGAAAAACGTCATCGATGAAGTGGCGAAAAGCCCGCATGCCATCATCCTCTTTATCGACGAGGCGCATACCATGATAGGCGCGGGCGGCCAGGCGGGGCAGAACGATGCGGCCAACCTGTTGAAACCTGCGCTGGCGCGCGGCGCGCTGCGCACCATCGCGGCCACCACCTGGAGTGAATACAAAAAGTACTTTGAAAAGGATGCGGCGCTGGCGCGCCGTTTCCAGGTCGTCAAGGTGGAAGAGCCGAGCGAAGACATCGCCTGCGCCATGCTGCGCGCCATGGCGCCGCTGATGGAGCGTCATTTCAATCTGCGCGTGCGCGATGAGGCCATTACCGATGCCGTGCGGCTGTCGCACCGCTATATCAGCGGGCGCCAGTTGCCCGACAAGGCCATCAGCGTGCTCGATACGGCCTGCGCCAAGGTGGCGCTGGGCCAGAGCGCCACGCCGGCCCAGCTGGAAAACGCCAGTCGCCAGCTTGACCGGGTGGTCACGGAAATCGCCGCACTGGAACGCGAGCAGCTCGATGGCGACAGCCGTGGTGCTGCCGTTCGACTCACTGTGCTGCGCGGCGAGCGTGAACAGGGGCAGGCTACGGTGGCGGCGCTGGCGCAGCGCTGGGAGCGTGAAAAATCACTGGTGGCGCAGATTGCCGGCTTGCGCAGCGGGCTGCAGGGTGAGCGGCCCGGTGAAGACGGCGCATCGCGTTTGCTGGCGCTGAAAGAGGAACTGGCCGGCTTGCAGGGCGAGTCGCCGCTGGCGCCGCTGGAAGTCGATGCACAGGTGGTGGCCGGCATCGTCGCCGGCTGGACCGGTATCCCGCTGGGCAAGATGGTCAGGGATGACATCCGTACCGTGCTGACCCTGGGTGCGGCGCTGCGCGAGCGCATCCTCGGGCAGGATCATGTGATGGAGGCGATTGCGCAGCGCGTGCGCACGGCGCGCGCCAGCCTCGATGATCCGAACAAGCCGCAAGCCGTGTTTTTGTTTACCGGGCCGTCGGGCACCGGCAAGACGGAGACGGCGCTGGCGCTGGCCGAGCTGCTGTATGGCGGCGAGCGCAAGCTGATCACGATTAACATGAGCGAATACCAGGAAGCGCACAGCGTGGCTGGCCTGAAAGGCTCGCCGCCCGGTTATGTCGGTTATGGCGAGGGCGGCGTGCTGACCGAGGCCGTGCGGCGCCAGCCGTATAGCGTGGTGCTGCTGGACGAGGCCGAAAAAGCCCATCCCGATGTGCTGGAACTGTTTTTCCAGGTATTCGACAAGGGCGTGCTCGATGACGCCGAGGGACGCGAAATCGACTTCCGCAACACCGTCATCATCGCCACCTCGAACCTCGGGTCTGCGGCGATGATGGCCGCCTGCCTGAACCAGCCGGCCGAGAACCTGCCCACGCCGCAGGCGCTGGAAGAGCTGGTGCGCCCGCAACTGGTCAGGCATTTCAAGCCAGCCTTGCTGGGCCGCTTGAAAGTACTGCCTTTTTATCCCCTCAACGATGCGGTGCTGGCCCGCATCATCACCCTGAAACTGGCCCGTATCGGCCAGCGCATCGCGCACAACCACCAGGCCCAATTCAGTCATGACGAAGCCCTGGTCGAGGCGGTGCTGGCGCGCTGCACTGAAGTCGATTCGGGCGCCCGCAATGTGGACCAGATCCTCAACGGCAGCGTGCTGCCCGAGATTGCCGAAGCGGTATTGACGCGCATGGCCGGCGGCGCGCCGGTTGCCAGCATCCGCGTGGGCGCCAGTAAGTCGGGCCAGTTCAAATACACGATCAAATAAGCGAACGGAGAACCCATGTTCAATCTCGATCAGTTGCTGTTGCCCGTCAGCGCGGTGCATCCTTGTGGCGAGGACATCAGTTTCAGCCAGGAGCTCGATGCGGTCGCCCGCGCGCGCCAGCACGATGACCCCAGCCTGGAGCAGGGCGAATGGGTGGTGGCGCTGAAGGAGGCTGACTGGCCCTTCGTGGCCACGCGCTGCGAGCAGCTGATCGCCTCGCACAGCAAGGATTTGCGGGTGGCTGTCTGGCTGGCCGAGGCGCATGCGCGGACGCGCCACTTTCGCGGCCTGGGCGATGGCTACGCCTTGCTGGCCGGCTTGTGCGAACAATACTGGGACGGCCTGTTTCCGCTGGCCGAAGAGGGCGACCAGGAACAGCGCATCGGCAACCTGTTCTGGCTGTTGACGCGCACGCCGCAACTGGTGCGCGAGATCCCCCTGACCGATGGAACTGAAGGCCGGTTTTCGCTGCAGGATTTTGATGCCGCCCGCCAGCGCGCAGCGGCCAGCCAGGCGCAAGCCGCGTCGGAAGGCTGGGGCGAGGCGCGCCACGACGAAGGCGCGACCCTGGCGCAGATGGAGACGGCGCGCCAGCGCAATACGCGCGCCTATACCGATGGCTTGCTGGCTGACGCGCGCTATTGCATGCAGTCGCTGCTGGCGCTGGAACGCTGCGTCGATGCGCGCCTGGGCGCCGATGGCCCGAGTTTTCGCGCCGCCCGCGAAGCGCTGGAAAACGCCATCCATTTTATATCGCCCGTGCTGCAAATAGATGAACTGCCCGGCGCCGCGCCTGGCGCCGTCGCAGGCGGTGCGGGCGCCATCGCGCAGCGGCACCAGGCGCTGGCCCAGTTGCGCCAGGTGGCCGATTTCTTCCGCCGCACCGAGCCGCACAGCCCCGTCGCCTACCTGGCCGACAAGGCTGCCAGCTGGGGCGAAATGCCGCTGCACGTCTGGCTGCGCGCCGTCGTCAAGGACCAGGGCACCCTGGCGCAGCTCGATGAAATGCTGGGGACGGCCAGCGGACACGATTGATCCTCTATAATTGCCAGTCAAACAAGCCGGAGATGGTCATGAAAAAGCTGCTGTTCCTGAGCCTGGTGTTACTGGGCGGCTGCGTGGGGCGGCCCGATAATATCGATCCTGTCAGTCACTTCGACACCACCAGGTATCTGGGCAAGTGGTATGAAATCGCGCGCCTCGACCATTCCTTCGAACGCGGACTGAGCCATGTGACGGCCGATTACAGCGTGCGCCAGGATGGTGGCCTGAAGGTGGTCAACCGCGGGTATGACGATGGCAGCAAGACCTGGAAAGAGGCCGATGGCAAGGCGTACTTTGTCGACAAGAAAGATGCAGGCTACTTGAAAGTGTCGTTTTTCGGCCCCTTCTATGGCTCCTACATCGTGTTCGACCTGGACCAGCAAGAGTACAGTTATTCGATGGTCAGCGGTCCGGACAAGTCCTATTTCTGGCTGCTGTCGCGCACGCCCACCATGGATGCTGCCCTGCAGCAGCGCCTGATCGCCAAGGCGCAGAGCCTGGGTTTCGATACTTCCAAGCTGATTTACGTCAAGCAAAACTAAGGGTGGCGGCTGGCCTGGCTGCTATTCCACGCTGTTGCTTTTCTGCATGTCCTTTCTTGCAATGCCTATCTGATGCGCTCACAATCGACGGCAGGGCAGTTTTTGCCTTGTGGTGTTTTTGTTTCTTTCTTTCAGATAGGGATCACGCAGATGAAAAACCTCAAGATTGGCGTGCGCCTGGGCGGTGGTTTTGCCGCCGTACTCTTGCTCCTGATTACCCTTACCGTGGTCGGCATCGTGCAGATGCAGGGCGCCAGCCGGGAAACGGATGAGCTGATCACCGTCAAGGTACGCAATGAGCGCCTGATCAGCGAGTGGACCAAGGTGATTGAAGTCAATGCGGCGCGCACCGTGGCCGCCTGGAAAGTCACCGATCCCGAAGATCAAAAACAATTCGAAAAAGAAATGACGGCTTCCTCCGCCAGGGCGACGGAAATCCAGGACGATATCGGAAAAAGCCAGCTGAACGCGGAAGAAAAAGCCTTGTACCAGGAAGTCCTGGCGGCGCGCAAGGCCTACACCGAAGTGCGCAAGAATGTCTTCAAGGCCAAGAGTGCGGGCGACCTGGCGCTGGGCAAGCAATTGTTTGACGGTGACATGGCGCTCAAGCGCGATGTGTATCTGGGCGCCTTGAACAAGCTGGCCATGCTGGAAACGCGCTTGCTGGACGTGACCGCCGAGCAGATCCGCGCGCGCTACGAAAGTGGCCGCTTGCTGCTGGTCTCGCTGGGCGTGGCGGCCATTTTGCTGGGCATTGCTTGCGCTTACTGGATCACGCGCTCGATCACGCGCCCCATCACGCGGGCCGTGCAGGTGGCCGAAGCGGTGGCGACGGGTGATTTGACCAGCCAGATCGAAGTGTCAAGCCGCGATGAAACGGGGCAATTGATGCACGCGCTGAAAAACATGAACGATAAGCTGGTCAGCATCGTTGGCCAGGTGCGGGCGGGCACCGATTCCATCAGCACGGCGTCCGGCGAAATCGCCGCCGGCAATCTGGACTTGTCGTCGCGCACGGAAGAGCAGGCCAGTTCGCTGGAAGAGACGGCTTCGTCCATGGAAGAGCTGACCTCCACCGTGATACGCAATGCCGAGAATGCCCGCAGCGCCAACCAGCTGGCCATCGACGCGGCCAGCATCGCCAGCAAAGGTGGCGCGGTGGTCTCGGACGTGGTCAGCACCATGGGGTCCATCAATGATTCCTCGCGCAAGATCGTCGACATCATCAGCGTGATCGATGCGATTGCCTTCCAGACCAATATCCTCGCGCTGAACGCAGCCGTCGAAGCGGCGCGCGCGGGCGAGCAGGGGCGTGGCTTCGCCGTGGTGGCAACGGAAGTGCGCAACCTGGCGCAACGGTCAAGCCAGGCCGCCAAGGAAATCAAGGATTTGATCAACGATTCCGTGCAAAAAGTCGAAACGGGTTCGCAACTGGTGGACAAGGCAGGCCACACCATGGACGAGATCGTACAAAGCATCAACCATGTGACGCAGATCATGAATGAAATCACGGACGCCAGCGATGAGCAGCGGGCCGGTATCGAACAGGTCAACCAGGCCATAGGCCAGATGGACCAGGTGACGCAGCAAAACGCGGCCCTGGTCGAACAGGCGGCCGCAGCGGCCGAGGCGATGCAGGAACAATCGGCGCGCCTGGCCGAGGTGGTGGGACTGTTCAAGCTTGATGCCGCACAGGCGCAGGTACGCCATGTCGCGCGCACTGCTGTGCCTGCGCGGCCCGCCGTGCCCGCTCCCCAGGCAACGGTGACGAAGCTCGATACGGCCCGTGTCCGCAAAGCCAAAGCGCCCGTCGTTTCCGGTGCCGACGAGTGGGAAGAGTTTTAATCGCCCGCTTAAGCGGCAGATTTGCGACAGATTTAAATGGCAGAGACGCTCCCCCGGCATGGTGCGGGCGCTACAATCGCGGCTTAAAAATACCGCAAGCGCCCTGCCATGACCACCAGCATGACCCCTGACCCGAATAAACGTCCACGCTGCCCAGCCTGCCTGCGCGCCGTCTCCAGCTGCATTTGCCGCTGGATAGCTCCCGTGCAACACACGGTGGACGTGCTGATCCTGCAGCACCCGTTGGAAGTACGCAATGCCAAAGGCAGTGCCCGTTTGCTGCACCTGAGCCTGCCCAACAGCCGTTTGCTGACCGGCGAAAGTTTCGCCTCCAACGAGCTTGATACCTTGCTCGCAGGCAAGTACAACGTCTTGCTGTATCCCGATACCCCGGGCGACCGTTCCCTGGGCATCGCACCGCCACCCGACCTCGACCCTGCCGTGCTGGACGACTTGTCGCAATTGCGCCTTGTCGTGCTGGACGCCACCTGGCGCAAGAGCCGCAAGATGCTGTACCTGAACCCCCAACTGCAGCGCTTGCCGCGCCTGCCCCTGCGCGATACGCCCGCTTCGCACTATTTGATCCGCAAGGCGCATGCGCCGGACCAGCTATCAACCCTGGAAGCGACTTGTTATGCCCTGATGCAGTTGGAGCATGAGGAAGCCCGCTTTGTTCCCCTGATCGATGCGTTTGACGGTTTTGTGGCGCAGCAGTTGAGCTATGTCACGCCTGCTATCGACAATACTTGACGTTCCATCGCGATCAATACCCACGACCCTATCTTGCGCTGGAGAGCATGCGATAATTTCCGGCAAGCATATTTTCTTGCGTCCCAAGGCTGACAAAGAAGAGGTGACACTGGGCGGTGCAAGACTGATGTTCCACACCAGGGCCGGCGCCTATCCATTCGGCATCGGCTTGTCCGACGCGGCGGCAATGGCCGCAATTGAACAGATGGAGCAATTTTGCGGCAGGTCCTTGCTGCGTCAGGCCCAAGCCGCTTGACGTTAGTTTTCCAGATGATATACATCAAATAAAACGCTGAAGAACAGTCCTTGATCTTGCGTTGACAACGGCATAGTATACTGTATGGATATACAGTAAATGAGGCCGTTCATGAAAGCATTCCTTCCAGAGCACGATGACTACGATGCCGGACAAGTCATGTTGCCGCCGCCATCGCTCAAGGCGCGCAAGGGGCGTGGCGCCATCTCCAATCTGCAGGGCCGCTATGAAGTCCATGCGCGGGACGGTTTCGACGATGGCTGGGGTTTGCTGGATGACGATGGACAAGCGCCTGAATCCGCAGCGGCCGCCTGGAAGACGCAAGTCACGGCCGAGCAGGCGCGCACCATCCTGACGCGCAACGCTTCGCCTGATTTGCCGTTCAGTGTGTCGCTCAATCCTTACCGTGGCTGCGAGCATGGCTGTATTTATTGCTTCGCCAGGCCGACCCATAGCTACCTGGGCCTGTCGCCGGGGCTGGACTTTGAAAGCAAGCTTTTCGCCAAGGAGAATGCGCCCGAGCTGCTGCGGCGCGAGCTGGCCAAGCCAGGCTATGTTCCGGAATCGATCGCGCTGGGCGTCAACACAGACGCTTACCAGCCCTGCGAGCGCGAGTGGCGGCTCACGCGCAGGGTGCTGGAAGTGCTCGATGAATGTGCGCATCCGGTGGCCCTGATCACCAAGTCGTCCCTGATCGAACGCGATATCGATTTGCTGGCGCCGATGGCGGCCAAGCGCCTGGCGGCCGTCGCCATCACCATGACCACCCTGGACCCGGCGATTGCGCGTACGCTGGAGCCGCGCGCGGCGGCCCCGGCGCGGCGGCTGCGCACCATCCGCACCTTGACGGACGCGGGCATTCCCGTCGGTGTCAGCATTGCGCCCATCATCCCTTTCGTGACGGAGCCGGAAATTGAAAAACTGCTGGAAGCCGTGCGCGATGCGGGCGCCATCCACGCCCATTACGTGGTGCTGCGTTTGCCCTGGGAAGTCAATCCGCTATTCCAGCAATGGCTGCAAACGCACTTTCCCGAACGGGCCCAGCGGGTCATGAACCGGGTGCGTGAGATGCGTGGCGGCAAGGATTACGACAGCAGCTTTGGCGCGCGCATGCAGGGCGAGGGTATCTGGGCCGATTTGATACGCCAGCGCTTTGAAAAGGCCGTGCACCGGCTGGGGCTGCACGGCAAGGGCGGCCGCTTCAAGCAGCTCGACAACAGCCAGTTCCGCCGTCCGCTGATGGTGCCGCCGCTGGGAGCACGCGCCAAAGCGGGCAGCGAGGGGCAGCTGAGTCTGTTTTGACTGCTTGAACAGCAGAGCGGGTATGCAGGCAGTTTTCAGCCGGGCGGGGCAGAGGGATGGCGTTGATCCGGGCAGGCATGCCGCGCACGCATGGCGGTGTTTGCGATATGCGCATTGGCGACATGCGCGTCTGCGACATGCGCGTCTGCGACATGCGCGTCTGCGAGATATTTGCTTGCGACGTGCGTCCAATGTGCTTGCGCCTGCCCGTGACGCACTGCCTATTGTGAGCTTTATTGTAGAGAGTTATGGCTGAATCCTTATGGTTGAATCCTTGTTTTTAAACCTTATTGCTGAACACTGCTAGCCAGGATTTCGAGAAACGCCGTCACCAGCTTGTTATCTTCATCGGGGCGTGTAATCGCCACCAGGGTGGTGGTCGTGCGGATATCGGAGACGGGCACAAAGGCCACGTCCGGCCGTTTGTTTTCCGAGATGGAGCGCGCGACCAGCGTGCCGCCCAGGCCGCCGCCTATCAGCGACAGTGTGGTGTAAATCTCCATCGCGGAATAGGCGATGACTGGCGTGACGCCGGCTTGCCTGAGGATGTCCAGCATCTGCTGGCCAAACGGGCTGTGTATATCCTTGGGGTAGAGGATGAACGGCACTGTCGCGAAGTCGGCCAGGCAGATCGATGAACGCTGGGCCAGCGGATGGCTGACGGGTAGCGCCGCGACCAGCGGATCGTCCATGATGGTCGTGTAATGCAAATCGGCGGGTACCTTGATATCGCCCAGGAAACGCGAGATGCCGATATCGATGCGTCCCTGGCGCATTTGCTCCGGCTGGTATTCGGAGACGGCCTCGAGCAAGTCCAGCTGCACTTGCGGATAGGCGTCGCGAAACCGGCGGATGGCGCGCGGCAGGATGCTGAATGTCGAGGTGCGCGCAAATGCCACGCCCAGCCAGCCATGGCTGCCGGCGGCGATGCCCTTGGTTTCATCTTCCAGGCGCTGGGCCTGCGTCAATAATTCCTGGGCGCGTGGATGAAAGAACTTGCCCAGCGCGGTCAAGTCCATCGGCCGCCGCGAGCGGTCGAACAACTCTCCTCCCAGCAGCGATTCCAGTTGCGCCAGCTGCATGCTGATGGCGGTCGGCGCCACATGCAAACGCTGGGCAGCATGCACCGCGCTGCCGGCCGCCACCACTTCGCAAAAATACCGTATCTGCCGCAAGTTCATTTTTATTGAATAAGGGATCAATATTCGATGTTTGATATGCGAATCACTTTATATGAAACTGCTTTCAGCCACAACATGAATCGCATGTGCCGTCCCGGCACGCAGGGTTGTTCGGCATTTTTCACTGTAAAGAGACTCCTTATATGCATACCATCGTTTCGCACGGCAGCCTCCAGGCCCTGAGCCTGCTCGGCGCCGCCACCATTTATGAGGCCCAACGGGCACAAGGCGCGCTCGACAGCGGCATCAAGCCGATCGCACCCGGCATGCGCATCAGCGGCCCGGCCCTGACTGTCGATACCCGCGCGGGCGACAACCTGATGCTGCACTATGCGCTGCTGAAAGCCAAACCGGGCGACGTGCTGGTGGTCGATGCCAAGGGCTTTGCCGAGGCGGGGTTATGGGGCGATGTGCTTACCGAGCAGGCGTTGAAGATCGGCTTGGCGGGGCTGGTCATCAACGGCGCCGTGCGCGATGCCGCCGCCATGATCGATGCCGGCTTTCCCGTGTTTTGCCGCGGCCTGTCGATCAAGGGCACCAGCAAGAGCCAGCCGGGCTGTTTGAATGTGCCGGTCAACATAGGCGGCGTGCATATCGCGCCGGGCGACATCATCGTCGGCGACCAGGATGGGCTGGTCGTGGTCGACCAGCATGCCGTGGAAGAAGTGCTGGCGCTGGCGCTGGCCCGCGAAGAGAAGGAAGCGTTATTCCGCGAGCGGATCCGCAACGGCGTCAGCACGGTCGAGCTACTGGGCCTGGAAGACACCCTGCAGCGCCTGAACCTGAATTAAAAAATAAAAAAATAAAAATAATGAAGGAGACGGTCATGCCAAGACACGCTGACTCGGCCGGGGCGCATGCCCGGCCGACGCGCTTTCGCTGGTGCGTTGCGATGCTGTTTTTCGTAATCTACACAATTATTTCTGCCGACCGCGCCAATCTCGGGCTGGTGTTGCCTTTCCTGCGCAAGGAATTTCCGATGAGCAACACCGAGGCGGGCGCCTTGATCAGCCTGTTTCTGCTCGCGTATGGCCTGGTGCAGTTGCCGGCGGCCTGGCTGATATCGAGATTCGGCGTGCGCACACTATTTTCCCTGTCGATCATTTTGACTTCGCTATCGACCTTTTTCATCGGTTTGTCGGGGTCGCTGTTTTCCCTGAAGCTGGGCCGGGTGGCCCTGGGCATAGCGGAAGGGCCGTTGCCCATCGGCGTGACCAGTACCATCAACCACTGGTTTCCATCGACGGAGAAAGGTAGCGCCTCCGGCATCTTCCAGTCGTCGGTGAAGCTGGGGCCGGTGATGACACCGATACTGGTCGCCGCCATCGTGGGCGCCTGGGGCTGGCGCGCCGTGTTCATGCTGTTTGCCATCCCCGGCGTATTGCTGTCGCTGCTATGGTATGGGCTGGTGGCCAACCGGCCCTCCGAGAGTGCCTACGTCAACCAGGCAGAATGCGACCTGATTGCGGAACGCAACACTGGCGGCGGCGCGCCTGCGCCCGTTCAAGCCATGCCCTGGATAGACAGGCTGATACGCGTGCGCCGCGAGCCTGTGCTGGACAGCACCCGCAGCGTAGTGACATCGTGGAACATCATCGGTTGTGCACTGGGCTTTTTCTTTCAGTACGGCATTTCCAGTGTGTTGCTGGCATGGATACCCACCTATTTGTTGACGGTCAAGCAGTTTTCGGTACAGGACATGGGGTTGGTGGCAGCCGGTCCCTGGATCGGTGCGATTGCCGGCAACATCATCGGCGGCGTGCTGTCTGACCGGCTGTTCGCCAGGCGCCGCAAACCGGGCATGCTGATTTCAGCCGTATCGACCGCCGTCATGATGTACTTCCTGATCCATGCACCGGCCAATCCCGCGGCGTGCGGCCTGTTGCTGTTGCTGACAGGTATGTCGCTGAGCATAGGATATTCGGCGTATCTGGCCTATCCGATGAGCTTTGTTACAAAGGAAAAGTTTCCGGTAGCGAGCGCCGTCGTCAATATGGGGGGCTTGCTGGGCGCTGCTGCCGCGCCCTGGATCGTGGGCATGCTGCTCGATGGCCGAGGCTGGAATGACGTGTTTGCCTTTTTGTCCGGCATCTCCTGCCTGACCTTCCTGGTGGTGCTGACGATAGCCGAACCGCTGAATGTGCAATGAGTGTGCAGTAAGCCTGCGCGGCATCAGCTGGCTGGCAGCCAGGTGCGTGTCGCAATCCACGCATCTGGCTGCCCGACTGCTTAATGCGCCAGTTCCGGCAACACTTCCGGGCTGTCTTCGACGGCTCTCTTGAAGAAGAACAAGGTGACCAGCACGATGGTGATCGGCACCAGGGTCAGGTAAAACGCGAAATGGCCGCTGAAATTGCCGAACACATAGCCGGTGATCAGCGAACCGGTGGTGCCGCCCAGGGCCGAGAAGATCACCAGCAAGCCGGTCATGGCTGAATGCTGGTTCTTGGGCAGGGAGCTGAGCATGACCGAGTTGATGCCGGGGTAGATCGGCGCCATGAACAGGCCGATCAGGGGAAACAAAAAGGTTGCCAGCGGCGCCGTCGCCCACGTTACGTGCGGGTCGAGCACCACGTCGTGCGTCAGCGGCAGCGCCAGCAGCACCATCGCCGCCATGCCGATCACGCAGCCGTTCATGACCGGGTACCAGTTGATCTTGCGCATCAGCACGCCGGCCGACAGGCGGCCCAGCGCCAGGCAGGCGGCAAAGATGCTGGTCACTTCGACGCTCATGGCGGTGGGCAGCTTGAGGATTTCATTGTTGAAGGTCGGCAACCAGGTGCCCACGCTTTGCTCGATCAATACGTAGAGGAAGGCGGTCAGCACGAACACGCATACCAGCGGCTTGAAGAACAGCTTGAGCATGGCGGCAAAGTCCTGGGCAATGCTGCGCCCGGCCGGCAATTGCGCGCCCCGTTCGTCGAACGGCGTGGCCAGCACCAGCAGGAATGTGAATACGCACAAGGCGGCCAGCACCCAGTACACTTGCAGCCAGCTATGCGATTTCGGGTCGCCCGAATCGATGAAGTGGCCGAACAGCCAGTAGGCACTGAGCACGCCGACCATGAAGAAGCCTTCCAGCGTATTCATGGTGCTGGCGTGCTGGCGGCGGTCCTTGCTGATCAGGCCCACGGTCGAATACACGGAGACCTTGACCAGCGCGAACGCCACGCCCGTGCATAAAAACAGCAGCTTGGTGGTCAAAAACGATGGCAGCAGCGGCATCGCGAGGCAGGCGGCCGTGACGATGGCCAGGCCGGCCAGGATGGCTTTTTTATAGCCGATACGCGGCAGGAAGGAGGCCAGCACGAAAGACACGATGGCGATCGGCAAATCCTTGAAGCCTTCCAGCACGCTGGCGCTGGCCTTGCTGACACCGTAGTTGCCGATGACTTGCAAAATCACCGTCCCGACGCTGTTGAGCAGGATGGCAAAGACGAAATAAATCAGCAGCAAAATGCAGAAGATGCGTTTGTTTTTCACGGTGTCTCCGTAGCTTGGTCATTTGATTTTTATTGTTGTTTTATTGTTATTGATGGATTGCAGGCCGGGTGCGGCTGCGGACTACTGGTAGCGCTGCAGGTCGAACTGGTCCAGCCCCGGTATCACCAGGTCGGCCTGGGTCAGCACTTCCGGCAAGCCGATGCCCAGCGCATACATGCCGGCCGCCTTGATGGCTGCCACGCCGGCTACCGCGTCTTCCACGCCCAGGCAGTCGGCTGGCGCCACGCCCAGTTCGGATGCTGCTTTCAGGAAAATCTCCGGGTCCGGCTTGCCTTTGGCGATGCGCGCCGCATCGACCACGTAATCGAAGGCGCCCGTGATGCCCAGCCGCTCCAGCACCGTAAAGGCATTCTTGCTGACCGAGGCCAGGCCGATTTTCAGGCCGGCCGCGCGCACCGCCGCCAGCGCCTGCGCCGCGCCGGGCAGCAGGTTGTCGGCCGACATGGTTTCGATCAGTTGCTGGTAGTGCCGGTTCTTTTCATCGGCCAGCGCCAGCTTTTCGGCCGCCGTGTACTGTTTGCTGGAGGACGCCAGGATCAGGTCCAGCGAGCCCATGCGGTCAATGCCCTTGAGGTTTTCATTGAAGGTGGCGTCGAAGGGCACGCCCTGGCTGTCGGCCAGCCGTTTCCAGGCCAGGAAATGGTAGTGGGCGGTGTCGGTAATCACGCCATCGAGATCGAAGATGACGGCTTTGAATCGGGTAGCAGACATGGTGTTTTCCTTTAGATTGAAGCGCGCGACAGCACTGGCGTCGATAATGTCAATGCAAGCTCTTCGCCACGGTGCGACAGGCGCAGCGCCTCGCCTTGCAGCAAGCGGTATTCGGTGTGCTCTGGCGTGACCCGCACTTCCAGCAGGGCGCCCTGGAAATGGATCTTGAAGCTGTAGTGTTGCCACTGGGCTGGCAGGGTAGGGGCGAAGCGCAGTGCACCTTTGATCACGCGCATGCCGGCAAAGCCGTAGGCCACGCCCATCCAGGTGCCGGCCATGGCGGCCGTGTGCACGCCATAGTGTGTGTTGCCATGCGTGTTGTCCAGGTCCAGGCGCGCGGTTTCCATGAAGAAATCGTAAGCTTGCTCGTGGTAGCCGATTTCGGAGGCGATGATGCTGTAGATGCAGGACGACAGCGAGGAATCGTGCGTCGTCAGCGGTTCGTAGTAATCGAAATCGCGTTTCTTGTCTTCCTTTGAGAACTCATCGCTGAGCAGCAGCAGGGCCAGCACCACGTCGGCTTGCTTGCACACCTGGTGGCGGTAGATGACCATCGGGTGATAGTTGAGCAGCAGCGGGTATTTTTCTTGCGGCGTGTTGGCGAAATCCCATACTTTCTTGGACAGGAAGCTGTCGTCCTGGGCATGGATTTGCAGCGCCGCATCATACGGCAGGTTCATCAGCTGGGCTGCATGGCGCCACGCTGCCGGTTCGGCCTTGTCCAGATGCATCAATGCGGCGATGCGGGCGAATTGCTCCGGTTGTTTTGCTGCAATGCGTTCGGCCACGTCGGCGGCGAAGTTCAGGTGCAAACGCGCCATGGCGTTGGTGTAATAGTTGTTGTTGACCAAGGCCGTGTATTCGTCCGGTCCCGTCACCTGGTTGATGCAGAAACGGCCTTCGCGGTCGTAGCTGCCGATGCCGAGCCAGATGCGCGCTGTTTCCATCAGGATTTCAGCGCCGAAGTTGACCAGGTACTCTTCGTCGCCAGTGGCGTCGAAGTACAGCTTGATCGAATAAGCGATGTCGGCATTGATATGGTATTGCGCGGTGCCGGCCGGGAAATAGGCCGAGCATTCCTCGCCTGCAATCGTGCGCCACGGATACAGCGCGCCCCGTTCGTGCGACATCTGGCGCGCACGCTGACGCGCCTGCTCCAGGCCGGCGTAGCGGTATTCCAGCAGTTTCCTGGCGATTTCAGGCTTGCTGTACAGGAAGAACGGGAAGATATAGATTTCCGTATCCCAGAAGTAATGGCCTTCATACCCTTCGCCCGTGACGCCCTTGGCCGAAATATTGGTCTTGCCGTCGCGCCCCACCGATTGCAGCAAATGGAACTGGTTGAAATGGATGCCTTGTTGCAGGGCGTCGTCACCTGCAATCTGCACGTCGGCTTGCTGCCAGAAATTGGCCAGGTATTGTTCCTGTTCCAGCAGCAGCTCGGCAAAACCGGTCGCCTGCGCCTGCGCCAGCACGTCGCGGCTGCGGTACATCAATTCCTTGGCAGGATAATCGCGCGAGGAAAAATAGCTGCCGAACTTGGTCAGGCGGATGGTTTGTCCCTCGGTGGCGTGCACCTCGTACGATTGCTCCAGGCGCTGGCCATTTTTCAGCAGGCGCAGCGTGTATTCCCCGGCGCAGTCCAGCCTGGTTGCGGTGGCGCTGACCAGCGCGAAGCCGCTGTTGGTGGTGTGGTGCAGCAGGGCCGAAAAATCGTCTTCCTGCTGGCTGTCGACCAGCTGCAGCGCCGGGCCGGAAACGGCCGAGCCGATGCGGGGATCGTCGCCCGCTTCGATATTCTTGACGGCGCCGTCCAGGCTGGCGACCAGCCGCACCTTGCCGGAGAAATTGAGCGGCGTTACCGTGTATTCGATGGCATACAAATGCTTGTGTTCAAAGCACACCACGCGGCGGCTGACGATGGAGACGCGCTGACCCTTGCTGGAAGTCCATGTCACCGTGCGCAGCAGCACGCCGGTGCGGAAGTCCAGGCTACGTTCGTATTGGTCAACTGTGCTGTGCAGCAAGTCGAAGCGCTCGTCATCGATCCACAGGCTGATGCCTTTGCCATTGGGCACGTTAAGCATGAACTGGTTGGTCTTGGCCAGGCCGTAAGCCGTTTCCGGGTAGTGGATGGTTTCCGATTCGTAAAAGCCGTTCAGGTAGCTGCCGTCGAGCGTGGTGTTGGCCGGTCCACTGTAGCCATCTTCATAGCTGCCGCGCAAGCCGATATAGCCATTGCCCAGCGTAAACAGGGTTTCGTCGAGAAAGTGCGATTGGGTATCAAACGATGTTTCACGGATGCTCCAGGCATCGAGTGGGTAGGTGTGTTGCAGTTTGGCAGACGAGACCACGATAGTTCCTTTTACGCTCGGTTGAACATGAAAACAGCTAGTGTTTGTGTAAGTTGGTGTTTGGCGGATGGCGCTCAGGTCTGGCGCACCATCAAAGTCGTCGGCAGCATTTCAGACGTGACTTTTTCGCCCTCGATCAGGCCCAGCATCTTGCGGGCCAGCAGCACGCCACCGTCGTGCAGATACTGGTGCACGCTGCTCAGTGGCGGCATGAAGCTGGCGGCGCTGGGCGTGTTGTCGTAGCCGATCACGGAAATATCTTCCGGCACGCGCAAGCCTTTTTCAGTGAGCGCGCGGATCGCGCCCATGGCCAGCAGGTCGCTGACGGCAAACAGGCCGTCGTAGATGGCGCCGTTTTTGTTGAGCAGCGCCATCACGCTGTCGAAGCCCGCTTCGAAGGTGAACGCTTTCGGGCGCACGATATGCACCTTGGCTTGGCCTTGGGCCGCATCGATAAAGCCGGCGCAGCGTTCGCGCATCTCGGCGTGATCGACGTCGCCCAGGAAAATGAGCTGTTTTCGGCCCTGTTCCAGCAGGCGCCCGGCAGCGCTGGCGCCGCCATTGCGGTTATCGCTGCCGACCACGATGTAGTCGGCGCCAGCTTCTTGCGCGCCCCAGACCACCAGCGGCAGGCCGGCTTTTTGCAGGAAATGCACGGCTTCATTGTGCGAACCCTGGCCCAGCAGGATCAAGCCGTCCGCACCCTGGACCGGGGCCGTATTCATTAATTGCTTCGAAGTCAGCACCACGCTGTAGCCCGCCGCCGTCAATTCCTGGGTGATGCCGCCCAGTAATTCCAGCGGGTAGGGGCCCGACATGGGGCGGTTCTTGTCCGGCGCCATCTCGACCACCACGGCCACCGAATAACTGCGGCGCATGCGCAGATTGCGCGCGCTCACGTTGAGCAGGTAGCCCTGTTCCTGGGCGATCTGGCGGATCCTGGCGCGCTTTTCCGGCGTCACCAAAGGGCTGTCGCGCAGGGCGCGCGAGACCGTGATCTTGGAAACGCCGGCCAGGCGTGCCAGGTCTTCCATCGTCAGGCCGGAATCGGTTTTACGCATGGAATGCTCCTGGCTGCGGGCAGGGGGCGGCCTGCAGTAGGCGCACAGATAGGCGCACAGGCAGGCAAGATAGGGTATGCAAGTAGTGTCTCATATAATGATATCGATATCATTTTTGTTGGAAACGTGCTTCAGATAGCGCGATTGAGCGCATTATGACAGGTTTCCAGATTTTGTCTCGTGAAATGACATCGATATCATCCATTTTTTGATATCGATGTCATTTGGATTGTCATGTAGATCGCTCGATGATGAATAGGATGACGGTGTCGTGCCAGGAAGGTGGTCCCGTCTGGCAGGGCGGCTCATTGCTATCAGCAATGATCACGGACACAATAGTTTCGATGACTACTGATATAATACTTTTACTTATAGCCTATCCCAGTCGCGTGCCGTTCGCATCGCAGGCTTACGTAGCGCGCTGATTGAATCGCGTCACAACGACATCGCAACCCGCAGCCCCGGATCATCATCAGCGCACCGCACTCAGCCCATGAGCTCTCTTTTCGACTACCAGGTCACTGAACAGCTGCACAGCGGTGCCCGTTCGCTGGTCTGGCGCGCCAGGGGCAGCGATGGGGCCGCGTTGATCGTCAAGGTGCCCACGCAGCAGTTTCTTTCGTTTCAACAGGTAGCCAGCTTTCAGCGCGAGTACGCCATGGCGCGCCGTTGCAGCCATCCTGGCGTGGTGCAGGCGCTGGCGCTGCAGCGCCATGACGGACGCTGGACCATGATCCTGCAAGACAGCGGCGGCCGGGCGCTCGACCAGCTCGTGCGCGAGGGCCTGGTTGCGCGCACCGGACCGGGGCAACCGGCGCTGGACCTCGATGATTTTTTCGACATTGCGCTGCAGCTGTGCGACGCGCTGGAAGCGGTGCACCGGCAGGGCCTGATCCACAGGGACATCAACCCGTCGAACCTGGTCTGGCATGGCGGGCGGCGCCTGCTGCAACTGATCGATTTCGGCGTCGCCTGCGAACCGCCGCCTGACAGGCAGGACGCTGCCGGTGGCTACCCGCTGGAAGGCACGCTGCGCTATATGGCGCCGGAACAAACGGGGCGCATGAACCGTCGGGTCGATTACCGCGCCGATTTTTATGCGCTCGGCGCCACCTTCTATGCATTGCTGGCCGGGCAGGCGCCGTTCGAGGCGGACGACGAAATGGAGCTCGTGCATTGCCACCTGGCGCGCAGCCCGGACTGGTCGCATCCGGCGCTGGCCGACCTGCCAGGTCAATTGCTGCCGATTATCCAGCGCCTGCTGGAAAAAAATCCCGCGCAGCGCTACCAGAGCCTGCAAGGCTTGCGTGCAGACCTGGCCGCCTGCCGCAGCCCCATGCCTGTCGGGCGCCGCGCACTGTCCGCGCACGACGGGCGCTTCGTCGTGCCGTCGACCCTGCGCGGCCGCGACGATGCCGTTGCCAGCCTGCTGGCGGCATTTGATCGCAGCGCGGCCGGTGCCTGCGAAATGCTGCTGGTGGCCGGCAATTCAGGCATCGGCAAATCGGCGCTGGTGCGCGAGGTGCAACAGCCGGTTATCGCCCGGCGCGCTTATTTTTTGTCCGGAAAAATTGACCAGTTGCAGCGCGAAATACCGTATGCGGCGCTGGTGCAAGCCTTCCAGGCCCTGATGCACCAACTGCTGGGGCAAAGCGCGGAAATGCTGCGACTATGGGATGGCAAGCTGCGCGAGGCCCTGGGCAGCGGCTTGGGCGCCATGGTCGAACTGATACCCGAGCTGGCGCTGATCGTGGGCGCCACCGAGCCGGCGCCGGCAGCCACGCCGGTCCAGGCGCAGTTGCGCCTGGACCGCCTGTTTCCCCGTTTCGTCCAGGTATTTGTCGCATCCGGACAGCCGCTGGTGCTGTTTCTCGACGATCTGCAATGGGCCGATGGCGCGACACTGCGGATGCTCGAACTGCTGATGCTCTCGTGCGCTTCCGGCGATGCGTGCAACGGCAGTGGCCTGCTGCTGATCGGCGCCTACCGCGACCACGAGGTTGGCGACGCGCATCCGCTGGCCGCGCTGCGCAACAAATTGCTTGGCCGCGGCGCGCGCGTGACGACGCTGGCGCTGCGCGAGCTGACCGAGCCGCAGGTGGGGCAGGTGGTGGCGGCCACCGTGCGCATGGCCGTGGCCGACTGCGCCGAGCTGACCCGCATCTGCTACCAGAAGACGGCCGGCAACCCCTTTTTCCTCAGGCAGTTTCTCGCCGGGCTCAACGATGACGGCCATCTGCGCTACCGGGCAGCGGACGATTGCTGGGACTGGGACTTGGCGGCGATCGAGCAGGCCAGGTATACCGACAACCTGGTCGAGGCGCTGCTGGAAAGAATCCGCCGCCTGCCCACGGCCACTCAGCAGCTGCTGCAACTGGCGGCGTCGAGCGGCAACTGCTTTACGCTCGGCACGCTGGCGCTGGCCATGGATCGCCCGCCGGACCATGCGCTGCAAGACCTGGCGCCGGCGCTGGCCGCCGGCCTGATCCAGCCGCTGGCCAGGCGCGACGGCATGCCTGGCAACGGCGCCGGAGACCGGGACAGCGGCTATCGTTTCCTGCACGACCGGGTGCAGCAGGCCGCCTACCTGGCGGCAGACGAGCAGGCGCGGGCGGCCAGCCATTTGCTGCTGGGCCGTCTGCTGCTGGCGCAAACAGGCGGGCAGGAGCGCGACGGCAGGCTGTTCGACATCGTCGAGCAGCTCAATGCCGGCCGCGCGCTGCTCGGCGACGCGGGCGAGCGCCTGCAGCTGGCCGCACTGAACCTGCAGGCGGGCGAAAAGGCGCGGCGCTGCGCGGCCTTCCAGGCCACGCTGGTCCACATGCGCACCGGGCTCGAACTGCTGCCGGACGATGCCTGGCGCAGCGCGGCCGGGCTGTGGCTCGACCTGCAGCTCGGCGCGGCCGAGGCGAGCTACCTGTGCGGCCAGTTCGATGCCGCCGAAGCGATCTACGGCCTGGTGCGCGCCCGCGTCCGCACGCCGCTGGAGCAGGTGCGCTGCATCGCCATCCAGGCGCACCAGTATCAATTGCAGGGACGCCTGCCGGACGCCATCGCCGTGCAGCGCGCAGCGCTGGCGCAACTGGGCATGGACATTCCGCACGAGGTGGCGCAGCTGAAAGCACGCTTCGACGAACTGCGTGCCGGGCTCGGGCGCTTGCCGGGCGCCCGTGAACCCGCCGTCCTGCTGGCGGCCGGCGACATGACCGATGCCGCCGCCCTGGCGGCCATGCAGATGATGCATGGCCTGTGGATGTCCAGCTACTACGCGGGCCAGCAGGATCTCAGCGCCCTGATGGTGGTGTCGATGACGCGTATGTCCATGCAGGGCGGCAGCAGCGATTTCAGCGCCATTGCCTATGTCGGTTATGCCTTGATGGTTGCGCTGTATGAAGGCGATGCGGCGCGCGGCCATGCCGTGGGCGCGATGGCGCTGCTGCTGGCCAGGCGCCGCAGCAATCTGCAGGCGCGCACGCAGGCGGGCCTGATGTTTGCCGCGCTGACCAGCCACTGGACGCAGCCGCTGCGCCACTCCGACGCCCTGTACCAGGAGGCCATGGGCTGGGCGCTGGAAATCGGCGATTTTGTCCAGGTCGGCCTGGTGGCGGCGGTGCGCGCGACCGAGCGGCTGATCCTGGGCGACCATTTGCCGCAGCTGCTGCTCGATATCGAGCAGGACATGGCGCTGATGCGGGCCAATGGCCAGCAGGCCATGGCCGACTGCTGCGTCGCCGGCGCCGTGGCGCCGATCAAATCCCTGATGGGACTGTTGCCGCAGCGCGGCAGCTACGACGATGCATCGTTCAGCGAGGCCGGCTTTCTGCAGCAGTATGGCCATTCGCAGCTGTACCGTGCCTATTTCCTGCAAGGGAAGATACGCGATGCTTACCTGTTCGATACTGCCGACGCCGAGCAGCTGGCCGCGCAGCTGCCCCTGGTCACCGGCATCATGCGCGGCCAGGCCAAGGTGGTCGAGTCGAGTTTCTATGCCGCGCTGGTCTGGATCCGCGCCGTGCGGCGCGACCGCGGGCGCGCCGACGCCGTTGCTCTGCTGGAGAAAATCGACGCGCTGCACGGCAGCCTTGCCGCCTGGGCCGTGCAAGGTTCGGACCACAGTGTCGCCAGGCACCTGCTGGTGCAGGCGGAGATGGCGCGCTACCGCAGCGAACTGCAGGCGGCTACGCGTTACTACCAGCAGGCGGTCGATGCGGCCGGCCTGGCCGGCTACGTGAATCTGCAGGCGCTGGGCAATGAGTTGTGCGGCCAATACTGGCTGGAACAGCAGCAGCCGCGCGTGGCGGCCGTGTTCATCGGCGACGCGATTGCCTATTACGAGCAGTGGGGCGCGCAGGGCAAGGTGGCGCAGCTGCGCGCGCGCCACGCTGCGCCGCCGTCCAGGGCGTCGGCGCACGCCAGCGTGCGGATGGATGGCAGCGCGGCGCTCGACATGGTGTCGCTGATGAAGGCGGCCACCATCCTGTCGAATGAAACGGGCCTGCGCAACGTGCTGGCGCGCCTGATTGCCATCGTCTGCGAAAACGCCGGCGCCCAGGTGGCGCGCCTGCTCCTGCTGGCCGATGGCGCCTACCATGTGGAGGCCGAGACCGACGGCGAGACCGTCACCGTGCTGCAATCGCGCCGGGTCGACCTCGATGCGGCCAGCGATCCGCAGTTCCCGCTGTCGCTGCTGCGCTACCTGGTGCGCACGGGCGCCGAAGTGATCGAGGACAGCGTCACGGGCCTGTCGCGCTTTGCCGCCGACCCTTACCTGCAGCACCATGCGCGGGCCGTGATGTGCCTGCCAATCCGGCACGGCGGCCAGATTGACGGCATCCTCTACTTCGAGAACCGGCTGGCCGATGCGCCGTTTACGCAGGAGCGCGTGACCTTCCTGCGCATGCTGGGCGCCCAGGCCATGATCTCGATCGCCAGCGCCAGGCTGCACGACAACCTCGAACGGCGCGTTGCCGAGCGTACGGCGCAGCTGGAGGACGCCAACCGCAGGCTGGCGGCCCTGTCGATGACGGATGGCCTGACGGGCCTGGCGAACCGGCGCCATTTCGACGAGGTGCTGCGGCGCGAGCAGGCGCGATCGGCGCGCGCGGGGCAGCCGCTCTCGCTGGTCATGCTCGATGTCGATCATTTCAAGCGATACAACGACCACTACGGGCATCAGGCTGGCGACGCATGCCTGATCCGCGTTGCGCACGCGCTGCGCGATGGCATGCGGCGCGCCGGTGACCTGGTGGCCCGTTACGGCGGCGAAGAGTTTTCCATCGTGCTGCCCGACACCGATGCGCGGGATGCCTTGCAGATCGGCACGGCGTTGCGTGGCGCAATCGAGGAACTGGGCATCGTGCATGCCGGCGCGCCCGCGGGCAAGGTCACCATCAGCATCGGCGTTGCGGTCCAGCCGGCGCCGGGCGCCGCCAGCGCTGATACTCTGCTGCGCCTGGCCGACGCCGCGCTGTATGGCGCCAAGGATGCGGGACGCAATCGCGTGGTGGTGCGCACGCTGCCGCCAGCCTGAACACGTGTAGTGTTGCCGTTCAGCCCGCTGTGCCAGGATGGGATAATTGCGCCAGGTGCCGTTCGATGGCAAACACATGCGGGTCAGTCTTGCCCAGCTCGCGCAAGGCGTGGGCCAGGTGCAGCAGGTATTCGCTGTTCGGGCCGCTGGGTCCGGCCGCGCGGGCGATCTGGCGGGCGATGTCCAGTTCGGAAGCTGCGCCCAGAAAGGCCGCGTTTTCTTCATTGGCGATATACACCAGGCCTTCGGTGCTGCTGCCGTCGTCAAAGCTGATGACGGTGGACAGGCGCAGATAGCCGTTCTTTTCGCGGTGATCGAGGTGGGCAAACACTTCAGGCGTGATCAGGTACGCCATGCCGTCGCAGATGGCGCCTGCCTGCGGCACGATGGTAGCCACCCGGCCCGGCGCCATCGGCGTGCCACGGTGATCGTGGGAACCTTGCCAGAAACGCCGGGTCCAGCCTGTGATGCTGGCGGGGCGGCGTGCTATGTAGGGGAAATCAGCCTTGTAGATCAAGGAACCATAGCCGAACAGCCAGACTTGCGCATGGCCGTCGAACTTGTTCATGCGCTGGTTGATGGCGATGGTGGCGGCGTCGATATCGGACAGGGCGGCTGGCTGGGTCATGGTGCTTGGGCGTATGGCTGGAGTCGTGGATGGGTAATTATAGAAGGCCGGCAAGTTTTTGCTCTGCCCCTGTCCCTGCCACTGCCCTTGTTCGCTCATCGCTGAGATTCCACTCATGCGTTTCCACAAACTGGAACAGGAAAGCAATAAAACTCTCGGCGGCGGGCGACAGCGAGCGCCCCGTCCTGGTATAGACGAAAAAGCGGCGCGTCAGGTCCGGTTCGTGCAGGGCGCGCATCTGCAACTTGTATAGTTTTACCATGGCTTCCGCATACGGCAGGCAGACGGTCACGCCCAGCCCGGCGCTAACCATGGCCAGCGCCGTCGTCATGAAGGTAACTTCGTTGTACGGGTTCAGCGACAGGTCGCGCAAGGCGCCATGCATATCGCGCAGTAATCTTTCCGTGAACTGGCCTTGCAGTGAAATAAAGGGATAGTCCTTCAGGTCGGCCCACGTCACCCTTTCCTTATGCTGCAGCGGGTGTAGCTCTGGGAACACCAGCACGAAGGGCATTTCAAACAGCACTTGGGCGGAAATTTCTGCCGTTGCATCGCGCTCGGGGCCGATGCCGAGATCGACTTCGCCGCTGAAGACGCGGCCCGACACGTTTTCCACAGGGCAATCCACCAGCCGCAGCTGCACCTCGGGATGCAGCTCGCGATAGGCGGCGATCACTTCAGGCAGCAGGGTGCAAGACATCATTTGCGGTGCGGCAATGCGCACCAACCCTGTCTTCAAGGCCTTGCGCTGGGCGATGCCAGCCATGGCGCCATCGAGGTCGACGATCATCTTTTCAAACAGCGGATACAGTTCGCGGCCGAGGTCGGACAACTGCACCTTGCGCGTGCTGCGTTCGACCACGCGCAGGCCCAGCACGCTTTCCAGTTCCTTGATCAAGCCGCTCAGGGCGGACTGCGTGACGTGCAGGTAATCGGCCGCCAGCGTAAAGCTGCCGGTCTTGGCCAGCGCCACGAGGGCGCGCATCTGGCGTAAACTGGGACTCATCAGGAAATCCGATAAATGTATGGATAAAAATTGTTTGTATGATAGTTTGAACTGGATTCTAATGCTGGGAAAACAGAACTGCAGAATCGGAGACAGGCATGAATATCAAGCAAATCCATCACGTGGCTTACCGTTGCATCGATGCCAAACAAACCGTCGAGTGGTACGTCAAGCACCTGAACATGAACTTCGTGCTGGCAATTGCCGAAGACCGTGTGCCATCGACCAAGGCGCCAGACCCGTATATGCACGTTTTCCTCGATGCGGGCCACGGCAATGTGCTGGCCTTCTTTGAATTGCCGACCCAGCCTGCCATGGACCGCGACCGCAACACGCCCGCCTGGGTGCAGCACCTGGCGCTGGAAGTGGGCAGCATGGAAGAGTTGCTGGCCGCCAAGGAACGCCTGGTAGCGGCCGGCATCGACGTGCTGGGCCCCGTCAATCACACCATTTTCCAGTCGATTTATTTCTTCGATCCCAACGGCCACCGCCTGGAACTGGCGGCCAATGTGGGCACGCCCGAGATGCTGGCCAAGCTGGACGCCGTCAAATGGGAAATGCTGGAAGAATGGTCGCAAACGCGCCGCGCCCCCAAGCATGCGGCGTGGATGCATGAGCAAACATAAAGTGTCATTGAAAAAACAAGGAATTGCATGAAACTCGCTACCCTGAAAAACGGCCGCCGCGACGGCGCCCTGGTCGTCGTCAGCCGCGACTTGTCTCGCTACCTCAGTGTCGCGGCCATCGCGCCGACCCTGCAAGCGGCCCTCGACGACTGGGAAAGCATCGCGCCCAAGCTGGAGCAAGTCTACGCAGCCTTGAACGCGGGCCAGGCGCTTGACACCCAGCCGTTTGACGCCAGCCTGTGCCACGCGCCGTTGCCGCGCGCCTACCAGTGGGCCGATGGTTCGGCGTATATCAACCACGTGGAACTGGTGCGCAAGGCGCGCAATGCGGAAGTGCCCGCTTCGTTCTATACGGACCCGCTGATGTACCAGGGCGGCTCGGACAGTTTTGTCGGCCCGCGCGATCCGATCTTTGCCTTGTCGGAAGAGTGGGGCATCGACCTGGAAGCGGAAGTGGCCGTGATCACGGGCGACGTGGCCATGGGCGCGGACGTGGCCACGGCGGCCCAGTCCATTCGCCTGTTGATGCTGGTCAATGATGTTTCCTTGCGCAATCTGATTCCCGGTGAACTGGCCAAGGGTTTCGGCTTCTTCCAGTCCAAGCCGGCCAGCGCGTTTTCTCCGGTGGCCGTCACGCCCGACGAGCTGGGCGCCGACTGGATCGACAGCAAGCTGCACCTGCCGCTGCTGGTGGATTTGAATTGGCAACCGTTCGGCAAGCCGAATGCGGGCGAGGACATGACCTTCAATTTTGCGCAACTGGTCGCCCATGCCGCCAAAACGCGTGAACTGGCGGCCGGCACCATCATCGGTTCGGGCACGGTGTCGAACAAGCAGGGGGGATTGTTCGGTTCCAGCATCGCCCACGGCGGCGTGGGGTATTGCTGCCTGGCCGAAGTGCGCATGTATGAAACCATCGAGCACGGCGCGCCGAAAACGGGCTTTTTGCAATTCGGCGATACGGTGCGCATCGAAATGCGCGACCGCGCGGGCGCCAGCATCTTCGGTTGTATCGAGCAAACCGTGACCCCGTACGCTGGCCGCAACTGACAGGAGGCTGCCATGAAGCTGTACACGTATTTCCGCAGTTCGGCCTCGTATCGTTTGCGCATCGCCCTGAACCTGAAAGGCATCGCCTACGACAGCATCCCCGTGCATCTGCTGCGCAGCGGCGGTGAGCAATTGTTGCCCGCCTACCGCACTATCAATCCTGCGGCGCTGGTGCCCTCGCTCGATGATGGCGGCGTGATCCTGACGCAGTCGCTGGCGATCATGGAATACCTCGATGAAACGCAGGCTGGCCCATCGTTGCTGCCATCCGATGCGCTGGGGCGCGCCACGGTGCGGGCGCTGGCCATGCTGATTGCGGGTGATACCCATCCTTTGACCAATCTGCGCGTGCTGAAATATATCAAGCATGAGCTGGGCTTGTCCGAAGAGGTCAAGCTGGAATGGTATCGCCACTGGATGCGGGAGGGGCTGGCCAGCGTGGAGGCGCTGCTGGCGCGGGAGGGTGGCGATGGCTTATTTTGCCATGGCAATGCGGCGACGATTGCCGATTGCTGCCTGGTGCCGCTGGCGTACAACGCCGAGCGCTTCGAGATCGACATGGCGCCGTATCCGCATGTGGTGCGCATCGTTGCCCATTGCAACAGCTTGCCAGCCTTTGCCGCCGCGCACCCGTCGCAACAGCCCGACGCTGAATAGAGAGTAAAAAACGGTCGCATGGTGCGCTACAATCCGCGCCTGCCCAACTACCGCGCTAGCGCGAGCACCATGACCGTTTTTTCCGCTGTTCAAATTGTTCCTGCCAGCATCACCGATGCGCTGGCCCTGGCCCATGTTTCCTGGCGTCCCACCTTGCTGCGGGGCTTGCACGCCGTGATGGCTGCCGACCCCGCCTACCTGCCGGCGCTGGCCGTCGATGATTACCTGCCCACGCAGGGCCGGCTGTTTGCCGCATTTGCCTTGCCGCTGGACCAGGTGCGCCAGGTATTGGTGGGCGAGGGGCCGTATCCGCGCGCCGAAAGCGCCACCGGCGTGTGTTTCATGGATGGCGCCGTCGGCAGCCTGTGGTCGGCGACGGGCTTGTCGAAACCGGTCAACCGCGCCACCTCGCTGCGCAACTTCATGAAGATGCTGCTGGTGGCGGACGGTCAATTGAAAACCGGGGAAACGTCCGGCGCGGCAATGGCACCCGTGGCGGCCGCCGCGCTATTGCCCGGCAGCGCGATGATACAGACCTTGCCCGACCTGCAGCACAAGCTGACGCAGCAGGGGTTCTTGCTGCTTAACGCGGCCCTGGTGTTCCGTTCCCACGTGCCCCCCGTGCAGGATGCGCGCGGCTGGCTGCCTTTCCTGCAAGTGGTGCTGGAAGCGCTGGCAGGCCAGGAAGGCGTGGCGCCGCCGCAGTTAGTGTTGTGGGGCAAGATTGCCGAGCAAGTCAGGCGCTTGCCGGTGGCGGCCCGCCTGCCGCAGATCGCGGCCGAACATCCGTATAATCTGTCTTTTATTGACAATAGCGACATGCAGGCGCTGTTTGGCCCCATGCAGTTGCTACGGAAGTCCGAGGATTATGCAAATTCGTAATGTTGAAGAACTGAAAGCCTGGCTGGCGGCGGGCGGCGTGCCCGATTACCTGTATTTCTGGGGCCATACGCCGGCCCAGCCGCAATTGGCCGATAAAAGTTGCTTCAGCCAATGGTTTCCTTCGCCCTTCACCCTGGCAGGCGTCACCTACGCCACCGCCGAGCATTACATGATGGCGCAAAAGGCGGCCCTGTTCGGCGACACGGCCGTGCAGGCGCGCATCGTGGCGGCCGAGCGGCCATCGGAAGTGAAAAAGCTGGGGCGCGAAGTGGCCAATTTCGACGCCAGGGTATGGGCCGAGGCGCGCACCGGCATCGTCTACGATGGCAACTTTGCCAAGTTTTCACAAAAGCCGGCCCTGCGCAAGTTCTTGCTGGGCACCGGGGAACGCATCATCGTCGAAGCCAGCCCCGTCGACCGCATCTGGGGCGTGGGCCTGGCGTCGGACAATCCGAGGATTGCCGATCCATCGAGCTGGGATGGCTTGAACTTGCTGGGTTTTGAATTGATGCGGGTGCGTTCGGCGCTACGCGCCTGAGGGCACTTGCCATTCCCCGAATCTTGTTTTCCTGAGGCCGCTGCCGTCTGCGCGGCCTGCTAAGCCCTTGCCAGCCTTGTGGTCATCGAGGGGCTCTCTGACAAACCCCGCCGAATTTGTTATACTTGACTAATTCATTCAACTACTCGGTCTTTAGGATCGCGAAAGCGAAGACTGGTTGAAAGTTGAAAAACCGCAATATTTTAAACCAGTTGAGCCGAGGATGTATGCGTCTGACTACAAAAGGTCGTTTTGCCGTGACAGCGATGATCGATCTTGCCCTGCGCCAGGGCAAGGGACCGGTCACCTTGTCCGGCATCAGCCAGCGCCAGTCGATTTCCCTGTCCTATCTGGAACAGCTGTTCGGCAAGCTGCGCCGCCATGAGATCGTCGAGTCGATCCGTGGCCCGGGCGGCGGTTATAGCCTGGCGCGCCGCGCCGACAAGGTGACGGTGGCTGACATCATCATCGCTGTCGACGAGCCGCTCGATGCTACCCAGTGCGGCGGCAAGGAACATTGCCACGGCGCTGACGCGGCCACCGGTGCGCGCTGCATGACGCATGAGCTGTGGTCCACCCTCAACGAAAAAATGGTCGATTATCTGGATTCTGTGTCCTTGCAGGACCTGGTCGACCAGCAGAGACAAAAGAATGCCGAGCAAAGCGTGATGGTGATGCACCGTAACCACGCCGCCCTCGGTTAAAACAGATACCAGTTGCTAGATTGCAGGAGTTATTGATGAACGCCCCAGAAAAAAACGTAGGCCAGGTGCACTTTGAAACGGCGCCGCATTTCCCGATCTACATGGATTACTCGGCTACCACGCCGATCGATCCCCGCGTCGCCGACAAAATGATTCCTTACCTGCGCGAGCAGTTCGGCAATCCGGCATCGCGCAGCCATATGTATGGCTGGACCGCGGAAAAAGCCGTGGAAGAGGCGCGCGGCCACGTGGCGGCGCTGGTCAATGCCGATCCGCGTGAAATCATCTGGACGTCGGGCGCTACCGAAAGCAACAACCTGGCCATCAAGGGCGCGGCGCAATTCTACAAAACCAAGGGCAAGCACATCATCACCGTCAAGACCGAACACAAATCGGTGCTGGACACGGTGCGCGAACTGGAACGCATCGGCTTTGAAGCAACCTACCTGGAACCGCAAGACAATGGCTTGATCACGGTCGAGCAACTGGCTGCCGCCGTGCGTCCGGACACCATCCTGGTTTCCGTGATGCTGGTGAACAATGAAATCGGCGTGATCCAGCCGATCGACGAGATCGGCGCCTTCTGCCGTTCGAAAGGCATCATCTTCCATTGCGACGCTGCCCAGGCGACCGGCAAGATCGTGATCGACCTGCAAAAGACCAAGGTCGACCTGATGACCTTTACCGCGCACAAAACCTACGGCCCGAAAGGCGTGGGCGCGCTGTACGTCTGCCGCAAGCCGCGCGTGCGCCTGGAAGCGCAAATGCACGGTGGCGGCCATGAGCGCGGCCTGCGTTCGGGTACCTTGCCGACGCACCAGATCGTCGGCATGGGCGAAGCCTTCCGCATCGCCAAGGAAGAAATGGATAGCGAAATCAGCCGCATCAAGGCTTTGCGCGACCGCCTGGCCAAGGGTTTGCAGGAAATCGAAGAAACCTATATCAACGGCGACATGGATCACCGCGTGCCGCACAACCTGAACGTCAGCTTCAACTATGTCGAAGGCGAGTCGCTGATCATGGCGATCAAGGATATCGCCGTGTCGTCCGGTTCGGCCTGCACCTCGGCCAGCCTGGAACCATCGTACGTGCTGCGCGCCCTGGGCCGTAGCGACGAACTGGCGCACAGCTCGATCCGTTTCACCATCGGCCGCTTCTCGACCGAAGAAGACATCGACTTCGCCGTGAACCTGCTGAAATCGAAAGTACACAAACTGCGCGAACTGTCGCCGCTGTGGGATATGTTCAAGGACGGCATTGACATAAACTCGATCCAATGGGCCGCGCACTAAAAGTACCTGCAAAACCTACTGCGCGTCGCGCTTTGCGGCCTGCGATGCTCACTGTGCTCTAGCACAGTTGCGCTTCTCGGCCACAAATCACTGCCGCTCGCTACGGTTTTTCAGGCACTTTACTAATTTGCCCTTGTTAATGGGGCCTGCAAGAATATTTAAGGAGCATCAAAATGGCTTACTCGGACAAAGTACTCGATCACTACGAAAACCCGCGCAACGTGGGTGCTTTCGACAAGGGTGATGAAACCATCGGCACCGGCATGGTCGGCGCGCCTGCCTGCGGCGACGTGATGAAACTGCAGATCAAGGTTGGCGCCGATGGCCTGATCGAAGATGCGAAATTCAAGACCTATGGCTGCGGTTCGGCTATCGCGTCGAGCTCGCTGGTGACCGAATGGGTCAAGGGCAAGACCCTGGACCAGGCGCTGGCGATCAAGAATACGCAGATCGCGGAAGAACTGGCGCTGCCGCCAGTGAAGATCCACTGCTCGATCCTGGCGGAAGACGCCATCAAGGCAGCCGTACTGGATTACAAGACCCGCCATCCGGCAGCGGCCTAAGTTTGCATCCTGTCCCGGCCGTGAGGCCGGGCAGGCGCGGAGAACTACATGATTACACTGACCGAAAAAGCGGCGAAACACATCAACCGTTATATCGAACGGCGCGGCAAGGGCATGGGCTTGCGCTTCGGCGTGCGCACTACCGGTTGCTCGGGCCTGGCCTACAAGCTCGAATATGTCGATGAAGTGGCGGAAGAGGACAGCGTCTTCGAATCGCACGGCGTCAAAGTGTTCGTCGATCCGAAAAGCCTGCCGTATATCGACGGCACGGAACTCGATTTCGCGCGCGAAGGCTTGAACGAAGGCTTCAAGTTCCACAATCCGAATGAAAAAGATGCCTGCGGCTGCGGCGAGAGTTTCCGCATCTAAGACGCAAGCAGGACCCCGGTCGGTGCCGCTGTACTCATCGATTGAGGCACAGCGACCACTGACCATTATGCAAAACCACTTTGAATTATTCCAGTTGCCGGCGCAGTTTGCGCTGGACCTGGGCGCGCTCGACGCCGCTTACCGCGACGTACAGGGCAAGGTACATCCGGACCGCTTCATCAATGCCAGCAGTGCGGAAAAACGTGTCGCCATGCAGTGGGCGACGCGCGCCAATGAAGCGTATCAAACCCTGAAAAGCCCGCAAAAGCGCGCGCAATACCTGTGCGAGCTCCATGGCGTCGATTTGCAGACGGAGTCGAACACGGCCATGCCGGTCAGCTTCCTGATGCAGCAGATGGAATGGCGCGAGGAACTGGGCGATGCGCGGGCCGGCAAGGACGCCGACGCGCTCGACGCCCTGGACCGCCAGTTGCGCGGGGAACGCAAGACCCTGCTGGCCCAGGTGGGCGCCCAGCTCGACGCGGCCGACTATGTGAATGCGGCGCAAAGCGTGCGCGCCCTGATGTTCCTCGACAAGTTCGGCGAAGAAGTCAGGTTTGCCTTCGAGGCCATCGAAGCCTGAAGCGTGAGTTTCACCCGCGCCTTATAATGCGCGCTACCGTTTCAAAGGCGTGATGTACATGGCAAGCGCAGTATCACGCAAAAAATTTATCGAGGCACGAATACAATGGCACTTCTGCAAATCTCCGAACCAGGCATGTCGACCGCGCCGCACCAGCACCGCCTGGCCGTCGGCATCGACCTTGGCACCACCAATTCCCTGGTTGCGACCGTCCGCAACAGCATTCCTGAAGTGCTCAACGATGAAGACGGCCGCTCCCTGCTGCCGTCCGTGGTGCGCTATCTGCCGAACGGCCACGCCAACATCGGCTACAAGGCCCTGGCCGCGCAAACCACCGACCCGAAGAACACCATCGTTTCCGTCAAGCGTTTCATGGGACGTGGCCTGGCCGACATCGCCTACGCGGAAAACCTGCCCTACGATTTCCAGGATACGCCTGGCATGGTGCAGCTGAAAACCGTGGCCGGCGTGAAAAGCCCGGTCGAAGTGTCGGCGCAAATCCTGGCCACCCTGCGCCAGCGCGCGGAAGATTCGCTGGGCGACGACCTGGTCGGCGCCGTGATCACCGTGCCCGCCTATTTTGACGATGCGCAACGCCAGGCCACCAAGGATGCGGCCCAGCTGGCCGGCCTGAACGTGCTGCGCCTGTTGAGCGAGCCGACTGCCGCCGCCATCGCTTATGGCCTCGATAACGCCTCCGAAGGCGTGTACGCCGTGTACGACCTCGGCGGCGGCACGTTTGATATTTCGATCCTGAAGCTGAGCAAGGGCGTGTTTGAAGTCTTGTCCACCGGCGGCGACTCGGCCCTGGGCGGCGACGATTTCGACCGCCGCCTGTTCTGCTGGATCAGCGAACACGCCAAGCTGGCGCCGCTGTCCGATGAAGATACGGCGATCCTGCTGGTCAAGGCGCGCGAAATCAAGGAATTGCTGTCGACCAAGTCGGAAACCACCATCGACGCCAAGCTGAATTCGGGCGAGGAAATCCATTTGCGCATCACGGCCGAGGAATTCGCCGCCATGACGGCGCACCTGGTGGTCAAAACCATGAGCGCCATCAAGAAAGCCTTGCGCGACGCCAATGTCGACGCAGACGACGTCGATGGCGTGGTAATGGTGGGCGGCGCCACGCGCATGCCGCATGTGCAGCGCGCTGTCAGCGAATATTTCCATACCACCCCGCACGCCAATATCGATCCCGATAAGGTGGTGGCGCTGGGCGCGGCCATCCAGGCGAACTTGCTGGCGGGCAACCGGGCGGCTGGCGATGACTGGTTGCTGCTGGACGTGATCCCGCTGTCCCTGGGCATCGAGACCATGGGCGGCCTGGTGGAAAAAATCATTCCCCGCAATTCGACGATTCCGTGCGCCCGCGCCCAGGAATTCACGACCTTCAAGGATGGCCAGACGGCGCTGGCCGTGCACGTGCTGCAGGGCGAGCGCGAACTGGTCAGCGATTGCCGTTCGCTGGTGCGCTTTGAATTGCGCGGCATTCCACCGATGGTGGCGGGCGCCGCGCGCATCCGCGTCACGTACCAGGTCGATGCGGACGGCTTGCTGTCGGTGTCGGCGCGCGAATTGCGCTCGGGCGTGGAAGCGTCGATCAGCGTCAAGCCGGCGTATGGCCTGGAAGACGACGAGATCGCGCGCATGCTGCAGGATTCCTACACCTCGGCCGACGTCGACATGGTGGCGCGTGCCTTGCGCGAAGAGCAGGTGGAAGCGGAGCGCATCCTGCTGGCCACGCAATCGGCGCTGGACGAAGACGGCGCCTTGCTCGACGTGGCCGAACGCGCCGCTGTCGATGGCTTGATGGCCCAGGTGCGCCAGGCGATAAGCGACTCGCAAAGCGGCGCCGTCGATCACCAGGTCTTGAAGCGCGTGATCGAAGCGCTGGCCGACGGCACCGAAGAATTCGCCTCGCGCCGCATGGACCGCAGCGTGCGCAGCGCCCTGACGGGCAAATCGCTGGACCAGGTAGCCCAATAATTGAAGAGTGCAGTGCGCCAGCCCATGCCGGCGCGCTCCGAATGACAGACTGAAAGAAGACACCATGCCACAAATCGTTATCCTGCCTCACGCCAAACTGTGCCCGGACGGCGCCGTGATCGAGGCGCCAGCCGGCAAGTCCATCTGCGACATCCTGCTGGAAAACGACATCGACATCGAGCACGCTTGCGAAAAATCATGCGCTTGCACCACTTGCCACGTGCTGGTGCGCGAAGGCATTGCTTCCCTGAACGAAGCGACGGAACTGGAAGAAGACATGCTGGACAAGGCCTGGGGCCTGGAAGCCGTATCGCGCCTGTCCTGCCAGTCGATCGTCGCCGAGGAAGACCTCGTCGTCGAAATCCCGAAATACACGATCAACCAGGTCAGTGAAGGCAGCCACTAATATGGCCACGACGATGAAATGGTCCGACATCACGGCGATTGCCGAGGCCCTGTACGATGCGCACCCGGATATCGATCCCTTGACCGTGCGTTTCACCGACCTGCATAACTGGGTGGTGGAACTGGACGGCTTCGACGACGACCATACGCGCGGCGGCGAAAAAGTGCTGGAAGCCATCCAGATGGCGTGGATCGATGAAGCGCGCTAAGGGCGCGGCGCCCGCCGCTAACGTGGTCGCTGCACCGAAGGACGTCATCACGGCCGCCAGCAACATGCCCGAGATCAAGGATGGCCAGTCGATTGCATTGCTGCAGGAGTTGCATATCCTGACGCGCGATGGCAAGATGAACCAGGACAGTCGCCGCAAGCTGAAACAGGTGTATCACCTGACGCAGTTCATCGAGCCGCTGCTGCGCGAAATACAGCAGGATCATCCCGGTGTTTCCCTGGTGGATCATGGCGCCGGCAAGTCCTATCTCGGTTTCATCCTGTACGACCTGTTCTTCAAGAACGGCAATGATGGCTCGCATATCTACGGCATCGAGACGCGCGAAGAGCTGGTGCAGCGCTCGCAAGAGCTGGCGCAGAAATTCAAGTTCCCCGGCATGTCCTTCCTGCCGCTGTCGGTGGCCGAATCGACGGAATCGAACTTGCTGCCCAAGCAGATCGATATCGTCACGGCCTTGCATGCGTGCAACACCGCTACCGATGACGCCATCCATTTTGCCTTGAAGAAAAAGGCGAAATTCATGGTGCTGGTGCCGTGCTGCCAGGCAGAAGTCGCGTCCGTGCTGAAAAAGAACAAAGGCAAGAGCCTGGGCAAGAACGTCTTGACGGAACTGTGGCGCCACCCGCTGCACACGCGCGAGTTCGGCAGCCAGATCACCAACGTGCTGCGCTGTTTGCAGCTGGAAGCCCATGGCTACCAGGTCAGCGTGACGGAACTGGTGGGCTGGGAGCATTCGATGAAGAATGAGCTGATCATCGCCAGCTACAAGAATCTGCCGCGCCAGCGTCCGACCGAGCGCCTGCAGGAAGTCTTGCAGACGCTGGGCCTGGAAGAGATGGGCCACCGTTTCTTTGCCGAGGAATTGGCCAAGGCAAACGCCTGACCCCAAAGTCGGGTAGGTCGGCTTAGCGCAGCGTAAGCCGACAATCAGCAACAAGTAGGGAGGAGCGGGTCGGTTACAATACCGGCTTTCTCCTCCCTTAGCTTTTGCGCATCCCCATGACCACACCAATTGATATGCCCACCGTTCGCCTGGCCAAGCGCCTGGCTGAAGACTTGCCCTGTTCGCGCCGTGAGGCCGAGCTGTATATCGAGGGCGGCTGGGTCACGGTCGATGGTGAGCTGGTCGAGGAGGCGGGTGCGCGCGTGTCCGACAAGCAGGAAGTGCTGCTGCTGCCCAACGCCACCCTGGAAGAAATGCCGCCAGTCACCATCCTGCTGCACAAGCCGGCCGGTTTCAATGCGGGCATCGGCAAGGATGGCAAGCCTGCGCTGGCATGTTTACAGCCGGAAGCTTTGTTTATGCCTGAGAACGTGCCGGCCAGCGCCGTACAGCGTTTCCTCAAGCGCCACCTGATCGGCCTGACGATCACCAATCCGCTCGACACCATGGGTTCCGGCCTGGTGGTGTTCACGCAGGATTTCCGCGTCGCCCGCAAGCTGGTCGATGAAGCGAAAACGGTGGAGCAGGAATTCATCGTGGAAGTGGCGGGCCAGATTGCCGACAACGGCCTGGCCTTGCTCAATCACGGCCTGCCTTTCAATGGCAAACCTTTGCCACCGATCAAGGTCAGCTGGCAAAACGAAACGCGCCTGCGCTTCGCCCTGAAAAACGTGCAGCCGGGCCAGATCGCCCATATGTGCCGCATGGTGGGCCTGGACGTGGTGGCCATCAAGCGCCTGCGCATCGGCCGCATCCCGATGGGCGCCATGCCTGTCGGCCAATGGCGTTATCTGCTGGGCTTCGAGCGTTTCTAAAGGGGCGCCTGCATATGCCGCTCGGCAAAGCTTTTCCATAGCCGTTCGGCAATGCGCAGGGCGATGGCGTCGGCTTTTTCCTGCAGCGCCAGGTTGCCCATGCCCTCAGTGGTGGCAAAGAACAGGGTCAGCCAGCGGCGAAACAAACAGGGCGTGAGATTGTCCATGCGCGCATGCTGCGCCAGTGGCTTGCCGTGGTAGCGCATGGTGCCGCGCAGCAAGCCAGACCAGAAATCGACCAGGGTCGCCAGATGGGCGTCCCAATCCTTGACCTCGGCGGCAAACACGGGACCCAGCATGGCGTCGTCGCGCGCGGCCGCATAAAAAGTGTGGACCAGTTGAACGACTTCGTCTTCGGTGCAGACATCCAGGCGCGTTTCGTGGAGGTCGCTATGGGGCAGGGGAGAGATAGACATGGTGACATCATGATCGCCCACGTCTACCCGGTACTTCAATGATGCAGATCAAGTCCTGTTAAAACTTCTACTCAGGCAGCTGCTTTCCTGGACTTCTTGACGGGCGCGGGCAGTTGCACGATCTGCGTACCCAAAATCTTGTCATGCAGGAATTGGCCATTGCCTGTGAACAGGGCCGTGGCCGACCAGGCCAGGATGCCGATACCCAGGGCCGACAAGGCTGCCCAGTGCTGCAAGTCCAGCACATACGACACCAGCAGCGCGGGCAGCAGCCACATCCATGCCAGGATGTAGCGGTAGGCGGCGATGCGCAGCGGCACGTGGGCATGGCCCGGCAGCACCACCTTCAGGCGCCAGGTCTTCATGGCCAGGGTCTGGCCTTCGCGGCTCCATTGATGGATGAAATAGGCGCCCATGACGAGGAAAGCCAGGCATTGGCGCATATGTTCGGTCAAGGGCGTATGGGCGCCTTGCACGGCCAGCTCAAACAGTAAAAAGGGCAGGAACAGCACGGCCAGTGCCAGCAGCGACTCGTACACCATGGAAATCAGGCGGCGCTTGATCGTGGGGATGGCGTTGCTGCTGGCGGCTGGTGTGCTATTTGGCATTGGTGGGCGGTGGCGTAGGCGTAGCAGGGGGAGGCGCGACGGGCGCGGCGGCAGCCGGATCGGCCAGCGGCACGGCGGCTGCCGGTGCGGGCGCAGGAGCCGGTGCAGCAGCCGGGACCAGCGGCGCTGCCACTGGCGCGCCAATGGCGTTCATGACTGGCGCGGCAGGTGTCATGATCACGCCAGGATGAACCGGCAGCAATTTGTTGGCCGGTTTTTTCGGCACGGGTTCGGCCGCCAGTTTTTTCTTTTGCTCTTCCGGCAACTGCTGGTATTGCTCCCATTGCAGGGTTTTTTCACCGGGATCGATGCGTTTGGCGCGTGCATAGTTTTCACGCACCATGCGGCGTTGCTCAGGAGTCAGCTTGATCCACTCGCGCATGCGTTCATGCACGCGCGCCTGCTCGTCGGGTTTCATGGAGGCAAAGCGGTTGGCGATGTCCAGCCATTTCTGCTTGCGCAATGCCGACAGCTTGTTCCATTCGCCGGCCAGCGGCGCCAGCGCTTCCTGTTGCGGATGCGACAGATTGACCCACAGGGGATTGTCGGTGGATTTTGCCGTGCCGCCCTTGCCGGCCGTGCGCGGCACGCCGGGCTTGCCAGTGCTGGCAGGCGCCGTGGCGGAAGCGGCCGCCGAGGCGGTGCTAGCTGCCGGCGCCGCTGGCGGCGCCGAAGAGTGGTTGCTGAACCAGGCGACACCGGCCAGGGCGCAGGCGCCCACGCCGATGCCGGCGGCCAGCAAGCCTTTGCGTACGCTGTTACCGGCCATGCTTATTGCTCGCGTTTCGTCAGGTAGGCATTGAAGCCATGGTCCATGTAGGCGGACAGGGGCAGTTCGTCCGACAGCACGGCCGCGTCGAGTTCAGCCAGTTCGGCCACGCGCTGTTCCTGTTCAAACTGATAAATGCCCGTCAGGCCAGCTACCAGCAGCAGCAGCGGGATGATCACGCTCATGCGCGTCAGCCAGGCCATCGGTTCTGCAAAGAAATGGGTGGCGATGCCGGCCAGCACGTTCTGGCGTGCCAGCACCTTGGCGGGGGCGTCTGCCTTCTTGCGCGATAAGGCTGCTTTGCGTGCCAATGCCAGGCGATCGGTGGTCGATGCGGGCAGGTCGTCGAGTTTTTCGTTTAGTGCGTGGCGCACTTTGTAAGCGAAATTGAGATCGTCGGTATTCATAGTTTTATTCCCTTGGCTTTCAGCGATTCGGCGAGCGTGTGCGTAGCTCTTGAGCAATGTGTTTTCACGCTGCCTTCGGAGCAACCCATCGCTTCCGCTGTTTCAGCCACATCCATGTCCTGCCAATAACGCATGAGGAACGCTTCGCGTTGACGCGCGGGCAGTTTTTGTACCTCTGCATCGATCAAATCGAGTATCTGTGCGCGTTCGACCTGATCGGCCGAAGATTCTGCGGCGCTGGACCCCTGTTCTGCTTCGTAAGTATCAAGTAATTCAAAATCTTCATGCTCGTCGCCGGCCGGTTTCATGCCTGAAAACAGGCTGACCCAGGTGTTGCGCACCTTTTCGCGGCGGAAATAATCGAGGATGGTGTTCTGCAGTATGCGCTGAAACAGCATGGGCAGTTCGGCGGCGGGTTTGTCGCCGTACTTTTCGGCCAGCTTGATCATGGCGTCCTGCACGATATCGAGTGCTGACTCTTCCTTGCGGACCGCGTAGGCGGCCTGCTTGAAAGCGCGCCGCTCGACATTTTCTAGAAAGTCGGATAATTCTTTGTCTGTTGCCATGCGGTATGGGGCGAGCTAGCGGCTGCGTGTGCTGTGGGCTGAAGGGAAGGCGGGTATGCTTTTTGTAAACTGAGCGCATGCTAGCAAAAAATGTGCGTTTCCGCATGATTTTTCCATATGAAGTGCGCAAAATGTAAAAGCTAATGACATTTTCCTTGACCGTAATGGTGCGACGCGATAACGTATGGGACGCTTTGAATACCCCAAAGCCCCATGGTCAGGTCGCACCCGGCACACAACGCCAGCCGCGGCCAGACGCGCTTTCATTTGTAGGCAGTTTGTTCTAACCCGCGCCACAAGCGCGAGAGGTTCGCACAGGCGCCACAGAAACTCCGGCCAAACGAGTTGCGTTAAGCGTTGTTTTGTAAGGTATCTATGGGTGCCCAAAGAAATGTCGTGACCGCATGAAAAGGGAAGCAGGAGCACTGTCGCGCACGGCGTACTTCGTCAGGAAAGAACATCCGATCAATCTCCAATGGACCTTGAAAGGAATGTTTCATGAATACCGAAGCAACAATACCGATTACCGGCGCAGAAATTGTCGTGCGCTGTCTGGCTGAAGAGGGCGTCGAGCACGTCTTTGGATATCCGGGCGGAGCCGTACTCTACATCTACGACGCCATCTTTCAGCAAAATAAATTCCAGCATATCCTGGTACGCCACGAGCAGGCCGCCGTGCACGCTGCCGATGCCTATTCGCGCAGCTCGAACAAGGTTGGCGTCGCCATCGTGACTTCCGGCCCCGGCGTGACGAATGCCGTCACGGGCTTGTCGACCGCGTACATGGATTCGATCCCGATGGTGGTCATTTCCGGCCAGGTGCCCAGCCACGCGATTGGCCAGGATGCCTTCCAGGAATGCGACACGGTCGGCATCACGCGCCCGGTGGTCAAGCACAACTTCCTCGTGAAGGATGTCAAGGACCTGGCGGCGACCATCAAGAAAGCTTTCTTTATTGCCAAGACGGGCCGTCCCGGTCCCGTGCTGGTCGATATTCCGAAAGATATCAGCATGCATAAATGCCATTTCGACTATCCGAAGGAAGTCGAAATGCGCTCTTACCGTCCGGTCGACAAAGGCCATTCGGGCCAGATCCGCAAGGCCGTGCAATTGCTGCTGCAGGCAGAGCGCCCGATGATCTACACGGGCGGCGGCGTGATACTGGCGAATGCAGCCCCCGAACTGAACAAGCTGGTGGACCGCCTGGGTTTCCCGTGCACCAACACTTTGATGGGACTGGGCGCCTACCGCGCGTCGAGCGAGCAGTTTGTCGGCATGCCCGGCATGCACGGCACCTATGAAGCGAACATGGCGATGCAGAACTGCGACGTGCTGATCGCCATCGGCGCCCGTTTCGACGACCGCGTGATCGGCAACCCGAAACATTTCGCCTCGCACCCGCGCAAGATCATTCACGTGGACATCGATCCATCGTCGATTTCCAAGCGCGTAAAAGTCGATATTCCCATCGTTGGCAACGTCAAGGATGTGCTGATCGAATTCCTGGCACAACTGGACGCGGCGGAAGCCAAGCCGAATGTCAATGCGCTATCGAACTGGTGGAAACAGATCGCCGAATGGCGCGGCCGCGATTGCCTGAAATATCCAAGCTCGGACCTGGTCATCAAGCCGCAATCGGTGGTGGAAAAAGTGTTCCAGATCACCAAGGGCGACGCTTTCATCACCTCCGACGTGGGCCAGCACCAGATGTGGGCCGCGCAATATTATCGTTTCGACAAGCCGCGCCGCTGGATCAATTCCGGTGGCCTGGGCACCATGGGGGTCGGCTTGCCGTACGCCATGGGCGTGCAGATGGCCAATCCGGACGCCACCGTCGCCTGCATCACGGGCGAAGGCTCGATCCAGATGTGTATCCAGGAGCTTGCCACGTGCAAGCAGTATCACCTGACGCCGAAGATCATCATGCTCAACAATCGTTTCCTGGGCATGGTGCGCCAATGGCAAGAGATCGATTACGGTTCGCGTTATTCCGAGTCCTACATGGATTCGCTGCCCGACTTTGAAAAGCTGGCCGAAGCGTATGGCCACGTGGGCATGAAGATTGAAAAACCGGGCGACGTCGACGGCGCCCTGAAAGAAGCGTTTGGCTTGAAAGACAGGCTGGTGTTCATGAACTTTATTACGGACCAGTCCGAAAACGTGTGGCCCATGGTGAAAGCCGGCAAAGGCCTGTCCGAAATGATGCTCGGATCGGAGGACCTGTAATCATGCGCCATATTATTTCTGTCTTGCTGGAAAACGAAGCGGGCGCCCTGTCGCGCGTGGTGGGCCTGTTCTCGGCACGCGGCTACAACATCGAAACATTGACTGTAGCGCCGACCGAAGATGCTACCCTGTCGCGCATGACCATCGTCACCAGCGGTTCCGACGACATCATCGAGCAAATCACCAAGCACTTGAACCGCCTGATCGAGGTAGTCAAAGTGGTGGATTTGACCGAGGGCCAGCACATCGAACGTGAGTTGATGCTGATCAAGGTACGGGCCGTGGGCAAGGAGCGCGAGGAAATGAAGCGCACCGCCGATATCTTCCGTGGCCGCATCATCGACGTCACCGAAAAAACGTATACGATTGAGTTGACCGGCAACAAGGTCAAGCTCGACGCCTTCATCGATTCCATCGACCGCGCCGCCATCCTGGAAACCGTCCGCACGGGCGGCTCGGGCATCGGCCGCGGCGAGCGCATCCTGAAGGTGTAAGAAAAGCATATTGCAGCAGCCGCACCCCATACAACGCATTTACAAAATATAGGAAATACCATGAAAGTTTTTTACGACAAAGACGCCGACCTCTCCTTGATCAAGGGTAAAAACGTTGCCATCATCGGCTACGGTTCGCAAGGCCATGCGCATGCGCAAAACCTGAACGATTCGGGCGTCAACGTCACCGTCGGCCTGCGCAAGGGCGGCTCCTCGTGGAACAAGGTTGAAAAGGCCGGCTTGAAAGTGGCGGAAGTGAACGACGCCGTGAAAGCAGCCGACGTCATCATGATCTTGCTGCCAGATGAAAACATCGCCCAGGTCTACAACGAAAACATCGCCCCGCACGCCAAGCAAGGCGCCGTGCTGGCCTTCGCCCACGGTTTTAACGTGCATTACGGCCAGGTCGTGCCACGCGCCGACCTCGACGTGATCATGGTTGCGCCGAAAGCACCAGGCCACACCGTGCGCGCCACCTACACCCAGGGTGGCGGCGTGCCGCACCTGATCGCCGTGTACCAGGATAAATCGGGCATCGCCCGCGATATCGCCCTGTCCTACGCTTCGGCCAACGGCGGCGGCCGTGCCGGCATCATCGAAACGAATTTCCGTGAAGAAACCGAAACCGATCTGTTCGGCGAACAAGCCGTGCTGTGCGGCGGCGCCGTGGAGCTGATCAAGGCCGGTTTTGAAACCCTGACCGAAGCCGGCTACGCACCAGAAATGGCCTACTTCGAGTGCCTGCACGAATTGAAACTGATCGTTGACCTGATCTATGAAGGCGGTATCGCCAACATGAACTACTCGATCTCGAACAACGCCGAATACGGCGAATACGTGACGGGCCCGAAAGTGGTCACCTCGGCCACCAAGGAGGCGATGCGTCAATGCCTGAAAGACATCCAAACGGGCGAATACGCGAAGAGCTTCATCCTGGAAAACAAGGCAGGCGCACCGACCCTGATCTCGCGCCGCCGCCTGACGGCCGAGCACCAGATCGAAGAAGTGGGCGCCAAACTGCGCGCCATGATGCCCTGGATCGCCAAGAACAAAATGGTCGACCAGTCGAAGAACTAAGTTACTTTAGTTCAAAGCAAGAAAAAGCCGGCATTTGCCGGCTTTTTTTCGTCTGTGTGGCCCGGCGTGGCAGCCAGCCAGCGGCACGAGGCTGATCAAAAGGAGCGTGCCTGGTTCGCGCTTTCCATGGCTTCGGCTGCATCGAAAATATGCGCCAGCGCCTTTTCCATGGCGGCGGCAGTCGCATCGCCGCTCTGGTTGGTGATGATGAAAACCCCCAGCTGATAGCGGGGAATGACGTAGGCATAGCTTTGCGCGGCTGGCACGCCGCCATGGTGCACATAATGCGTGCCCAGCTGGCGATTGGCGCCGATGTTCCAGAAATAGCCTATGCTGAAGTCGTCCTGAAAGCGCACCAGCGGCTTGTGCGATTCGATGACCGCCGGGTTGGCGCTCAATTGCAGGCGCAGGTACTTCGCCATATCCGGCATGGTCGACTTCAGGTTGCCGGCTGCCCCCCAGGGCAGTTGCGGCATCGGTGTCGTCCTGACGGGATTGTCGCTGTGGTAGCCGGGCGCCAGCCGGCCGGCATCGCTGGCCGTGATGCTCAGCCGGGTATCGTGCATGCCGGCTTCGCGCGCGATGAATTGCGTGAGCAGGACGTCATACGGCAACCCGTAGATTTTTTCGAGCGTGTGCGCAATCAGTTCGGTGCCGGCACTTGAATAGGCGTAGTCCTTGCCCAGCGGACCTTTGATGCTGACTGTGTGCAAGTCTTGCCAGAATTGCTGTTGTCCGTAGTTGGCGTAGGCTGCATTGAGTTTGGCCGGCGTGGCGTGTGCAGGGAAATCCTTCAAGATGGTGTTCACCTGCAATGGCAGCATGCCCGGCATATTGCTGGTGTGCGTGATCAAATGGCGCAAGCGAACAGGCTGTCCCTGCGACTGCAGGTTAGGGTAGGCGGCTGCCAGGTACTGTTGTATGGGATCGTCGAGCGCCGCCTTGCCGTCAAGCACGGCATTGGCCAGTAACAGGCCAGCAAAAGTTTTGCTGACGGAGCCGATTTCATACAGCGTCGTATCGTTCGGCGGATTGGCTTTGCCGGTCTCCAGCTCACCCTGGTGCAGAATGAATTCCTTGCCGCGGTAAACCACGGCAATCGAGGTCGCGTGCAGCAGCGGTGACTGCAGCAGGGTGGCCGCGGTCTGGCGCATTGCGGCAGGAATGTCATGCGCAGGCGCCGTGGCTGCGGGCTTGCAGGCTGCCAGCACCAGTGTCATGCCAGTCATGATTGCGGCGAGTTTGGTCATCATGCGCACCATCCAGGGGGGACTGGCATTCTCGCATAATGGCTTCAGCGGTGATGGAAAAAAGTCACTTGTCTGGTTTTTCAGACAGGGGCCTGGCTTTTTCTTGTGTGCACGTTTCTCGCTGGGCTCCTGTCTTTCTGTATTGCTATATAATGCCGCCCTTCCTTTGCAGTGTCATCGCTCACTGCATCTGTTTCGGTTTCTGCCGACCGCAACGCGCATCACCGCTTTCGTAGCACGCCAGGCGCGCATTCATGCGCCGCTTGCGCAACCAGAAGGACTCCTATGACTGACCGTATTACCGCCACAGTGCCTGGACAGGGCGCTGCTGATATTTCTATTTCCAATTCAAATCGCCTGCCCGTGGCCGGCTTGCTGGCGCTGGCCATGACCAGTTTTATCGCTATCTTGACTGAAACTTTGCCAGCCGGCCTGTTGCCGCAGATCGCACAAGGCCTCGGCATATCCGAAGTGATGACGGGCCAGCTGGTGACCGTGTATGCGATCGGCTCGATCCTGACGGCGATTCCGCTGACGGCCCTGACCAGCGGCTGGCGCCGGCGCCACGTGCTGCTGCTGGCCGTGGGCGGCTTTCTGGTTTTCAATACTGTCACGGCCCTGTCGCCGCATTACCTCGTGACCCTGGTCTCGCGTTTCCTGGCTGGCATGGCCGCCGGGCTGGCCTGGGGTTTGATGGCCGGCTATGCGCGGCGCATGGTGCCGGTGGAACAGCAGGGCAGGGCGATGGCGATCGCCATGATCGGTACGCCCCTGGCCCTGTCGCTCGGGGTGCCGCTGGGCACCCTGATGGGTGGCGTGCTGGGTTGGCGCAGCATCTTCGGCATCATGTCGGGCCTGGCGGTGGTGCTGGTCGCCTGGGTCTTGCTGGCCGTGCCTGATTATCCGGGGCAAAAAGATGGCGAGCGCCTGAGCATACGGCAAGTGTTCATGACGCCCGGCGTGCGTCCCATTTTGTGCGTGATCGTGGCGTGGATGCTGGCGCACAATATCTTGTACACCTATATCGCGCCCTTCCTGGCGCCGTCGGGCTTGCGCAGCCGGGTCGACCTGGTGCTGCTGGTGTATGGCGTGGGGTCGCTGGCCGGTATCTGGCTGGTCAGCCAGCTGATCGACCGCTGGCTGCGCAAGATGGTACTGGGCAGTATCGCCGCTTTCGCGCTGGTGGTGGTGGTCCTGGGCCTTGCGATGGACTCTCCCGCCGTGATCTATATCAGCATGGTGATCTGGGGCATGACCTTTGGCGGCGCAGGCACCTTGCTGCAAACGGCGTCGGCCGATGCGGCCGGCGATGGCATGGACGTGGCGCAGGCAATGGTGGCGACCATCTGGAACGTGGCGATTGCGGGCGGCGGCCTGGCGGGTGGCATGTTGCTCGACGGCTATGGCGCGCAGGCGTTCCCGTGGGCCATGCTGGGCTTGCTGTTGATCGCCCTGGTCATTGCCTGGCGCGCCCGCGCTCACAGCTTTAGGCCAGGCCGGCGTACGGGAGGCGTAGTTGCCGGGCACTGATGTTATTTAAAATAACACCGTTATGAGATGTGAGAAAATGTGACGGGCGAGGGCAGTTTGTGACGATTTGTTAATTTGCGCCACGGGAATTGTTGGGGCGGTAGAATCTACACACTTTGACAAGTTTTAACGGGCAAGCGCGAGGGTTTGTCACCTCCATTTGCTCTTGTCAATCACACACATTATCGAGGAGCACCCCTATGACCGTCATGAAATCCGTCCTTGTTGCCGCCGCTGCCACCGTTGCCCTGGGCGCGCAAGCGCAAACCCTGCCGACGACCGGCACCCTGGTGGTGGTGCCTGCTTACGGCGAAGTCAAGCATGCCAATGACCAGGTGGTTGCCACCCTGGCCATCGAAGAGCAGGACAAGGACAAGGCGGCTGCCGCCTCGCGCGTCAACCAGAAGATGAACAAGGGTGTGGCCATCGTCAAGCAGGCTGACCCGCAAGCCGTGCTGAAATCGTATGGCTATTACACCTACCCTGTCTACCCGGAAGAGCGTCCGCTGCCAGCCGGCGCCGTCGCCAAGCCGCGCGTGCCGACTGCCTGGCGGGTGGGCCAGTACCTGGAAGTGACGACCAGCAACCTGACCAATCTGCCGAAGACGGTTTCCGCCGCCCAAGGCGTGCTGACTTTGAACGGCTTGAATTTCGGCCTGAAACCGGACACCATCCGCCTGCTGGACGATCAGCGCATTGCCGCCACGTATAAAAACCTGAACGAGCGCATCGCTTCGATTGCCCGCGCCATGGGCCGCAACGTGTCCGACGCCGTGCTCGATACGGTCGATTTCGAAGGTTCGGGCAGTTACGCCAATGAAAGCCGTCCGGCTGCTGCACCGATGATGATGCGCGCCGCCAAGATGGCCGATGACAGCGCCGTTGCCGAACCAAGCTTCGAGCCAGGCGAAACCACGCTCGATATGCGCGTGGTTGGCAAGGTCAAATTCAAGTAATTCATGTAAATCTGCGCGCCGCGCCTTGCGGCCGCGCTGTAGTATTCCGATAAAGCCATGGGGTCGGCAGCATCACCCCATGCGCGTCCACGTTCCAGAAATCCGAGGAGAAATAGATGACCGTCATGAAAACGATGCTGGCTGCGGCCGCCCTGGCCACCGCTACCTTGTCCGCCCAGGCGCAAAGCCTGCCTACCTCCGGCGCGCTGGTGGTAGTGCCTGCGAATGGCGAAGTGGTGCATGCGAATGACCAGGTGACCGTGACCCTGGCCATCGAAGAGCAGGACAAGGACAAGGCCGCTGCCGCTTCGCGCGTGAACCAGAAGATGAACCAGGGCGTCGCCATCGTCAAGCAGGCCGACCCGCAAGCCGTGCTGAAAACCCAGGGTTATTACACCTATGCCGTGTACCCGGAAGTGGCGCCATTGCCAGCCGGCAGCGTTGCCAAGCCGCGCGTGCCGACCGGCTGGCGCGTGGGCCAGTACTTGCAGGTAACGACCACCAATCTGGCCGCCTTGCCGAAAACTGTTGCGGCAGCGCAATCCGTGCTGACCCTGAACCGCTTGAACTTCGGCCTGGCTCCCGCCACCGTGCGCAAGCTGGACGACCAGCGCATCGCCGCTGCGTATCAAAACCTGAACCAGCGGGTGGCTGCGATTGCCGCCGCCATGGGCCGCAACCTGAATGATGCCGTGATCGACACCATCGATTTTGAAGGCTCGGGCAACTTTGCCCAGCGTCCCACGCTGATGGCGGCGCGTTCCGTCAGCGCCGATGCGATGGCGTATGGCGGCCAGCAGGTGGCGGAACCGAGCTTCGAGCCCGGTGAAACCACCCTGAACATGGGGCTGGTAGCCAAGGTGAAGTTCAAATAAGGTTCAACTAAGCACTTGAATATGGGTGCAATGTTGTCAGCTTGATGCCGCCGTGCTTTTCTTTGGCGGCCGCTCCTCTATAATGGCAGCATAGTCTGGCAGTGGCGCAGAGCTACTGCCAGCGATTCGGCATCGCTTATTTTGCAGTACACAAGAAATGGAACAACATGGCAAACTTCCCCCGTCGTAGAGGCAAGAACGGCACACCCGCAGTCTCCAAAGCTTCCCGCTTCAGCAAATTCGCGCGCCAGCCGGTCGCCGATGGCGCGGGCAAGAAAACCTTGCGCCGCCGGGGAATCTATCTGTTGCCCAATGCATTTACGACGGCTGCCCTGTTTTGCGGTTTCTACGCCATCGTGATGGCCATGAACCAGAAATTCGAACACGCGGCCTGGGCCATCTTCATTGCCATGATCCTCGATGGGCTCGATGGCCGCATCGCCCGCCTGACCAATACCCAGAGCGAATTCGGCGCCCAGTACGACAGCCTGTCCGACATGGTGTCCTTCGGCGCCGCGCCGGCGCTGGTGATCTATGAATGGTCGCTGCGCGGCATGGGCAAGCTGGGCTGGCTGGCCGCCTTCGTGTATTGCGCCGGCGCCGCCTTGCGCCTGGCCCGCTTCAACACGAATATCGCGGTGGTCGACAAGCGCTTCTTCCAGGGCTTGCCCAGCCCGGCGGCGGCCGCCATGATCGCCGGCTTCATCTTGCTGATGAACGACCTGCAAGTGTCCGGCAACCAGCTGGCCTGGGTGTCGTGGGTGATCGCCCTGTTCGCCGGCCTGACGATGGTCACCAACGTGCCGTTCTACAGCTTCAAGGATGTGAACTTCCGCAAGTCCGTGCCCTTCATTGTGGTCTTTTTGCTGGCGCTGTTCTTTGCGCTGATCTCGATCGATCCGCCGAAAGTCTTGTTCCCCATCTTTGTAACCTATGGCTTGTCCGGCTACGCCGTGTTTTTCTGGCGCATGGCCAAAGGCAAGCCCGTCAGCATTATCCAGACCGACCATTAAGATGGAGTAGCGTGGGTCGGTAGCATAGCCAGTCTTCAGCCAGGAGCAGCCATGAACGCCAGCAACCGACCCGGTAACCGACTCATCATCTTTGACACCACCTTGCGCGACGGCGAGCAATCTCCGGGCGCCTCGATGACGCGCGAAGAAAAGCTGCGCATCGCCCGCCAGCTCGAACGCATGCAGGTCGATGTGATCGAAGCGGGCTTCGCGGCGGCTTCGCCCGGCGACTTCGAGGCGATACGGGCGATTGCCGGCGCCGTGCGCGAGTCCACCATCTGTTCCCTGTCGCGCGCGAATGAGCGCGACATCGCCCGCGCCGCCGAAGCCTTGGCGCCCGCCGGGCGCAAGCGCATCCACACGTTTATCGCCACCTCGCCGCTGCACATGCAGATGAAGCTGCGCATGACGCCCGAGCAAGTGTTGCTGCAGGCGCAAAACGCCGTGCGCTATGCGCGCCAGTTTACGGATGACATCGAATTCAGCCCCGAAGACGGCAGCCGTTCCGATGAAGATTTTCTATGCCGCGTGCTGGAAAGCGTGATCGCCGCAGGCGCCACCACCATCAATTTCCCCGATACGGTCGGTTATGCCGTGCCCGAAGTGTTTGGCAACACCATCAAGCGCTTGCGCGAGCGCATCCCGAATGCCGACAAGGCCATCTGGTCGGTGCACTGCCACAATGACCTGGGGCTGGCCGTGGCCAATTCCCTGGCCGGCGTCATGATAGGCGGCGCGCGCCAGATCGAGTGCACCATCAATGGCCTGGGCGAGCGGGCCGGCAACACGGCGCTGGAAGAAGTGGTGATGGCGCTGCGCACCCGCGCCGCCTATTACAACTTGACGGTAGGCATCGATACCACGCAAATCGTGGCGGCGTCCAAAATGGTCGCGCAAATCACGGGCTTTGCCGTGCAGCCGAACAAGGCGGTGGTCGGTGCGAATGCGTTTGCGCACGCTTCCGGCATCCACCAGGACGGCATTTTGAAGGCGCGTGAAACCTACGAAATCATGCGCGCCGAAGACGTGGGCTGGACCGCCAACAAGATCGTGCTGGGCAAGTTGTCGGGCCGCAATGCCTTCAAGCAGCGCTTGCAGGAACTGGGCATCAGCCTGGAGTCCGAGGCCGAGGTGAACGCCGCGTTCGGGCGCTTCAAGGAGCTGGCTGACCGCAAGGCCGAGATTTTCGATGAAGACATCCTGGCCCTCGCCAGTGCAGGAGAGCAGGCGCAGGAGAGTGAGTACTACCGTTTTGTTTCACTGACGCAGCAATCGGCGACGGGTGCGGTGCCGCATGCCGCGGTGGTATTCCTGCTTGGCGCCGAGCAGCGCAGCTGTGAAGGGCAGGGCGATGGGCCGGTCGATGCGACCGTCAATGCGATTGAAAGCGCGGTTGCCAGTGGCGCTGAGCTGGTGCTGTTTTCCGTCAACGCCATCAGCACGGGCACGCAGTCGCAAGGGGAAGTGACGATGCGCCTGTCGCGCGACGGGCGCATCGTCAATGGGGTGGGGGTGGACGCCGACATCATCGTGGCCGCCGCCAAGGCTTATCTGGCGGCGCTCAACAAGCTGCATGCGAAAGATGAGCGCATCGACCCGCAGCCTTGAAAACATCCTGCCGCAGCGCGTGGCCGCGGCAGGCAGTGCTTACGGACGGACGGGGACTTTGCTGCGATAGCGGATCGATGCCTGGGTGGTCACGCCGGCGCAGTTGTCATCGACATCGATGGCGATGCTGGCGGGCTGGCCGTTGCTGTCGAACGTATATTCGCGCACGATGAAGCTGCCCGTGCTCTTGCCCTTGCAATCATCATCGCCGACCCAGCCGTAGCCAGTCACGCCGCTGGTGTTGCCGGGGCCGTAGCTTGCCGTCAGGCCTGCTTGCCAGGTCTGGTTGCCTGGCAGGGTAATGAGGAAATTGCGCTCGCGGCTGGACATGATTTCGGTGGTGTTATCCGAGTAGTAGCGGGCGTAGGCGAATTCCGTGGCGCTGGCGTCGCTTTCAATCACCAGGTCGCCTTTGCCGATACGGTAGGTGTACAGCAGCGCTTGCGAAAAATCAGTCAGCACCTGGATCGCCAGTTGCTGCGTATCCGTTTCGCCAGCGGCGTTGCTTACCTGCAATTCGATGGTGGACACGCCCTTGCTGCTGGCCGGACCCGTGACCGTGATGCGTGCTGCCGTGGTGCTGTCGAGCGTCAGCGTCGGGCCGGAGATCTGGCGCCAGCGGATACTGTTGACGGGCTGGCCATTGGCCGATGAGGCGCTGGCATCGAGGGTCAGGCTGGCACCCGCGCCCAGCAGCAATGGCGCTGCATTATTGGTGCCGATCACGGCGCGGATGCTTTGCTTGACTTGCACGGCGCCGCCAGGCGGGCTGATGGAATTGCCGGTGGCATCGCGCAGCGGGTAGGTGGCGCTGTCGTCAAAGCTCAGCTGGTAGGTGACGCCGGGCACGAACTGACTGGCAGGGCGCACGATCAGGATGGCGCCCTGGTAGCTGACATTGGCTGCGATGGTGCCGAAGCTGCCATCTTGCGGCCGGAAGAAGACGTTGCCTACTGGCAAGGTTTGCAGCGGGCGCGAATAGACCCACGACAGGCTGCCAGTACCAGGCGCGACATTCGTCAGGTCGGGCGCAATCAGCAGCGACAGGCCGCTTTGCGTGGCCGGCTTGATGTCATATTTGGCCAGGCCTGCATTTTGCGGCAGCCAGGCGCCGCTGCTCCACAGATAGCTGGCGGCCGCTGCCGGGATGCTGGTCAACGGGGTATTGCCCAGCACGACGTCCAGGTCGCTGCTATCGGCGACCGGGCGCACGCGCAAGCCCGCCTTGCTGTCGCTGGCGCCCGTCAGCAGCAATTCGCCGGCGTCGGGCAGGGTGTCGAACCAGGACGTCCATGGCGTGGTCGTGCTGATGTCCAGGCTGCCGCCCAGGATTTCGCTGGCCAGGTGGTAGCGCAGGCTGGTGGTGGCGCGCGCGGTGTCGATGCGCAATTCGTGCTGCGCTTCAAGCAATGTCACGGTATCGCTCCTGGTGGTCTTGCTGGCGCTGTCGGTCACGGAAATGACCAGCGGCTGGCTGTCGGAATAGGTGCGCAGCAGCTTGGAGAGATTGACGTTCGCGTAGTCAAAGCGCACGTTGCCGCTCAGGTTCTGGCGCGCGCCGCCGCTGCTTTCGGCAAATCCCGGCGCAAAACTGATGGTGCCGCTCAATTGCTGGCCATTGGGCGGCGTGGCGTAGGCCACGTTGATGGTGCCGTCCAGGGTGACGTCGACCTCTTTCAGATAGCAATTCACATACGTCACGCTGAGCTTGTCGCCGGCGCTCACGCCGTGGCTGCCATCGGCGTCGGTGAAGGTGGCGCTCTGGCTGCCGCCATTGCTGCACGCCTTGGGCAAGGTGGCGCTATCGCTGAAGCCTGCGCTCCAGTCGACCACGGTTTGCGCCATGCCCAGGGTCACGACGCCATAGCCAAACGCCTGCGGCGGGGCCGACCTGGCGTTGCTGCTGGTCAGCAGCAATGGTGTATTGGCGTTCGAGGCGGGAGGCGTGACAGGCGGCGTCACTGGTGGCGGCGTGCCTGGAAAGGCGGGATCGCTTGCACCGCCGCCACCACCGCCACAGGCGGTGAGTACGGCGACCAGTATCAGGGAAAGGGGCAGGGCGGGACGGACAAAGCGGCTGGGGTGGCTCGGTGCTTGCGGCATCTTTTTCTTTCGGTACGGTTGATTTGTGCGGCCTCTTTCTAGTAGCTTGATATAGATGGGCCAGTACTTGCTTGTAGACTTTACACAATGTTTCCATGTGGAAACTACCGCATTCTAGCATCGAGAATATTGCCTTGCAGCATCTTTGTTGAAAAAAACAGCAGCGCCTCAAAAGCGTTTTAATTCCTTGTCCGGGTCCGGGCCATTGAGCATCATGCGCACGATGCCTGCATCGTCAAAATGCACATGCATCATGGAATCCCAGGCGCCCGATTCCTTGTAGCGGTAAGACCAGACATGCAGCTTGCTCAACGACAAATACGATTTTTCCGTTGGCCGGCCCAGCAGGTGCAGCACGTCCTGTTCATTCGAGACGCCTATCTGGACCCGTCCGAAAGCTGGCGTATCGAGCACCTGTTCATAGGAGAGCAGGCGGTCATCAAGGCCGAAACGGGCCATGAAGGTGGTCTGGCCCCAGGGGCCGTTGGCGTATTCCAGTTCCGGCCCGGTGGCCAGCTGGTAAACATTGGTGGGCTGGCCCAGGCGCGCTTCCACGGCGGCGCGCGTGTCGCCCGGTTGCGGTGGCGGACTGCGCCAGCTGGCGCAGGCGCTCAGCAGGATGGCGATGGCAAGTGTTGTAAATTTGCGTATTGTTTTCATGGTCGGACTCCTTAAAAGACGGCGAAATCCTATCATGCGCTGATAAAAGCCTGCACGGCAGGATACAGGCGGGCATTTTTCCGATATACTTGCGCGTCTGGTTTTCAATTTGAGCCAGAATTCTTTTAATGTAGTTCACGGTGTATAGGGTGAAGACTCTGCGCACCGCATGTGAAAGGTTTATCATGACAGTAGAAAACATCAACAAAGCCGCTATCATCGCGGACAACGCACGTGGTCAAAACGACACCGGCTCCCCTGAAGTGCAAGTTGCACTGCTGACCGCTCGTATCAACGAACTGAACGGCCACTTCAAAGCCCACTCGAAAGACCACCACTCCCGCCGCGGCCTGATCATGATGGTCAACCGTCGTAAGAGCCTGTTGTCCTACCTGAAGGCTAAAGACGCTACCCGTTATCGCGACCTGATCGCTAAACTTGGTCTGCGCAAGTAATTTTTGCCGCACAAGGTTTATACAGAAATGCCTGCGCCAGTTCGCTGACGCGGGCATTTTGTCATTTGAAATTCCGAATTCGTTTCACTGAGTACCGTATTCGCAGTGAAATAGCATGTTTGAAAAGTAAAGTAGTGTAGTAAAGGTGGCAGTACTCATGCCGCCTGTGGTGAGGTGAACGACAGCCCCTGAAAATCTGTCGGCAAATAGAAAAGGGATACCCCATGTTTAATAAAGTTACGAAAACCTTCCAATACGGTCAACACCAGGTAACGCTGGAAACGGGCGAAATCGCCCGTCAGGCATCCGGCGCAGTCATGGTGTCGATCGAAGATACCGTCGTTCTGGCAACGGTGGTGGCACGGAAAGATGCCAAGCCAGGCCAGGATTTCTTCCCTTTGACGGTGGATTATGTTGAGAAAACCTATGCTGCCGGTAAAATCCCGGGCGGTTTTTTCAAGCGCGAAGGCCGTCCTTCCGAAAAAGAAACACTGACTTCCCGTCTGATCGACCGTCCTATCCGCCCGCTGTTCCCGGAAGGCTACCTGAACGAAGTGCAAGTGATCATTCACGTGCTGTCGGTCAACCCTGAAATCGATCCGGACATCGCCGCCATGATCGGCGCTTCGGCTGCCCTGTGCGTATCGGGTGTGCCGTTCAACGGTCCTATCGGCGCCGCGCGCGTTGGTTACGCGAATGGCCAGTACATCCTGAACCCGACCGTTCAGCAACTGAAAACCTCGCAAATGGACCTGGTCGTTGCCGGTACCGAAACGGCCGTGCTGATGGTGGAATCGGAAGCGCAGCAACTGTCCGAAGAAATCATGCTGGGCGCCGTGGTGTATGGCCACGACCAGATGAAAGTCGTGATCGACGCGATCCACGACCTGGTGCGTGACGGCGGCAAGCCGGAAGTGGAATGGGCGCCTGCGCCGAAAAACGAAGCACTGATCGCCCGCGTCGCGCATTTCGCCAACGCCAAGATCAATGATGCGTATCAAACCAAGGATAAGCAAGAACGTACCGCCAAGCTGAAAGCGGCGACCTCGGAAGTGATCGCCGACCTGACGGCTGAAGCCGCTGCCAACGGTGGCGCCGCCATCGACGCCGCAGAAGTAAACAACATCCTGTTCGAGATCGAAGCGAAAATCGTCCGTACGCAAATCCTGGACGGCGAGCCACGCATCGACGGCCGCGATACCCGCACCGTGCGTCCGATCTCGATCCGCACCAGCGTGCTGCCACGCACCCACGGTTCTGCCCTGTTCACGCGCGGCGAAACGCAGGCGCTGGTAGTGGCGACCCTGGGTACGGCCCGCGACAGCCAGAAGATCGATGCGCTGATGGGCGAGTTCACCGATTCGTTCATGCTGCATTACAACATGCCTCCGTTCGCCACCGGCGAAACGGGCCGCGTCGGTACGCCTAAACGCCGCGAAATCGGCCACGGCCGCCTGGCCAAGCGCGCGCTGATCGCCGCCTTGCCGGCAGCCGAAGAGTTCAGCTACTCGGTGCGCCTGGTGTCGGAAATCACCGAATCGAACGGTTCCTCGTCGATGGCGTCGGTATGCGGCGGCTGCCTGGCACTGATGGACGCCGGCGTGCCGATGAAAGAACACGTGGCCGGTATCGCCATGGGCCTGATCAAGGAAGGCGGCAAGTTTGCCGTGTTGTCCGACATCCTGGGCGACGAAGATCACCTGGGCGACATGGACTTCAAGGTAGCCGGTACCCGCAACGGTATCACCGCGCTGCAGATGGACATCAAGATCATGGGCATCACCAAGGAAATCATGCAAGTGGCGCTGGCGCAAGCCAAGGAAGGCCGCGAGCACATCCTGGGCGAAATGCAAAAAGCCATGCCGCACGTCAAAACCGAACTGTCCGATTTCGCACCGCGTCTGATCACCATCAAGATCAACCCGGAAAAAATCCGTGACGTGATCGGCAAGGGCGGCGCCGTGATCCGCGCGCTGACCGAAGAAACCGGCACCCAGATCGACATCAGCGACGAAGGCGTGGTCACCATCGCTTCCGTCGATGCTGCTGCCGGCCAGGAAGCCAAGCGCCGCATCGAAGAGCTGACCGCGTCGGTCGAAGTGGGCAAGACCTACGAAGGCACCGTGCTGAAACTGCTGGACTTCGGCGCCATCGTGCAAGTCATGCCAGGCAAGGACGGCTTGCTGCACATCAGCCAGATCGCCAACGAGCGCGTCAACGCCGTGGCCGACTACCTGAAAGAAGGCCAGCTGGTGCGCGTGAAAGTACTGGAAACGGACGACCGCGGCCGCCTGAAACTGTCGATGAAAGCAGCGGAAGGCAGCGAAGCGCCAGCCGCTTAAGTTCGCCTGATGGCGGCCTTGGCCGCTAGATGATCAAAACCGCCAGCGCGCCAGCCCTGGCGGTTTTTTTGTGGCTCTGTCCTCGTTAAATAGGGGAACCTGTATGCAAAGCTGAGGTCTGACTGATCAGACTAGCCAAGCAGGGAGGCCATCATGTTGCAAACGCAATGGCAGGCATTCATCGCGCAGTTTGTGGCACTGTCCCGGCGGCAACGCCTGGACAGCGTAGAAATTCTGAGCGGCACGCCGCCCGAGCAAGCGGCTGTCGCGCTGATCGAACGCACGGCCCAGGCACGCCTGTGTTGCCCGGCGTGCCACTCGCGGCATCTGCACCGGCACGGCCAGGCCAACGATCTGCAGCGTTATCGCTGTGTGCCTTGCGGCAAGACATTCAATGCGCTGACGGGCACGCCCCTGGCGCATCTGCGTCACAAAGCTTTGTGGCTGCAGTATGCCGATTGCCTGCTGAGCTCGGATTCAGTGCGCAAGGCTGCCCAGCAACTGGGCATCCATCGCAATACCAGCTTTCGCTGGCGCCATCGTTTCCTCGCGCTGGCAAAAAACGACCGGCCGCGCTGCCTGCATGGCATCACCGAAGCCGATGAACTGTATCTGCTGGAATCGGAAAAAGGCGCGCGCCATTTACGGCGTCCGGCACGCCGGCGTGGTGGATCTGCCCGGCAGCGCGGCATTTCCAGCGAACAGGTCTGCATCCTGGTGGCGCGCGACCGCACCGGGCAAACCGTCGACTTCGTCACAGGCAAGGGCCAACTGACGAAGCAGCAACTGCTGTATTGCTTGCCGCCCGTGATCGACCGCGACATCCTGCTGGTAACCGATGGCCATGCTGCCTATTCCGCGTTTGCCCGGGAAACGGGCATCAGCCATCAAGCCGTCGTCAACTTGCGTGCCGGCATCCGCGTGCGCGGCGCGGTCCACGTGCAGAACGTCAACGCATATCACAGCCGCTTGCGGGGATGGCTGCGCATCTTTCATGGCGTGGCCACGCGTTATCTACCGAATTACCTGGGCTGGCGCTGGATACTCGATGCCAGGCGCATCCTGTCGGCTGAAACATTATTGAAGGCAACCTTGGGAGAGTTCCCACATCTGACGGTGACATAGCCTTTTTTGTGGCTCGATTACTTAGGCGCGGAGAATCGATCTGGCCGGCATGGCGCCAGTGCTGGCGCGGCCTTGCCGGTGATAATTTCTTCGCTGGCCAGTCGTCCCACGACCGCCGCCAGGATCACGCCCGGATGCATGGCGCAGACATACGCGCCGCACATATTCGGCAGCGGCCCGATGATGGGGATGCCGTCGGCAGGCATGGGCCGCCATCCCACGCAGGCCAGTTCTGTCTCGATACCCGTTGCGCCGTGCAATTCGTCCTGTATTGCAGCAGCCGTGCGTTGTGCGACGGCAGCCGGCTGGTTGTCCGGCGTATCGTCCAGATAGTCTTCCGCCGCCAGCAGGCAGCCATCCGCGCCTTGCCGTATTTCCATCTGCGGGCTGGAAATAATGCCCTGCACTAAGTTGGCTGGCGCCTTGTAACAGATAAGGATGGCCGGGGAGGTGGTGATGGGCAGTGTTGCGCCCAGCATGGCAGCCAGACTGGCGGTGGCTGTGCCGGCCGCCAGCACGACCAGGTCGGCCGCAATGTTTTCCTTGGCGGTCTTGACGCCCGTCACGCTGCTTCCATCGCGGCTAAAGTCCAGCACCGGGGTGTGGGTAAGCACTTGCGCGCCATGCGCCTGGGCGCCGGCGAGCAGGGCGTGCGTTGCCGCCACCGCATCGAGCGCGCCTTCTGCGGCGGCATGCCAGGCATGTTCAGGAGGATGTTTGAGCTTGGGTTCCAGCGTGCATATCTGCTCGCGTGAGACCAGTGTGGCTGGCGGCATGTTGCCCGCTTCGCCGCCATACGACAGGGCGCCACCCCAGTGTATTTTCAGCTGCGGCAGCTCTGTTTCAAGCCGGCGATACTCCGCGATGGCGGCGCTGTGCAAGTGGGCGGTGGGATCGGCGTTGCCATGTGTGGTATGGATCCACGCAAAGGACGTGCCAGTCACGCCGGAGGCGATTGCCTGCGCTTCGAGCACGATGACGTGTGCGCCGTGGCTGGCCAGGTGGTAGGCCAGCGACGCGCCCACGATGCCTGCGCCGATGATGACGATGCGTTGATTGCTTTCCATGCCGCTCCCATTTTATCGAGCTGGCAATCTTACAGCAGGAGGCGTGGTGCATGCTTGTCTGCACGCCCATCCCCGATTTTGGTAGGCTGGGGTGCTGAAATTGCAGTTCGTCGCAATCGACGTGCCTGCCAGGGGTGTCATGGCTATAGTGATTACATCGCGCAACAGATTGCGCCCACAAATACACTGACACACTGGGAGATCAACATGAACATCGCTAAAAACATGGAAGCCATCGTCGTTGCCGCCGCAGTCCTGCTGAGCGCAAGCTGCTATGCCATGGCGCCAGCCGCACCAGCTTTGCAAGTGGCCAACTCCAGCTACGCTGTTCCTGTCGCCTCCCAGGCAAGCGCCAAGGCAGCCATGCAAGTGGTGGTGGTCAAAGCCAAACGCCTGAGCGCTGCCGAAAAAGCCCGCTTTGCATAATTTATTGCTAGCACGATATGGCGCTGCTACAGTAGCCCATGAATAAAGCTGTGATGGCCCCAACAAAACAAGATACCAAGGAAGTCATATGAAAAAGATACTCCAGCTGGCACTGCTGTTCCTGGCAGCCTTTGGCCTGCTGCGCAGTGCGGGTGCTGAAACCCGCTTGCTGGAAACACGCCCGATCGACGCCCGCGTGGTGCGGGTCAAGCTCGATGGCGTGATGGAAGTGCGCATCCGCCAGGGCAGCGTGGCTTCCTTGAGCATCACGGCCGACAAGCGCTATATTGCCGATGTCAGCACGGCGCAAAGCGGCGACACCCTGCATATCGAAACGGAAATTCGCGGCTTCAAGATCAACCCTTCCTCCGTGCGCGCCGAGCTGGTCTTGCCGAACTTGCGCGAACTCAGCTCGGAAGGCATGGGTACCACTGATATCACCGGTTTTACGGGCGACGAGATCGTGCTGTCGCTGGAAGGCGCAGGCAGCATCAAGATGGTCGGCGACTATCGCAAGCTGAAGGCAAATCTGGGCGGCGTGGGCAGCATGCAGCTGTGGGTCGGCAATAACGAACGCGCCGATCTCGACCTGGAGGGCGCCGGTTCGGTGGTGCTGGGCGGGCGTGGCAAGTTGCTGAAAGCGAGCCTGGGCGGCCTGGGTAGCCTGAATGCGCAGCAATTCCAGGCCGACGCGGTCAACCTCGATTTGAGCGGCCTGGGCAACGCCACCGTGACTGCCTTGAAAAGCGCCAAGCTGAACCTGAGTGGACTCGGTTCGGTGGTGGTCTACGGCAAGCCCGCCGATCGCGATTCCAGTGTTGATGGCCTGGGTAAAGTTAGCTGGAAGTAAGGGTGTCCTGTATTCGTCAGGATAATAAAAAAGCAGTCAGACTATTCCCCACTCCGATGAAAAAACTGATCATTGCATTACTGCTGCTGTGCGCGATACAGCAGAGCGCGCGGGCCGGCTTCGCTGAAGGCGCCAGCGCCTACAACAACAAGAATTACAGCCTGGCCTACAAGGAAATTCTACCGCTGGCCAAGGCGGGCAATCCCGACGCCGAGCATTTGCTGGGCTTGATGTATTACATGGGGCGCGGCTTGCCGCAAGATTACAAGCAAGCCATGTTTTGGCACCGCAAGGCGGCCGACCAGGGCAAGGCCGACGCACAGTACGTGGTGGGCGCCATGTATTACACGGGTAACTCCGTCTTGCAGGATCACAAGCAGGCCGTGGTCTGGTTCCGCAAGGCGGCCGAGCAAAACCATGCCGAGGCGCAGCAGGTGCTGGGCCTGATGTACCGCTACCATATGGGGGGTGTGCAGCAGGATATCGTCATCGCCTATATGTTGTGGAATCTGGCGGCCGCGAATGGCTCGTCGAATGCGGCCGACCAGCGTGCCGCCGTGCTGCGCATGATGACGCCGGAGCAAGTTGATGAGGGGCAAACCCTGTCGGCCAAATGGAAGCCGGGCACGCCCTTGCCGCGCACCTCGAAAACCGGCGGTGCATAGGGGGAGGGCGCTGCAAGCTGCGGCGGCTTGGCGTACAATCGCTTTTTTCCTTGCGAGAGTGCCCCCATGCGTGCAGTTGCCATCACCGAGCCCGGTCCCGCCGATGTTTTGCAGATTGCCGAGCGCCCCGCGCCGCAGCTGAAGGCCGGAGAGCTGCTGATCAAGGTGCACGCGGCCGGCATCAACCGCCCCGACGTGCTGCAGCGCCTGGGCAAATACGCGCCGCCCGCTGGCGCGTCCGATTTGCCCGGCCTGGAAGTGGCCGGCGAAATCGTCGATGGCGACCTGGCCGGAACACCATTCAAGCTGGGCGACCTGGTCTGTGCGCTGGTGCAGGGCGGCGGCTATGCCGAATACTGTGCCGCGCCGGCCGGCCAGTGCCTGCCCTTGCCGGCAGGCTTGACGGCGCTGGAAGGCGCTTCCCTGCCTGAAAATTTCTTTACCGTCTGGAGCAATGTGTTCGACCGCTGCGCGCTGGCCGATGGCGAGACCCTGCTGGTGCAGGGCGGCACCTCCGGCATCGGCGTGGCGGCGATCCAGCTGGCGGTGGCGCTGGGGCATCGCGTGTTCGCCACGGCGGGCAGCGACGACAAGGCGCGCGCCTGCGAAGCCCTGGGCGCCGAACGCGGCATCAATTACCGTACGGAAGATTTTGTTGCGGTCGTCAAGCAATTGACGGGCGGCCGCGGCGTGGACGTGATTCTCGACATGGTCGGTGGCGATTATCTGCCGCGCGAGATCGATTGCCTGGCCGACGATGGCCGCATCGGCGTGATCGCCGTGCAGGGGGGCAACAAGGCGACCCTGGATGTGGGGCAACTGCTGCGCCGCCGCCTGACGGTGACCGGCTCGACCCTACGTCCCCGTTCGGTGGCGTTCAAGGCCGCCATTGCGGCCCGGCTGCAAGCCACCGTCTGGCCGCTGATCGAGGCGGGCAAGATCAAGCCCGTCATTTACAAAACTTTCCCATTGGACCAGGCTAGCGAGGGCCACGCCCTGATGGAGGCCAGCACGCATATCGGCAAGATCATGTTGCAAGTTGCCTGAAACAGCGGGCCTTGGTTTGACCGGCAACAGTGGTAGCGTTAAAATGACGGGTTATTAGAATTTAGGCTACTATGCGTCGCAAACTCGTCGTCGGAAATTGGAAGATGAACGGCAGTCGCACCTCGAACGCGGTGTTATTGTCTGAAATAGTGGCTGGCCTGCCCGGGGTGGCCGGCCATGGCGCCGCCAGCGCCGTGTGCGTGCCTGCGCCGTACCTGGCGCAGTGCCAGGCGCAATTGGCAGGCTCAAGCCTGGCCTGGGGGGCGCAAGATGTTTCCGCCCACCCCGCCGGTGCGTACACGGGAGAGATCTCGGCGGCCATGCTGCAGGATTTTGGCTGCAGCTATGTGGTGGTCGGCCATTCCGAGCGCCGCGCCTACCATGGCGAAGCCTGTGCGAACGTGGCGGCCAAGACGCTGGCGGCACTGGCGGCGGGCATCACGCCTATCGTCTGTGTCGGCGAAACGCTGGAACAGCGCGAAGCAGGGCAGACCGATGCCGTGGTGTCGCAGCAATTGAATACCGTGCTGGCAGCCGTCACTGGCGACGATGTGGCGAAACTGGTGGTGGCGTATGAGCCGGTCTGGGCGATCGGCACCGGCAAGACGGCCACGCCGCAGATGGCGCAGGATGTGCATCAGCTGTTGCGCGCGCAGCTGGCAGTCAAGAATGCGGTAGCGGCCGCTGGCGTGCAGATCCTGTACGGCGGCAGCATGAAACCGGAGAATGCAAAAGAATTGATGGCCATGCCGGATATTGACGGCGGGCTGATCGGTGGGGCAGCATTGAAGGCGGCGGATTTCCTGGCTATTATTCACGCCGCCGATTGAATTACTTTAAACTAAGAATGGAATTGCAATGAACATGATGTTCAATCTGGTAGTCGTGGTACAGGTTTTGTCCGCTTTGTCGATTATCGCGCTGGTATTGCTGCAGCATGGCAAGGGCGCCGACATGGGCGCCGCCTTCGGTTCCGGCGCGTCCGGCAGCCTGTTCGGTGCAACGGGCTCGTCGAACTTCATGTCGAAGTCGACCGGCGTTGCCGCCGCGATCTTCTTCGGCGCCACCCTGGCCCTGTCGCTGATGGCCAATCAGCGCGCTACCACGGTAGGTGGCGGCGTGATGGATAAAGTCGTCAAGCCAGTGCCAGTGACCGGCGCCGGCGCGATCCCGGCCACGGTGCCTGCACCGGCAGCGGCGACGACTCCGGCAGCCTCCGCGCCGGCAGCAGCGGCGCCAGCGGCAAGCACCCCGGCTGGCCAGATTCCGAAGTAATTAACTCAAGTATTCAGGGTTAATTAAGCTGGATAATAGCCAGCATAATCTTGAGTAGCTCCAGGGAATCAAGAGTGATTCTCATTACGGGCAGATTATTGCTCAATGTTTTGGCAGTGCGGTAGAAAAAAGCATTATCGTGCTGGAAGATGTAAAAATTAATCGTTTTTATCTGTGTTTTGATGCATTTGTGCATTAACTTTAGCAGCAAAGCAGAGTAGAATACGGGCCTTACCGCCGACGTGGTGAAATTGGTAGACACGCTATCTTGAGGGGGTAGTGGCGAAAGCTGTACGAGTTCGAGTCTCGTCGTCGGCACCAGAAATCAGAAGCCAGCAACGGCGCATGAGCCATGGCTCATACAAAGTTGCTGGCTTTTTTTACGAGGATGTGTCGTTCGATCCTGGTCTTAGCTTTGATTGGGGTCGTGCGTTAAATACGCTGCAAGTGATCGCAGCGTCCTCATTTAACCGATCGTTCAACATAAGCGTATCAATCGTGAACCTCGAAAATTACTTCCCCGTCCTGCTGTTTATTCTTGTCGGCCTCGGTGTCGGCATTGCTCCCCAGCTTCTGGGGCGTCTGTTAGGTCCTAACAAGCCTGACGCAGCAAAACTCTCCCCGTACGAATGTGGTTTTGAAGCATTCGAAGACGCGCGCATGAAATTCGATGTGCGCTACTATCTGGTCGCAATCCTGTTTATTTTGTTCGATCTGGAAACGGCATTCTTTTTCCCATGGGGCGTAGCAATGCGCGACCTGGGCTGGGCCGGTTTCGTCACGATGATGGTGTTCATCGCCGAATTCGTGGTCGGATTTTGGTACATTTGGAAGAAAGGTGCCCTTGACTGGGAATAAGCCATGGCTATTGAAGGCGTATTAAGCGAAGGTTTCATCACCACCTCGGCCGACAAGCTGATCAACTGGGCGCGTACCGGGTCGATGTTCCCGATGACGTTCGGTCTGGCCTGCTGTGCGGTCGAAATGATGCACGTGGGCGCAGCCCGTTACGATATGGACCGTTTTGGCGTCGTGTTTCGTCCGTCGCCGCGTCAGTCCGACGTCATGATCGTTGCAGGCACCCTGTGCAACAAGATGGCGCCGGCATTGCGCAAGGTCTACGACCAGATGGCAGAGCCGCGCTGGGTTATCTCGATGGGTTCCTGCGCCAATGGCGGCGGGTACTACCATTACTCCTACTCTGTGGTGCGCGGTTGCGACCGCATCGTGCCCGTTGACGTGTATGTGCCTGGCTGCCCTCCAACAGCTGAAGCACTGCTGTACGGCATCATGCAGTTGCAGAACAAGATCAAGCGTACCAGCACGATCGCACGCTAACCGGGTCGCTTCAGATTATGACTACACATTTAGAAGTATTGCAAAACGCCCTGGGTACTGCCCTGGGCGAACGCGTTAGTACTACCGTTGCGCTGGGTGAAGTTACCTTGGTCGTCAAGGCCGAAGACTACCTGGGCGTGATGCAGACCTTGCGCGACGCCCCGACCCTGCATTTCGAACAATTGATCGATCTGTGCGGCGTGGACTACTCGACCTATGGCGACGGTACCTGGAATGGCCCGCGTTTCGCGGCTGTTTCGCACCTGCTGTCGGTCAAGCACAACTGGCGCGTGCGCGTGCGCGTATTTGCGCCGGACGACGACATGCCGCTGCTGCCCTCCGTGGTGAACATCTGGCGTGCGGTCAACTGGTATGAGCGCGAAGCGTTCGACCTGCTGGGCATCCTGTTCGAAGGCCATAACGACTTGCGCCGCCTGCTGACCGACTACGGTTTCATCGGCCATCCGTTCCGCAAGGACTTCCCGGTCTCCGGCTATGTCGAGATGCGCTACGATCCGGAACAAAAGCGCGTGATTTACCAGCCTGTGACGATCGAGCCGCGGGAAAACGTGCCGCGCGTGATCCGCGAAGAACATTACGGGATGAAATAATGGCTGAGATTAAGAACTACACCCTGAACTTTGGGCCACAGCATCCGGCCGCGCACGGTGTGCTGCGCCTGGTGCTCGAGCTCGATGGCGAAGTGATCCAGCGTGCCGATCCCCATATCGGCCTGCTGCACCGCGCCACCGAGAAACTGGCCGAACAGAAGACCTACCTGCAATCCGTGCCGTACATGGACCGTCTCGACTATGTGTCGATGATGTGCAATGAACACGCCTACGTGATGGCCATCGAAAAGCTGCTGAATGTGGAAGTGCCGCTGCGCGCCCAATACATCCGCGTGATGTTCGATGAAATCACCCGCGTCCTGAACCACCTGATGTGGCTGGGCGCGCATGCGCTGGACGTCGGCGCCATGGGCCCGTTCCTGTACTGCTTCCGCGACCGCGAAGACCTGTTCGACTGCTACGAAGCGGTCTCGGGCGCGCGCATGCACGCAGCCTACTACCGTCCGGGCGGCGTCTACCGCGACCTGCCTGATTCGATGCCGCAGCACAAGGCCTCGATCATCCGCAACGCCAAGGCCATCGCCAAGCTCAATGAAAACCGCCAGGGTTCCCTGCTGGACTTCATCGAAGACTTCACGCGCCGTTTCCCGACCTATGTCGACGAATACGAAACCTTGCTGACCGACAACCGTATCTGGAAACAGCGTACGGTCGGCATCGGCGTGGTGTCGCCGGAAGATGCGCTGGCCATGGGCTTTACGGGCGCCATGCTGCGTGGTTCGGGCGTGAAGTGGGACTTGCGCAAGCAGCAGCCGTACGAAGTGTACGACCTGATGGACTTCGACATTCCTATCGGCACCAACGGCGATTGCTACGACCGCTACCTGGTCCGCGTGGAAGAGCTGCGCCAGTCGAACCGCATCATCAAGCAGTGCGTGGAGTGGCTGCGCAACAATCCAGGTCCTGTCATGACCAGCAACCGCAAGGTGGCGCCTCCGGGCCGCGTCGACATGAAGACCAATATGGAATCGCTGATTCACCACTTCAAGCTGTTTACCGAAGGTTTCCACGTGCCGCCGGGCGAGGCTTACAGCGCCGTCGAGCACCCGAAAGGCGAGTTCGGCATTTACCTGGTGTCCGATGGCGCCAACAAGCCGTACCGCATGAAACTGCGCGCACCCGATTACGCCCACTTGCAGTCGCTGGACGAAATGGCGCGTGGCCACATGATTGCCGACGCCGTGACCATCATTGGTACGCAAGATATCGTGTTCGGCAGTATTGACCGCTAAGTCCGAGAGGCAAAAAAGTATGTTGTTATCAGAGCAGTGCTATAAAAAAATCGACCGCGAGCTGGCCAAGTACCCAGGCGACCAGCGTCAGTCGGCCGTGATGGCCGCGCTGGCGCACGCCCAGGATGAACTGGGCTGGCTGTCGCCGGACACCATGAAGGAAATCGCCGACTATATCGGCATGCCGGCTATTGCTGTGCAGGAAGTGGCCACGTTCTACAATATGTACAACACCAAGCCGGTCGGCAAGCACAAGATCACCGTGTGCACCAACCTGCCTTGCGCCCTGTCCGGTGGCGTGCGCGCCGCCGAATACCTGAAGCAGAAGCTCGGTATCGATTTCCGCGAAACCACTGCTGACGGCCAGTTCACCCTGGTCGAAGGCGAGTGCATGGGCGCTTGCGGCGATGCGCCTGTCCTGCTGGTCAGTAATAAAACCATGTGCAGCTGGATGTCGAACGAGAAAATCGACGCCATGCTGGAGGAACTCAAGAAATGACGTCACTCCACAACCGCCATATCGATCCATTGATCCTGAAGGATCTGGATGGCAAGAACTGGCATTTGCAAGACTATGTGAACCGCGGCGGCTATACGGCCCTGCGCCGTATCCTGGAAGAGAAAATCACGCCGGAACAGATCATCGCCGACCTCAAGGCTTCGTCCTTGCGCGGCCGTGGCGGCGCGGGTTTCCCGACCGGCCTGAAGTGGAGCTTCATGCCGCGCCAGTTCCCGGGCCAGAAATACCTCGTCTGCAATACAGATGAAGGCGAACCGGGCACTTTCAAGGACCGCGACATCATTCGTTACAATCCCCATGCGCTGATCGAAGGCATGGCGATTGGCGCTTATGCCATGGGCATCACCGTGGGTTACAACTATATCCACGGCGAAATTTTCCAGGATTACCTGCGTTTTGAAGATGCACTGGAAGAGGCGCGCGCCGCCGGCTTCCTGGGCGACAAGATCATGGGTAGCGAGTTCTCGTTCCAGTTGCACGCACACCATGGTTATGGCGCGTACATCTGCGGCGAAGAAACCGCACTGCTGGAGTCCTTGGAAGGCAAGAAAGGCCAGCCACGCTTCAAGCCGCCTTTCCCTGCTTCGTTTGGCCTGTACGGCAAACCGACCACCATCAATAACACGGAAACCTTTGCGGCCGTGCCATTCGTGCTGAACATCGGCCCAGAGAAGTACCTGGGCATGGGCAAGCCGAACAATGGCGGCACCAAGATCTTCTCGATCTCGGGCGACGTGGAATTGCCGGGCAACTACGAAGTACCGCTGGGTACACCGTTTGCCAAACTGCTGGAACTGGCAGGCGGCATGCGTGGTGGCAAAAAAATCAAAGCCGTAATCCCTGGCGGTTCGTCCGCTCCGGTGATTCGCGGCGACGTCATGATGCAAACCGACCTGGACTACGACTCGATCGCGAAAGCCGGTTCGATGCTCGGTTCGGGCGCTGTCATCGTGATGGACGAAACTCGCTGCATGGTGAAGGCGCTGGAACGCCTGTCCTACTTCTATTTTGAAGAATCGTGCGGCCAGTGTACGCCTTGCCGTGAAGGCACAGGCTGGATGTACCGCATGGTACATCGCATCGAGCAGGGGCAAGGTCGTCCAGACGACCTGGATATGCTCAACTCGATCGCTGACAACATCCAGGGCCGCACCATTTGCGCACTGGGCGATGCAGCGGCTATGCCAGTACGGGCCTTCATTAAGAATTTCCGTGAAGAATTTGAATATCACATCGAGCACAAGCATTGCTTAGTGCCCGCTTACATCTAAGCTGCGTCAGGTAACGATCACCATGGTTGAAATCGAAATAGACGGCAAAAAAGTCGAAGTCCCTGCTGGTAGCATGGTGATGGACGCCGCCAACAAATTGGGAACCTACATTCCGCACTTCTGCTACCACAAGAAATTGTCGATCGCAGCGAACTGCCGCATGTGCCTGGTCGAAGTGGAAAAGGCGCCCAAGCCTTTGCCCGCTTGCGCGACCCCGGTCAGTGCCGGCATGATCGTGCGCTCCGCCAGCGATAAAGCTGTGCAGGCGCAAAAGTCGGTCATGGAATTCTTGTTGATTAACCACCCGCTCGATTGCCCTATCTGCGATCAGGGCGGCGAATGCCAGTTGCAAGACCTGGCAGTCGGCTACGGCAACAGCGGTTCGCGCTATCAGGAAGACAAGCGCGTCGTGAAACCGAAGGAAGCCGGCCCGCTGGTCTCGATGCAAGAGATGGCGCGCTGCATCCAGTGCACCCGCTGCGTACGTTTTGGCCAGGAAGTGGCCGGCGTGATGGAGCTGGGCATGATCGGCCGTGGCGAACACTCCGAAATCGTGTCCTTCGTCGGCCAGACGGTCGATTCCGAAATGTCGGGCAATATGATCGACCTGTGCCCGGTAGGCGCACTGACGTCGAAGCCATTCCGCTACAGCGCCCGTACCTGGGAACTGTCGCGCCGCAAATCGGTCAGCCCGCATGACGGCCTGGGCGCGAACCTGATCGTGCAAGTGAAAGCTGGCAAGGTCAAGCGCGTACTGCCGCTGGAAAACGAAGCCGTCAACGAGTGCTGGATTTCCGACAAGGACCGTTTCTCGTACGAAGCGCTGGACAGTGCCGAGCGTCTGACTTCCCCAATGCTGAAACAAGGCAACGAGTGGAAAGAAGTCGATTGGCAAACCGCGCTGGAATACGTGGCCCACGGCTTGAAAAACATCAAGCACGAACACGGCGCCGACGCCATCGCTGCTGTCGCTACGCCGCATTCGACCGTCGAAGAACTGGTCCTGCTGCAAAAAGTGGCGCACGGCCTCGGTTCCGAGAACGTCGACTTCCGCCTGCGCCAGACCGACTTCGCGCTGGACGCGAACGTCAAGCCATGGCTGGGCATGCCGATCAATGACTTTGGTCAGATCAAGCGCGCCTTCGTGATCGGTTCGTTCCTGCGCAAGGACCACCCATTGCTGGCAACGCGTCTGCGCGCTGCAGTGAAAGCCGGCGGCAAGCTGTCGATCCTGCACGCATCCGACGATGACCAACTGATCACCATCGCCAACAAGATGATCGTGGCGCCTAGCGACTGGCTGGCAGCCTTGTCGGAAGTAGTGGTAGCGGTTGCCAAAGCGAAAGAAATCGCTGCCCCAGCCGGTTTCGAAGCGATCACCGCGTCGGACGTGGCCGTCAATATCGCCGCCAGCCTGATGGCGGGCGACCATGGCGCCGTGCTGCTGGGTAACGCGGCAACGCAGCACCCGCAAGCGTCGCAACTGCACGCTGCCGCACAATGGATCGCCGAGCAGACTGGCGCTACGCTGGGCTACCTGACCGAAGCGGCCAACACCGTCGGCGCGCACCTGGTGGTCAAGCCACGCGCCAACGCTCAGCCTGTATTTGCGGCACCGAAGAAAGCCTACGTGCTGCTGCACGCCGAGCCGGAACTGGACGCCGCCAATCCACAGGCAGCCCGCGCTGCACTGGACAAAGCGGAAATGGTCGTCGCCATGTCGGCCTTCAAGCACGGCATGGATTACGCCGACGTGTTGCTGCCGATCGCGCCATTCGCTGAAACCTCTGGCACCTTCGTGAACTGCGAAGGCCGCGCGCAAAGTTTCAACGGCACCGTGAAACCGCTGGCCGAAACCCGTCCAGCCTGGAAAGTGCTGCGCGTACTGGGCAACATCCTGGGCCTGGCCGGTTTCGACTACGACACTTCCGAAGCGATCCGCGACGAAGCCTTTGGCGCTGGTGTGACCGACCTGTCGGCACAGCTGTCCAATACCGCCAGCAACGCTGCCGAAGCGGCCACGTATGCACCAGCTTCGCCTGCGCTGCAACGTATCGCCGACGTGCCGATCTACTTCGCCGACGCACTGGTACGCCGTTCCGAGCCTTTGCTGCGCACGGTCGATGGCGCCGCGCCGCAAGCCCATTTGTCCGCCGAACTGGCTGGCAAGCTGGGTATCAAGGCAGGCGACAAGGTCAAAGTGGCGCAAGGCTCCGGCAGCGCCATCCTGGTGGCGGCTATTCACGCCGGCCTGCCAGCCAATGTGGTCAAAGTGTCGGCGGCGCATGCCTCGACGGCCCAGCTTGGCGGCATGTTCGGTGACATCACAGTTGAAACAGCAGAGGGGAAAATCTGATGGCTCTGCCTGAATTTGTAAACGTCATCAATCACGGCGGACAAGAGCTGCTGGGCGCTGCCTGGCCGTTCTTCTGGACCTTGATCAAGATCCTGTGCGTGCTGCTGCCGCTGATGGGCCTGGTTGCCTACGCTACCTTGTGGGAGCGCAAGCTGATCGGCTGGATCCAGATCCGCGTCGGTCCTAACCGCGTCGGTCCGTTGGGCTTGCTGCAACCGATCGCCGATGCACTGAAACTCTTGTTCAAAGAGATCATCATCCCGGCCAAGTCGGCCAAGGGCCTGTTCGTGATCGGCCCGATCATGACCATCATGCCGGCCCTGGCTGCCTGGTCGGTGGTGCCATTCGGCCCGGAAGCAGTGTTGGCTAACGTCAACGCCGGCTTGCTGCTGTTGCTGGCAATCACCTCGATGGAAGTCTACGGCATCATCATCGCCGGCTGGGCTTCGAACTCGAAGTACTCGTTCATGGGTGCCATGCGCGCTTCGGCACAGATGATCTCGTATGAAATCCCGATGGGTTTCGTGATGGTGATCGTGCTGATGGTGTCGGGCAGCCTGAACTTCATCGATATCGTGGGCGGCCAGCAAATCGGCTTCTTCGCGGACAAGGGCGTCAACTTCCTGTCGTGGAACTGGCTGCCGCTGCTGCCGATGTTCGTCATCTACCTGGTGTCGGGCCTGGCTGAAGCCAACCGTCATCCGTTCGACGTCGTCGAAGGCGAGTCGGAAATCGTGGCCGGCCACATGGTCGAATACTCGGGCATGGCTTACGCCATGTTCATGCTGGCTGAATACGCCAACATGATCCTGATCGGCGCCCTGGGCTCGATCATGTTCCTGGGCGGCTGGTCCGCACCGTTCAAGTTCCTGGAATTCTGGGGCGGTTTCGGCGGCTTCTTCTGGTTGTTTGCAAAAACATTCTTCATCGTTTCGGTGTTCGTCTGGGTCCGCGGTACTTTCCCACGCTACCGTTATGACCAGATCATGCGCCTGGGCTGGAAAGTGTTTATCCCGTTGACGCTGGTCTACCTGGTCTTCGTCGCTGCCTGGATGCAGACATCCTGGAATATTTGGAAGTAAGAGAGTGCATACGAATGGATAAGGTAAAAGATTTCTTCAGCAGCCTCTTGTTAGGCGAGCTGATCAAGGGCATGGCGCTGACAGGCAAGTACATGTTTTCGCGCAAGATCACGGTGCAATTCCCGGAAGAGAAGACACCGATCTCGCCGCGTTTCCGTGGCTTGCACGCGCTGCGCCGCTACCCGAACGGCGAAGAACGTTGCATCGCCTGCAAACTGTGCGAAGCAGTTTGCCCGGCGATGGCCATCACGATCGAATCGGAACAGCGTGACGACGGCTCGCGCCGCACCACGCGTTACGATATTGATTTGACCAAGTGCATCTTCTGCGGTTTCTGCGAAGAGTCCTGCCCGGTCGATTCGATCGTCGAGACGCAAATCCTGGAATACCACGGCGAGAAACGCGGGGATTTGTATTACACGAAAGAGATGTTGCTGGCCGTAGGCGACCGTTACGAAAGTGACATCGCTGCTGCGCGCGCCGCCGACGCACCTTATCGCTGATGGATGCGCCGCAGCCTGCGGGCTGCGGTGCGCCCCTCGTTCATCTGTACGTCTATTGGGTTTTTTATGGACTTTAAAACAATTTTGTTTTACGCCTTCTCGCTGATTCTGATCATAGCGGCGACGCGCGTCATCACGGCCCGTAATCCGGTCCACGCAGTACTGTTCCTGGTACTGTCCTTCTTTTCCGCGGCAGGCATCTGGATGCTGCTGCAAGCTGAATTCCTGGCCATCGTGCTGGTATTGGTGTATGTCGGCGCCGTGATGGTGCTGTTCCTGTTCGTGGTCATGATGCTCGATATCAATATCGACCGCATGCGCGAAGGCTTCTGGGGCTATCTGCCATTGGCTGCCACCGTCGGCGCGATCATCGTGCTGGAAATGGCTGCCGTGTTGTGGCACGGTTTCCGCAACTTCGCACCGAACGTGGTGGCTGAAGGCGTGAACCTGGGCGGCACCAAGGAACTGGGCATGCTGATCTACACGAAATATGTGTTCGCCTTTGAAATCGCTGCCGTCGTGCTGCTGGTGGCCATCGTTGCCGCGGTCGCGCTGACCTTGCGCAAACGCAAAGACACCAAGCATTTCGCACCGGGCGATGCAGTGCGCGTCAAGCGCAATGACCGCCTGAAGATCATCAAGATGGACGCCGTTGTCGAGCGTCCTGCGGCTGAGCCAGAAGTCAAGGAGGCACCATGATATTAACGCTGACACATTATTTGGTCCTGGGCGCGATTCTGTTCGCAATCTCGATCGTCGGGATTTTCCTGAACCGCAAGAACATCATCGTATTGCTGATGGCAATCGAATTGATGCTGCTGGCGGTGAATATGAACTTCATCGCGTTTTCCCATTACCTGGGTGACGCGGCCGGTCAGATCTTCGTTTTCTTCATCCTGACGGTTGCCGCCGCTGAGTCGGCTATCGGTCTGGCTATTCTGGTGGTGATGTTCCGTAATCTGGATACCATCAACGTCGAAGACCTGGACAGCCTCAAAGGCTGATGTTTTTCAGACTCGATCTCTCGAATAATAACGATTAAGGTTTATCATGGCGGGGCAACTCCTCAACCCTAACCTCCTTCTTGCCGTACCGCTGGCGCCGCTAGCCGGTGCCGCGATTGCAGGTTTGCTTGGCACCCAGTTCCTGGGTAATTTGGTCGGTCGCAAGACGTCGCATACCGCGACGATCCTGGGCGTACTGATCGCATTCATCCTGTCCGTGCACACGTTGCTGGCAGTGGTGGATGGCGCGACATTCAATGGCACGATCTATAACTGGATGACGATCGGCACCCTGAAGATGGAAGTGGGCTTCCAGATCGATTCGCTGTCGGCGATGATGATGTGCGTGGTCACCTTTGTCTCGCTGATGGTGCATATCTACACGATCGGCTACATGAAGGATGACGAAGGCTACAACCGCTTCTTCTCCTACATCTCGCTGTTCACGTTCTCGATGCTGATGCTGGTCATGGCCAACAACTTCCTGCAACTGTTCTTCGGTTGGGAAGCCGTGGGCCTGGTGTCCTACCTGCTGATCGGTTTCTGGTACAAGCGTCCGACGGCCATCGTGGCCAACATGAAGGCGTTCCTGGTCAACCGCGTGGGCGACTTCGGCTTCATCCTGGGCATCGGCCTGCTGCTGGCGTTTGCCGGCACCATGAACTATCAAGAAGTGTTCGCCAAGAAAGACGCACTGGCATTGCTGACCCTGCCAGGCACCGACTGGGCGCTGCTGACCGTCGCCTGCATCTGCCTGTTCATCGGCGCGATGGGTAAATCGGCGCAATTCCCGCTGCACGTCTGGCTGCCAGACTCGATGGAAGGCCCAACTCCGATTTCGGCACTGATCCACGCCGCAACCATGGTGACGGCCGGTATCTTCATGGTCTCGCGCATGTCGCCGCTGTTCGAACTGTCCGACACGGCACTGTCCTTCATCCTGGTGATCGGTTCCATCACGGCACTGTTCATGGGGTTCCTGGGCATCATCCAGAACGACATCAAACGCGTGGTGGCTTACTCGACCCTGTCGCAGCTGGGCTACATGACCGTGGCACTGGGTTCGTCCGCCTACTCGGTGGCCGTATTCCACCTGATGACCCACGCATTCTTCAAGGCACTGCTGTTCCTGGGCGCCGGTTCGGTCATCATCGGCATGCACCATGACCAGGACATCCGCAACATGGGCGGCCTGCGCAAATACATGCCGATTACCTGGATCACTTCGCTGATCGGTTCGCTGGCCCTGATCGGTACGCCTTTGTTCTCGGGTTTCTACTCGAAAGACAGCATCATCGAAGCCGTCGAAGCGACGCATATCTGGGGTGCTGGCTTTGCCCAGTTCGCCGTGCTGGCTGGCGTGTTCGTCACCGCCTTCTACTCGTTCCGCATGTATTTCCTGGTCTTCCATGGCAAGGAACGTTTCGGCCAGGCGCATGCGCACGGCCACGATGACCACCATGCACCGAAAGCTGCGCATGGCGCCCACGGTGATGCACATGACGACCATCATGAAGAAGAGGAAGAAGACGACCACGCGCACCATGGCCTGGAACCTGGCCAGAAGCCGCATGAATCGCCATTCGTGGTGTGGTTCCCACTGGTGATGCTGGCGATTCCTTCGCTGATCGTCGGTTACCTGGCCATCGGCCCGATGCTGCATGGCGACTTCTTCAAGGGCGTGATCTTTGTCGGTGAAAACCATCCGGCAATGGAAGAGCTGTCGCATGAATTCCATGGCGCGCTGGCAATGGCGCTGCACGGTCTGACGACTGCACCGTTCTGGCTGGCCCTGTCCGGCGTGGTAGCTGCTTACTACTGCTATATGGTCAACCCGCGCGTACCGGCCTGGTTCTTTGCGAAATTCAAGGCGATCCATACCTTGCTGGACAATAAGTACTACATGGACAAGTTCAATGAAGTTGTGTTCGCCGGCGGTGCCCGTTTGCTGGGTAACGGCCTGTGGAACTTCGGTGACAAGAAGCTGATCGATGGCCTGCTGGTCAACGGTAGCGCCAAGCTGGTGGGCTGGCTGTCCTCGCTGTCGCGGGTACTGCAAACCGGTTACATCTATCACTATGCATTCGTGATGATCCTGGGCGTGCTGGGCTTCCTGATCTATTTCCTGCCAGTTTGGCCTGCCAAGTAAGCTGACCTGATAAAAGAATACTGAGAACCATGATGCAGTCTACGATTTCTACCCTACCTCCTTACCTGAGTCTGTCGATCTGGGTGCCGATTATTTGCGGCGTCCTGGTCCTGGCTCTCGGCCGTGACAGCAAAGCGGGTTTTACCCGCTGGCTGTCGCTGGCTGGCGCGGTGCTCAGCATGCTGTGCACCCTGCCGCTGATCCAACATTTCGACAACGCCGCACACGGCATGCAATTCGTTGAAAAAGCACCGTGGATTCAAACCTTCAATATCTGGTACTCGCTGGGTATCGACGGCCTGTCGCTGTGGTTCGTGCCGCTGACGGCGTTCATCACGGTGATCGTGGTGATTTCCGCCTGGCAAGTGATCGAGAAGCGCATCGCCCAGTACATGGGTGCCTTCCTGATCCTGTCGGGCCTGATGATCGGCGTGTTCTGCGCGCTGGACGGCTTGCTGTTCTACTTCTTCTTTGAAGCAACCCTGATCCCGATGTTCATCATCATCGGTATCTGGGGCGGTTCGAACCGTGTGTATGCGTCGTTCAAGTTCTTCCTGTACACCTTCTTCGGTTCGCTGCTGACCCTGGTTGCCATCATTTACCTGCGCACCGTCTCGGGCACCTTCGATATCCTGGCCTGGCACGCATTCAAGCTGTCGCTGAATGAACAGATCTTCATCTTCCTGGCCTTCCTGATGGCGTTTGCCGTCAAGGTGCCGATGTTCCCGGTCCACACCTGGCTGCCAGACGTCCACGTCGAAGCGCCTACCGGTGGTTCCGCCGTGCTGGCCGCGATCATGCTGAAGCTGGGTGCTTACGGCTTCCTGCGTTTCTCCCTGCCGATTACGCCAGATGCAGCGCACTACCTGTCCGGCTTCATGATCACCCTGTCGCTGATCGCCGTGGTCTACATCGGCCTGGTGGCCCTGGTACAAACCGACATGAAAAAACTGGTCGCCTATTCGTCGATCGCGCACATGGGTTTCGTGACCCTGGGCTTCTTCATGTTCAACGACATCTCGGTGCAGGGCGGTATCGTGCAGATGGTGTCGCACGGCTTTATCTCCGGCGCGATGTTCCTGTGCATCGGCGTGCTATATGACCGCATGCATACCCGTAACATCGCCGACTACGGTGGTGTGGTGAACCGTATGCCGAAATTTGCTGCCTTCTTCGTGCTGTTCTCGATGGCAAACTGCGGCTTGCCAGCAACCTCCGGTTTCGTGGGCGAGTTCATGGTGATCCTGGGCGCGGTGAAATTCAACTTCTGGATTGGTCTGCTGGCTGCAACGGCACTGATCTGGGGCGCGGCTTACTCGCTGTGGATGGCCAAACGCGTGGTGTTCGGCAAGATCAAGAACAAGCATGTGGCTGAACTGACCGACATCAACAAACGTGAATTCTTCATGCTTGCTGTGCTGGCCATCGCCGTGCTCGTGATGGGTCTGTACCCAGCCCCGTTCACCGACACGATGCAGACTTCGGTCGCTGACCTGCTCCAGCATGTCGCCGCCGGCAAGCTGACGCCTTAAATACGAAGACCGATAACATGACTAATGCACCTAATCTGGTACCGCTGTACGCGGAAATCTTTCTGCTGATTGCCACTTCGGCCATCTTGCTGATCGATATGTTCTTGCCTGCGGCGAAGCGTAACTACACGTATGCGCTGTCGCTGCTGACCCTGGCAGGCTGCGCCTTCCTGACCGTGGGCGATTTCAACGCCGGCACCACCGTCTACACGTTCAATAATATGTTCGTGGCAGACCCGATGTCGCACCTGCTGAAACTGTTTTCCTACGGCGCCGTGGCGCTGACCCTGATCTATTCGCGCAGCTATGCCACCGACCGCACCATGCTGTCGGGTAACCTGGGCGGCGAGTTCTACGTGCTGGCCCTGTTTGCACTGCTGGGCCAGATGATCATGATCTCGGCCAACAGCTTCCTGATCATCTACCTGGGTCTGGAACTGATGTCGCTGTCGCTGTACGCCCTGATCGCCCTGCGCCGTGACAACGCCAAGGCCACGGAAGCGGCCATGAAGTACTTCATCCTGGGCGCTCTGGCTTCCGGTTTCATGTTGTACGGTATCTCGATGCTGTACGGCGCCACCGGTTCGCTGGACCTGGGCGTGGTGCGTGCAGCGCTGGAAAACGGTACCGCCAACGGCACCATCATGGTCTTCGGCCTGGTGTTCCTGGTTGCCGGCCTGGCCTTCAAACTGGGCGTCGTGCCATTCCACATGTGGGTGCCTGACGTGTACCAAGGTTCGCCAACGGCCGTGACCCTGCTGCTGGGCGCGGCGCCGAAACTGGCGGCGTTCGCCATCACCCTGCGTCTGCTGGTGGAAGGCTTGCTGCCGATGGCACGCGACTGGCAACAGATGCTGCTGATCCTGGCGGTGTTGTCGCTGGCGATCGGTAACTTCACGGCAATCGCGCAAACCAACCTGAAGCGCATGCTGGCGTACTCGACCATCGCGCAAATGGGCTTCGTGCTGCTGGGCCTGATGGCTGGCACGATTCCGATGCCAGGCAATATCCTGAACGCTACCGGCGCTGCTGCTGCCTACGGTTCGGCCATGTACTACGTGGTGACCTATGTGTTCACCACCCTGGGTACGTTTGGCGTGATCATGCTGCTGGCCCGCAATGGCTTCGAAGCAGAAGAACTGGCTGACTTCAAGGGCCTGGGCAAACGCAGCCCGGTGTTCGCGCTGGTGATGACGGCCTTCATGTTCTCGCTGGCTGGCGTGCCGCCGCTGATGGGCTTCATGGCCAAGTACTCGGTGCTGGCCTCGGTGCTGGCTACCGGCCAGATCTGGCTGACGATTGCTGCCGTGCTGTTCTCGCTGATCGGCGCCTTCTACTACCTGCGCGTCGTCAAGATGATGTGGTTCGATGAGCCGACCGACAACAATCCGCTGGTGGTGCATGGCGACATGCGTATCGTGCTGATCCTGAACGGCGTGCTGGTGCTGGTACTGGGCGCCTTGCCTGAAGGCCTGCTGGCTGCCTGCGCTTCGGCCATCAGCAAGACCCTGGCGTCCTGATCGATGGATGTCAACGCTTCCAGCTGGCTGGTCATCGCCCTGGGCATCCTGGGCGCCAACCTGCCGTTCTTTAACGAGAAACTGCTGGCGTTTGTGCCGCTGAAAAAAGCGGCGCAGGCGGAACCAGGCTGGCGCAAGCCGCTGGGACTGCGCCTGCTGGAAATGGTGGTGCTGTACTTCATCGTCGGCGCACTGGCTTTTGCGCTGGAATCGCGCATCGGTAATGGCTTCCCGCAGACGTGGGAGTTTTATGCGATTACCGGCTGCCTGTTCCTCGTCTTGGCCTTTCCCGGTTTTGTGATGAAATACTTGCGCAAACGCCGCTAGCAACATCCCTTAAAACGGCGCCTCGGGCGCCGTTTTTTATTGAACTTGAGGAAACGCATGGATACGAATTTGATAGAAACCAAGGTCGATGGCGACATCGTCTACCAGGGCGGCTTTTTGCAAGTGCAGCGCGACCGGGTGACTTTGCCTGACGGTAGCATCACCGCGCGCGAATTCATTTTGCATCCGGGCGCCGTGGTGATCCTGCCGCTGCTCGATGATGGCACGGTGCTGATGGAGCGCCAGTTCCGTTATCCGCTGGACCGCGTATTTATTGAATTTCCGGCTGGCAAGATCGATGCCGGCGAAGACCATCTGGCGTGCGCCCAGCGCGAATTGCTGGAAGAAACCGGTTATACGGCCAGCGACTGGCAATTCGTGTCCACCATCCATAACGCCATCGCGTATTCCGACGAACACCTGGAACTGTACCTGGCGCGCGGCCTGGTAGCCGGCGAACGCCAGCTCGACGAAGGCGAATTCCTGGAAACGTTTACGGCCACCGTGCCGCAATTGCTGGACTGGGTGCGCGACGGCACGATCACCGACGTCAAGACAGTGATCGGCATCTTCTGGCTCGATAAAATCACCAGCGGCGCCTGGCAGCCGGGCTGATAGCGGATGCGCGTACTCGCCGCCATCGCTCTTGCGCTGCCCATGGTGGGCGCACAGGCGGCAGCGCGCACGCCATTCCAGATCCGTTGCGAAGACACCATCAGCAAGACGGTCTCGGTGCTGACGGCGCAGCAGAACGGCTATAGCATCGACACGCATCTGCCGTACAAGGCGCTGACGGTGATGAAGGGCGTGGCGCGCAGCAACACCTGGGTGCTGGGCCTGACCAAGACGGAATCGCAGGTCGCCATCGCGCTGGCTGGCCCCATGCTGCAAGACCCCGTCAGCGGCTATGAATGCGTGGCGCCGCAGATCGCCGTGAAACTGACCTATGCGCCAGTGGTCATTTATATCGGCCGCGAGTTTGCTCCCGGCACTTGCGCATATGATGAGATACTGGCGCATGAGCTGCGGCACATGAAAACCTATATGGAGCATTTGCCGCGCGTGGAAAAAATCGTCCGCGCCGCGCTGGCCAAACGCTTCGAGGCGCGCCCCTTGTATGCACCGGGCGGCACGGCCAGGGCGGCCCTGGCGCGTGAAATCGATACGGGCTGGTTGCCCTACATCAAGGCAGAAATGCGCAAGGTGGAAGTGTTGCAAGCAGCCATTGATTCTCCGCAGGAATATGCGCGCCTGGGCAAGGCCTGCAATGGCGAAATACAGAATATATTGGCGGGCAAGGTCCCGCCAGGCAAGTAAGGAAAATAATGGCAATAACAACAAGACCGCGCTACGTTGCGCTGATCCCCGCCGCCGGCGTGGGCGCGCGCATGCAGGCGGCGAGTCCCAAGCAATATCTGCCCATCGCCGGCAAGCCCATGCTGCGCCACGCGCTCGACGCCTTTTTGGCCAGTTCGTGGATCAGCCATACCTATGTGGTGGTCAGCGCCGGCGATGAGCAGATCGACGCCGTCGTGCCGGATCATGGCGTGACGGTCCTGCGCTGTGGCGGCGCCACGCGCATGGAGACCATTTTGAACGCCTTGCAAGTGCTGCAGGGCAGCCTGGATGCACACGACCAGGTGCTGGTGCATGACGCGGCGCGGCCCGGGCTGACGCCGGCGCTGATCGCCAAACTGATCACCGAAACGGGCGACCATCCGGCCGGCGGCTTGCTGGCCTTGCCCGTGGTCGATACGGTGAAACGGGCAGGGCACGGCAGCTTGTCGGCGGCCACCGTGCCGCGCGACGGCCTGTGGCTGGCGCAGACGCCGCAAATGTTCCCGTATGCCTTGCTGCGCCGCGCGCTGTCCGAAGCGCCCGACCCGCAAGCGATCACGGACGACGCCAGCGCCGTCGAAGCGCTGGGCCTGTCGCCCAAACTCATCGAAGGCCACCCGCGCAACCTGAAAGTCACCTTGCCGCGCGATATACAGGCGGCCGAACTGTATTTACTCCATTCTTTTTGAAAGTCCCCATGACGACTCCCATCCTCCCTTTCCGCATCGGCCAGGGTTACGACTGCCACGCGCTGGTTGAACACCGCGACCTGATCATTGGTGGCGTGAAGATTCCCCATCACCTGGGCTTGCTCGGCCATTCCGACGCCGATGTGCTGCTGCATGCGATCACCGACGCCATCTTTGGCGCCGCCGCGCTGGGTGATATCGGCCGCCATTTCCCCGATACGGATGCGCAATTCAAGGGCGCCGATTCGCGCACCCTGCTGCGCGAAGCCGTGCTGCGCGTGCGGGCTGCCGGTTATGTGGTGGGCAATATCGACGCCACCATCATTGCCCAGCGCCCGAAGATGGCGCCGCATATCGCTGCCATGTGCGCCAACGTGGCCGAGGACCTGGGGGTAGCGGTGGGCCAGGTGAACATCAAGGCCAAGACCAATGAAAAGCTGGGCTACCTGGGCCGCGAAGAGGGGATTGCGGCCGAGGCGGTAGCGTTGCTGCTGCCGGCTTAAGCTAGCTCAGGCTAGCGATGGCGTGGCGTGGCGCGGCACGCTCAGGTAGAGCACCGCGCGCAGGCCAGGCCGGTTGTCTTGCAGCTCCAGAGCGCCGCAATGCAGGCGCGCCACGGAAGACACGAGCGCCAGCCCCAGCCCCACGCCCGGCGTGCCGCGGCTGCTGTCGCTGCGGTAGAAACGTTCCACCACGCGCGCCCGCTCATGCTCGGGCACGCCGGGGCCATTGTCGGCCACCGTCAGTTGTATCAATTGCTCATTGCAGCGCTGCGCCGTGATGGCGATGCGGCCATGGGCCGGCGCATATTTCAGGGCGTTTTCCACCAGGTTGCCCAGCGCCTGCGCCAGCAGCAGCGGGTCGCCTTCGGTCTGCAGCAAGCCGTGCGGCTCGAACGTGAGGCTGATTTCATTGAGCTCGGCCACCGGCAGGTAAAATTCCGCCACTTCGGCCGTCAGGCGCGCCAGGTCGACGGGGACGAAGCCGCCACGGCGCGTGCCGCTGTCGATTTCGGCCAGCCGCAGCAGCGCGTTGAAGATGGCCATCACGCGGTCGACATCGTTGATGGCGGCGTCGATCTCTGCATAGGTTTCCGCTTCAGGCGGACGCGTGACGGATAATTCTTCCAGCCGGGTGCGCAGTTCCGCCAGCGGCGTGCGCAAGTCGTGCGCGATCGAATTCGACACATCCTGCACGCTGTGCACCAGGTGTTCGATCTGGTCCAGCATGCCATTGACCGTATGGGTCAGCATTTCCAGGTCGTCGCCTTGGCTGGGAGCGGGCAGGCGCTGCGACAATTTGCCGGCGATGATGGCGGTGGTGGTCTGGCTGATGCCGTCTACCTTGTTCAGCATCACGCGCCGTATCAGCAGGGCGCCCAGTATGGCCACCATCAGCACGGTGGCGGCGCAGCCCAGCAAGCCATAGATGAAGATGGCTTCCAGGTTTTCAAAACGGTTCAAGCTGCTGGCAATCAAGAGCCGATAGCCGCCTGGCAAGACGCCATTTGTCAATTCTACATTCTGATACTGGCCAGCGATCATGATGCGCTTGGCGCAAGGCTGGCTATTGCCGTGAACGTTGACAGGCCATTCATCAAGGTTGCCAGCCATTTTCTTGCCGTCCGGCCCCATCAGCAGCATCAGCTTGCCCACGCCCTGGTAGACCGTGCCCGTTTGCGCATTGATGGCGGCCGCCAGCGCTTCGGGACCGTTGCGCAGGTAAAGCTGATGCAAGCGGTGGGTATCCGATTGCAGCAGCTCCGTGCGCACCTGTTCCACATTGGTGGCCCAGCTGAACCACAGGGGGGCGGCAAACATGGCCAGCACGATCAGGCTGACGGCAACATAACCGATGGCCAGGGTGCGCGCAGAGAAGCCGGGCAGGCTCAGGCGCGGTATGAGTCTGGCCAGCAGTCTAGGCATGATCGCTCAGCATGTAGCCAGCGCTGCGCACGGTGCGCAGCAGCTGGGTGGGGAAACCTGCGTCGATCTTTTGACGCAGCTTGCTGATATGGACGTCGATCACATTGGTTTGCGGATCGAAATGGTAATCCCAGACGTTTTCCAGCAGCATGGTGCGGGTCACCACCTGGTTGGCGTGACGCAGCAGATATTCGAGCAGCTTGAATTCGCGTGGCTGCAGGGTCAGCTGGCGACCGTCCCGCATGACCTTGTGGGTCAGCAGGTCGATCGTCAGGCCGCCCAGCGACAAGCTCGTTTCCACGCTTTTTTCCTGCGAGCGGCGCAGCAGCGCATCGAGGCGGGCCAGCAGTTCTCCAAACGCAAAGGGCTTGATCAGATAGTCGTCGCCGCCGCTTTTCAAGCCACGGATACGGTCATCCACGCCATCGAGGGCACTGAGGATCAGGATAGGCACGCGGTTGCCGCTCTTGCGCAGCGTTTCCACGATCACCAGCCCATCTATTCCTCCCGGCAACAGCCGGTCCATGATGATGGCGTCATAGGTGGCGCTGACGGCGTGGTACATGCCGTCGCGGCCATTATCGGCATGGTCGACGGTGTGTCCCGCCTCACTCAAGCCCTTGATGACGAAACGCGAAACGCGTTCGTTGTCTTCCACTAAGAGTAATTTCACTGCCAGCCTCGTCTTGATCAGGTCGCGCTATGCTCGCGCCAGCCGCCGCCCAGTGCCCGGTATAGCTCCAGCATGCTGTTCCAGCGGTTCAGGCGCGCCGTCACGAGCGCGGTTTGCGCATTGTACAGGTCAGTCTTGGCGCTCAGTACGCTCAGATAATCATCGATACCATTGTTGTAGCGCAACTCAGCCAGGGCCAGACGGCGTTGCTGGGTATCGCTGTATTGCTGGCGCGACTCCAGTTCCTTGTCATACGTGCCACGCGCGGCCAGGCCGTCGGCCACTTCGCGGAAAGCCGACTGTACACTTTTCTGGTATTGCGCGACGCCAATATCCTTGCCGATGCGGGCCGCGTCCAGGTTGGCCTGGTTGGCGCCGCCGTCGAACAGGGGCAGCAGCAGTTGCGGCGCGAAGGTCCAGGCGCCCGAACCGGCCTGGAACAGGCTGCCCAGGCCGGAACTGGCCGTACCGGCCGCCGCCGTCAGGGTGATGCGCGGGAAGAAGGCGGCCCGCGCCGCGCCGATATGGGCGTTTTCTGCCCGCAACTGCGCTTCGGCCTGTTGCACATCCGGGCGGCGCAGCAGCAAGTCCGATGGCAGGCCGGCCGGCACGTCGGCCATCAGGGTCAGTTGGCGCAGCGGCACCGGTGGCGGCAGATCGGCTGGCAAGGGTTGGCCCAGCAGCAATACCAGCGCGTTTTCCGCTTGCGCCTTCAGGCGCGTCTGCGCCGTCTGGTTCGCCTGCGCCTGCTGCAGGATGCCCAGCGCCAGGGTGGCGTCGATTTCCGAACCGCTGCCCGTGTCATAGCGCAGCTTGTTGATGCGCCATGATTCCTGGGCCGCCGCCACGGTGGAATCGCTGACGGCCAGCTGTTCGCCGGCAGCCAGCAAGGTCAGGTATTGCTCGCTTACTTGCGCCACCAGCAAGATCTGCGCTGCCTGGCGTGCGTAGGCGGTGGCCAGGTATTGCTCGCGCGCTTCGTCGCTCAGGCTGCGCAAACGGCCAAAGAAATCGGCTTCCCACGAGGCAGACAAGGCCACGCTTTGCGTGTGTAGCGGCGCATGGTTGCGGTTGCTGTCGTCGCTGCTGGACGAATTGTTCTTGCTGTCGCTGCTGCCGGCCGCCAGGCCTACTTGTGGCACCAGCGCGGCGCGCTGCAGTTGCAACTGGGCCCGCGCCTGTTCCACGCGCAGCATGGCCACGCGCAGGTCGCGGTTGTTTTCCAGCGCGATCGCGACCAGGCGGCGCAGGGCAGGGTCGCCTAAGAACTCGGCCCAGCCGGTGTCGGCTGCTGCCGTCGTGTTGCTTGTTGCGCCAGCGCCAGGATAGGCGCTACCGGTGGGGTAGGCCGGCTGCGCCGTCGTATCGGGACGCACATACGGTTCCTGCAGGCTGCAGCCAGCCAGCAGGGCGGCGCTGACGGCGGCCGCGATGGTTTTCAGATAAGTCATTGCGGTGCTCCTTCGACGGCTGCTGCGGCTGGTGCGCCGTGTGTCTCGGCAGTCTTTTTGGACTTGCCTGCCACCAATACATAAAACAGGGGAATCATGAAAGTTGCCAGGAAGGTCGCGCTCAGCATGCCGCCGATCACGCCGATACCGAGCGCTTTCTGGCTGGCCGCGCCGGCGCCGCTGGCCAGCGCCAGTGGCAGCACGCCCAGCACGAAGGCCATCGAGGTCATGATGATCGGGCGCAGACGCAGCTTGGCTGCCTGCATGGCGGCCGTCAGCGAGGTGGCGCCGTGTTCCTGCAATTCGCGCGCAAATTCCACGATCAGGATCGCGTTCTTGGCCGACAGGCCGATGGTGGTCAACAGGCCGACCTGGAAGTACACGTCGTTCTGCATGCCGAACAGGCTGGCCGCGCCCAGCGCGCCGAGCACGCCGATCGGCACCACCAGGATCACCGACAGCGGCACCGACCAGCTTTCATACAGCGCCGCCAGGCTCAAAAACACCACCAGGATGGACAGGCCGTACAGCAGCGGCGCTTGCGCACCGGCTTGCGATTCCTGCAGCGAAATGCCGCTCCACTCGTAGCCTATGCCCGGTGGCAATTGCTGTGCCAGCCGTTCCATCGCCGCCATGGCCTGGCCGGTACTCTTGCCGACCGCTGGCTTGCCCAGGATTTCTGCCGATTCCACGCCGTTATAACGCTGCATGGCCGGCGCGCCCCACGACCAGACGGCCGTGGCAAATGCCGAGAATGGCACCATGTCGCCCTGCTTGTTGCGCACATACAGCAGCTTCAGGTCGTCCGGATTCATGCGGTACTGCGCATCGGCTTGCACGTAGACGCGCTTGATGCGGTTATCGACGTCGAAGAAGTTGTTGATGTACTTCGAACCCCAGGCGGTCGAGAAGGTCTGGTCGATATCGGTCAGGGAAACACCCAGCGCAGCCGCTTTTTCATGGTCGATGTCGATCTTGTAGGTCGGATTGTCGGCCAGGCCCGTGTAGCGCACTTGCAGCAGGTCCGGGTCCTTGCGGGCCAGTTCCAGCAACTGGTCGCGCGCCTTGGCCAGTGCATCGTGGCCCAGGTTGCCGCGGTCCTGCAACTGGAAGTCGAAACCGGATGCCGAGCCCAGGCTGCGGATCGGCGGTGGTTCGATCGGCGTGATCAGGGCGCCCTGGTAGTTGGCGTAGTGGGCGGCGACGCGTGCGCTGAGGGCAGCGACCGACAGTTTTTCGCCCTTGCGCTCATCCCATGGGCGCAGGTGCAGGAACAGACGGCCCAGGTTCTGGCCGCGGCCGTTCGAGTTGGCGCCGTTGATGGTCACCGTGGCATCGACCATCGCGCCTTCGTCTTTCAGCAGGTAGCTGCTCACTTCATCGAGCACGGCGCCCGTATGTTCCTGCGTGCTGCCGGCCGGCGTCTGCACCTGCACGAACATATAGCCCTGGTCTTCGTTCGGCAGGAAGCCGCTCGGCAGTTTCACGAACATGGCGATCACCACGCCGATGATGATCACGTACAGCGCCAGCCACGCGCGCTTGTTGCGCACGATGCTGGCCACGCCGCCCAGGTAGCCGTCGCGGCGGGCGTCGAAGGATCGGTTGAACCAGCCAAAGAAGCCGCCCTTTTCATAGTGTTCCGGGTCAGGGCGCTTGAGCAGCATGGCGCACAGGGCCGGCGTCAGGGTCAGCGCAACGAACACGGACAGCAGCATCGAGGCGACGATGGTGAGCGAAAATTCGCGGTAGATGGCGCCTACCGTGCCGCTGGAGAAGGCCACCGGCACGAACACGGCGCACAGCACCAGGGCCACGCCGATCAGCGCGCTGCTGATCTGGCCCATGGCTTTTTGCGTGGCCTCGAACGGCCCCAAGCCGTCTTCGTGCATCACCCGCTCGACGTTTTCCACCACCACGATGGCGTCATCGACCAGCAAGCCGATCGCCAGCACCAGGCCGAACATCGACAGGGTATTGATGGTAAAGCCCATTGCCGACATCACGCCGAAAGTCCCGAGCAATACCACCGGCACGGTGATCGACGGGATCAGGGTGGCGCGCACGTTTTGCAGGAACAGATACATCACCAGGAACACCAGCACGATCCCTTCGATGAGGGTTTTCACCACTTCCTCGATCGAGACCTTGATGAAAGGCGTCACATCGTTCGGGTACACCACGCGCAGGCCGTGCGGGAAAAAGCGCGACAGTTCTGCCAGGCGCGAACGCACCACATCGGCCGTGGCCAGCGCATTGGCGCCCGGCGCCAGCTGGATACCCAGCGCGGAGGCGCTCTTGCCCTTGTAGCGCACGTCGGCATTGTAGTTTTCAGGGCCCAGCGCGATGCGGGCCACGTCCGACAGGCGCACGCGCGAACCGTCCGGCTGCACCTTCAGCAGGATGCGGCCGAATTGGTCCGGCGTGCGCAGCAGGCTCGCTTCGCTGATGGTGGCGCTCAGTTGCTGGCCTTGCACGGACGGGGTGCCGCCCAGCTGGCCGCCGGAAATCTGTACGTTCTGTGCAGCGATGGCCTGGTTGACGTCGATCGGCGTCAAGCCATAGCTGGTCAGCTTGACGGGGTCGAGCCAGATGCGCATGGCGAACTGGGTGCCGAACAGGGTCAGGCTGCCCACGCCGGGCAGGCGGCTGATCGGGTCCTGCACGTTCGAGGCCACATAGTTGGCGATGTCGAACTTGGTCATGCTGTTGTCGTCGGAAACAAAGCCGGCCACGATCAGGAAATCGTTGGTCGATTTGCTCACGCGCAGGCCGGTCTGCTGCACTTCGGCCGGCAGGCGCGAGGTGGCCACCTGCAGCTTGTTTTGCACCTGCACTTGCGCGATGTCCGGATCGGTGCCGGGCGCGAAGGTCATGGTGGTGGTCGACTGGCCCGTGTCATCGCTGATCGACGACATGTACAGCAGGTTGTCGATGCCGCTCATTTGCTGCTCGATAACCTGGATCACCGTGTTTTGCATGGTTTCTGCGGACGCGCCAGGGAAGGTGGCGGCAATCTGCACTACCGGCGGCGAGACGGGCGGGAACTGTTCCACCGGCAGCTTGAAGATGGCGATGCCGCCGACCAGCATCAGGATCAGCGACAGGACGATGGCGAAAATGGGGCGGCGTATGAAGAAACGTGACATGGTGCCGGCCTTATTTCTGCGCCAGCGCGGCCGCTGGAGCTGTCGTGGCCGCTTCAGGCAATACCTTGACGGCGGCGCCCGGCGTCAGTTTTTGCGTGCCGCCGATGATCACGCGTTCGCCATCCTTCAAGCCGCTCTCGACCAGCCACTGGCCGTGCAGCAAGGTGTTGGCCACCACGGTGCGCAGTTCGGCCTTGCCTTCGGCATTGGCCAGCATCACGGTGGCCTGGCCTTGCGGGTCGCGCGTGATCGAGGAGGAAGGAATCTGCATGACGTTTTGCTGCAAGCCCTGGCCCACTTCGGCACGCACGAACATGCCCGGCAACAGCAGGTGTTCCGGATTCGGGAAGCGCGCGCGCAGGGTCACCGAGCCGGTGGCCGGGTTGACGGTCACGCCGGAAAACTCCAGCGTGCCCTTGTGGGCGTAGGTGGCGCCGTTTTCCAGGGTCAGGTTGACTTCCGCCTGCGCTGTACCGTCGGCCTTCAGGCGCCCGGAAACGAGCGCATCGCGCAGCGCCAGGCCTTCGGCCGACGATTGCTGCACGTCAACGTACATCGGGTCGATCTGCTGCACGGTGGTCAGCAAGGTGGCCGGGCCGCCCTGCACATAACCGCCTTGCGTCACTTGCGACACGCTGCTGCGCCCGGCGATCGGCGAGACCACGCTGGTGTAGCCCAGGTTGATGCGGGCGGTGGTGGTGGCCGCTTTCGCGGCGGCCACGTCGGCAGCCGATTGCAGCTGCGCCGCCAGCGCATTGTCATACGCCTGCTGGCTGATGGCGTTGCCCTTGATCAGTACCTTGTAGCGGGTCAACTGGGCGTCGTTGGTGGCCAGGTTGGCCTCGGCCTTTTGCAAGGCTGCTTCGGCGCTGGCCAGGGTGGCGCGGTAGGGCGCAGGGTCGATCTGGTACAGCGCCTGGCCGGCGCGCACATCGGCGCCTTCCGTGTAGCTGCGCTGCAAGACCACGCCATCGACGCGGGCGCGTACTTCGGCGATCAGGAAAGGCGCGGTACGGCCCGGTAATTCTACGCTGAGCGGTACGGCGCCATGGTGCACCGTCAACACGGTCACTTCCGGCGTGCTGCTGACGGCGGTTTTTTTGGCAGGACTGCAGGCTGCCAGCGCGGTCAGGCACAGGCAGGGAACAAGGGCGGGGCGAAGGCGGAGCAAGGCAGGCATAGACGCATTCCAGAGTCGTGGTGGTAACGGGATTTTGTTGCATTGCACTATGCCTGTCCCCCGCTTACCCCAGCCTTTGCATTGGATTAAAGTTTTTTAATGTTCGGGGAATGTGTTTTGTTCTGCTGAACCATGCTCAGCTGATACTCATGCCATACTTGGCTTTACGGCAAACATGCTGATACGATAAAACTGGCTTTTTTACAGGAGAAACCATGTCCCGAAACAATCCGTTCCCCCGTTCCTTGCGCGCCACCGCCATCGCGGCTGCCCTGTTGTCGCTGGCGTTGCCGGCCCACGCCGAGCTGGCTGCCAGCGGCGAACCGCCTGCCGCGAAACAGGCATGGAAAGCCGTCACCGTGGCCGATGGCGTGCGCCAGCCCTGGGGCATCGCCTGGCTGGGCGATGGCCGCGCGCTGGTCACCAGCAAGCAGGGCAGCTTGCATATCCTGAATGGCCAGCAATTCGAGGCCGTGCCGCTGCTCGGCATGCCGGCCGTGTTTGCGGGCGGGCAGGGCGGCTTGCTCGATATCGCCATCCATCCGCAGGATGCGGACAAACCCCATCCGCGCGTCTACATGACGGTATCGACCGGCACGAATGAGGCCAACCGCACCACCCTGGTGCAAGGCGTGTTCGATGGCAAGCAGGTGACGGGCATCAAGACCCTGTTCAAGGTGGGCACCGACAAGAGCGGCGGCCAGCATTTTGGTTCACGTTTGCTGTGGCTGCCGGACGGCACTTTGCTGATGAGCGTGGCCGATGGCGGCAATCCGCCGCTGCGCATCGGCGACCGCCTGGCGCGCGAGCAGGCGCAAAACCTGGCGACCCACCTGGGCGCCATCCTGCGCCTGACCGATGAAGGTAAACCTGCCTCCGGCAACCCTCTGGCGGCCAAAGGCGCGGTGCCGGAACTGTGGTCGATCGGCCATCGCAATGTGCAGGGCCTGGCGCGCGATCCCGTCTCGGGCCGCGTGTGGGCCACGGAACATGGTCCGCGCGGCGGCGATGAGTTGAACCTGATCGTCGCTGGCGGCAACTATGGCTGGCCCTTGCAGGGGTATGGCGCCGATTACCAGACGCATGAGCCGGTGGGCAAACATGAAGTGGCCGGCATGATCAACCCGACCGTGGCCTGGGTGCCGTCGCCGGCGCCGTCCGGCCTGGCGTTTTATACGGGCGACAAGATCCCCGCCTGGCGCGGCAGCGTATTTAGCGGCGGCCTGGCCTCGAAGGATATCCGCCGGGTCGCGCTGGATGAAAACGGCAAGGTGACGGGACAGGACAGGCTGGCCATCGGCGCGCGCGTGCGCGACGTCAGGCAGGGGCCGGACGGTTATCTGTATGCCCTGACCGATGAAGAGAATGGCCGCTTGCTGCGCATTGTTGCCCAGTAAGCGTACCACCGGCGCCGTCTTCGCTTAAGATGGCGCCTTTGTTTGTGAAAAGGTGGCGGCATGGCCCGTGATACATATGCATACCGGCAAGTGGCGGTGGAATCGCGCGAAGTAAGGGGCAGAGTGGAAATTCGCCCCGTGCCCGGGCAGGCGTTTTCGCCCGAGCTGTCGGTGCAGTGTTCGCGCCGCTTGAGCGACCTGGACAGCTATCCGCTGGGCAGCCGTTTTCTGCTGTTTGCCAAGCTGACGGACCGCCTGGGCGGCCCGCCTTTTTTATACGCCTATCATGGCGACGCCGATGTGCCGATGACGCCGGCCGACGTGAAAAAGTTTCTCGGCGAATTCAAGCGCGGCCGTATCTAGGCTAGGCCTGGGCTTCGCAGGCGCGGCCATCGGCTGCTTGCGTGCCGGCCCGTTCCCTGCCAAAGATCCAGATCGTCAGCGCGCAGCCGAGAGCGAACAGTCCGCCGAGCACCATCGCGCTGACCAGGCCCAGGTGGTCGACCGAAATGCCTCCCACCAGCGCGCCGACTGCCAGCGACACTTGCACGATGCCCACGAACAGGGCGCTGCTGCCTTCCATCAGGTGCGGCGCCGCCTTGTACATCCAGGTTTGCACCGAGATCGGCATGGCGCCAAAACCAAAGCCCCAGATCGTGACGATCAGCATGGCGGCCAGCTGGTTGCTGCCGAAGCCGGCCAGCGCCAGGGTGGCCAGGCCCAGCAGCACGCCTGTGAGTGCCAGGGTCGCCCGTTCGCTGCGGCCGGCCGCCCAGCCGCCGATGATGTTGCCAATGAAGCCGGTCACGCCATACACCAGCAGCATGGCGCTGATGGTGCCGGCTGTCAGGTGCGAAACTTGCGTCAGGAAGGGCGCGATATAGGTATAGGCGGCAAACTGGCCCGTAAACAGCATGGCGGTGGCGATCAGGCCCAGCCTGGCCTTGCGGATGCTGAAGATGATCGGCAACTGGCGCAGCTTGATCGCTTGCGTGGGCGGCAGCTTGGGCAGCAGGAACAGTTGCGCGATGAACACCAGCACGGCAATCGCGCTGGCCGCGCCAAAGGCCACGCGCCAGCCCACCAGTTCGCCGACCAGCGCGCCGGCCGGCACGCCGGCCACCGTGCCCAATGAGACGCCGGCAAAGATGATGGACATGGCGCGCGGCGCATGTTGCACCGATACCAGGCGCGGCCCGATGGCCGTGCCGATGGCCCAGAAACCGCCCACGCCCACGCCCAGCATGGCGCGGCCCAGCAAGATCCAGCCAAACGAGGGCGCCAGCGCCACCAGCAGGTTCGACGCCACCAGCAGGGCGGTCAGGGCCAGCAGCACGATGCGCCGGTCCAGGCGCCCGGAACCGACGGTGACGAAAATGGCGGCAAAGGCGGCGATAATGCCGGGTGTGGTGACCATCAGCCCCGCCTGGCCCTTGCTGATGGCCATCTCGGCCGCTATCGCTGGCAGCAGGCCGACCGGCAGGAATTCGGAAGTGACGAGGGCGAAGGCGCCGATGCCGACCGATAAGACGGATAGCCACGGCCCCAGTGCGGTATCGTCCTTGAGGGGGGCCTCGCTGGGGGGCGTGGTCGGGGAAGAAGGTAGTTGCATGTCATACTCCAGAAACAGATGGGTGGCGATGGTGTTTTTAACCGGTCGGTATATAATCGGGTAAGTCGCACCTCGTTGTCAATTAATTTTTTACCGATCAGTAAAAAACAAACTATGAAGCAAGATAAAAAAACCGAGACAAGTACCGTCAAGGCCAAGACAGGCCGGCCACGCACGTTTGATGAAGACGAGGCGCTCGATTGCGCCATGAAAGTGTTCTGGGAGAAAGGTTATGAAGGCAGTTCGCTGCCCGAATTGACGCGCGCCATGGGCATGAACCGGCCCAGCCTGTATGCCGTGTTTGGCAACAAGGAGCAGTTATTCCACAAGGCGCTGGAGCGCTACAGCGATACGCGCATGCAGTTTTTCGATGCAGCGCTGGAACAGCCGACGGCGCGCCAGGTGGTCGAAGCGCTGCTGACCCAGTATGTCGATGCGCAGACGGCGCCGGACGGCCCGCATGGCTGCATGGGCGTCAATGCGGCGCTGGCCTGCAGCGACGATGCCTTGCCGATCCGCGATGAATTGTTTGCGCGCCGGCTGCGCGGCGAGATCAGGCTGCGCGAGCGCTTGCAGCGTGCCAGGGATGAAGGGGATTTGCCGCCCGATGCGTGCCCGGAACAGCAGGCGCGTTTTGTGGTGACCCTGTCGCAGGGCATGGCCATCCAGGCGGCGGCAGGGGTGTCGCGGGCGCAATTGCACCAGATGGTGGCTTTGTTGCTGCGCAATTGGCCCTTGTAAGCTGATCAGTCGATGCTGCGCGCCAGGTCGCTGGGGGCCTTGCGCCGCCAGGCTGCCGTCAGGGCCACGGCCAGCATGTCCAGTTCGGCATCGGCCAGGCGCACGGTAATGCCGGCCAGGCGTTCGCCCCACCATAGTTTCTCACAGCCGGACGGCGTGATGACGGTGGCGATGTGCGCCGCTTCCGCATCGAGCAGCACGTTGATGTGGTCGTCGTCGGGCAGGGTGGCAAAGATCTTGCCACCGACGCGAAAGGCGGGCCGGTCATGGTGCTCTTCCTCGGTGGTGTCGGGGAACGACAGGGCCAGATAGCGTAGTTCTTCCAGATCAACCATTTCCTCTTTCTCCCTTGCGGACGAATCGTAGCGTGTATCCATTTTGCCATGCTGTTTCATTGCGTGGTGCGCCTTGGTGTGAAAAGAAACAGACATCTTGTGACAGCGGCGGCATTTCCTGTGGTGCAAAAACGACAAGGCGCGGTGTGAAAACGGACTGGTCCTGGCCTGTCCACAGAGCTGGGAGACATTGCTTCAAAAGAATATTTAATGATAAAAAATAATTTTCTTAAGAAGTAATTAGGCTAGAATACAAACGTTGTTTGTTCCGATCCGTCAACCGTTTGATCTTGTCCCGGTAACCCGAACCCTTGCCAGGACAATGCAGCGCTCTGCGCCGCAGCCCCGTTTTTCTGAAGGGAGATCATGCCACCGGCCGCTCATCCTCTTTGACATTGCCAGCGCAGCGCTGACACGCCTCAACATAGCGTGGCCCAGCTGAGGCGCTTCCATGCCCTGATTGGATACCATCATGAAAAATTATTTCAAAGCCGCGCTCTGCCTGACCGCCGTTGCTGCGTTCGCGCATGCCAACGCCAGCACCATTCTGTTTTCCACCGGCTTTTCGGAAGCCGGTCCGCAAGCCAGTGCCGCCGCCTATCGGGAGGTAGTCGACGCGGCCATTGCCGCACCTGTCAAAGGCTACGGTACGGCCATGATCAGCAGTTACGATAACGTCAAGAATAGCAAGGTGTTCGGCAGCGGCGACAACGTGGCGTTCAAGTCGAGCATTAATTTTGGCGTCAGTGCGGCCCAGGCGGGAATCTGGAATTTCCGTGCCGGTGTCGATTTCGGCAAAGGCGGCGCGCTGTTCGTCGATGGCGTGGCGCTGGATTTCAAGGCGAACGACATGGTGTGGGGCGGCAGCTACGCCAACCCCGGCCAGTATCTCAGCGCTTCAGTCCACCTGGCGCCAGGCAACCATGTGTTGAGTATTTATGGCGTGGAAGGTTGCTGCGATGGCAGCCAGCAAGTGCAGTTCCAGTACGGGAAGGGTAACTTCACCAGTTTCGGCGCTTCCGACGGCCTGGTGTCGATCGTGCCGGAACCATCGACCTACGCCATGCTGCTGATCGGCCTGGGCTTGCTGGGCTTTACGGCGCGCCGCACCCAGACGGTCCAGTTCAGGGCCTGAGCGCCACTGCTCCAGATTGACAAAGCCCGCGCATGCAGTACTGCATGCGCGGGCTTTTTGTTGTCTGGCCAGTGCGGAGAGTAGGCGCAGAAATCAGCTGTAGCTTGCGGATAATCGCATCGGATTTACGGCCGGGGATTAGCATCGCTGGAGTGCAGGCCCGTATGTTCTTTCCAGCCTCTTTTATTATTTTTATGGCATTATTCGCGAGGCGATGGGTAAGGGGTACGAATATTTTCGTAAAAATCCAAGCATAATACGAGGAACGTCGTATTATGAATAATCGAATGGGCTACAAATACGCGCGACAGAAGGTATTGCAGGCCCTGAGCCTGTGCGCCTACTCTCACGAAGTCCGGCATGCTATCGACGCCAAGAATCTTTTGCATAGCGGTGACATTACCCCAGAGGAAGTGATTAGCTTGATTAAATCGAGTTCGGGAGCGGACTATTCAAGCAGCATGCATCATGTTGTGCAAAGTGTCGAGGTGCACGTCATCCGATGCAGGAAGTGGTATATCAAGTTTTACTTTGTTGATCCCGACACGGTCTTTATCAGCGTACGTCAGTGAGGAAATCATGAAACTTTTGCAGGCAGGCGACAAGAGCCAAGCGATTTGCTACGACTGCAAGGCGCTGGTGACGACCACCTATCGGCGCAGGGATGTGCCTTTCAGCGATGGCGTGGGTCTCGCGAAAGATATCCTGGCAGGGGTTTGCGATCTCTGTGACCGTGTCGTGTCCACTCCTGCGCAATCGACGCCCGCAATCAAGGCCAGCCGTGACAAGGCGATGGTGCCAGTGGAGGCGCAGTTGCCGGCGATTTACATGGATGCGCTGGATTTGGCTTGCTACCGTGTTGATCCATCCGTGAGTCCGGATTTCAGGAAGCGTTTATTGATGTACTACGTCAGCAAGTCCAGCAAAAGCGCAGCCTGGTCTGCGCGGCTGGTGGGGGCCTTGCAGAAAAAAACCGAGTTTGAGGTGCTGGCGGAGCCTGCGCGCAGGCGACTGTCGATCAAGGTGACGCAAGCGATGGCCGATGAAATCGCCGCTGTGATGAAAACTACCAGCTTGAACAAAACTGACCTGATGAAATCAATCGTGTTGCAAATCAACGAGGATATTATCAAGCCGAAGGTCCCCAGGTATTTCGGGGAGCTTCAGACTTTGGCACTGGTTGCCAACTGTTAGTTTTCCGGCGCCTTGGCGGCACGCGTATCAGCCGTCGCTGCCGCCATCGCCACCATCGCCGCCGTCGCCATCCTCATCGTCATCGCCACCCTTGCCGCCTTTGCCCCGTTCGGCATCGACGCCCTTCTTGAGCGCGGCGCCCTCCTTGAAGAACGATTCCGTCGTATGGTCGGGCGCCAGGCGCAGTACCGGTGGCGACAGTTCCGACATATACAGCTCGTCAGCCAGGCGGCCATTGAGTTGCAGATTGCTCAGCAGGACCAGCGCCGAGCCGAGAATGGCCAGCACCACGCTGGTGACGGCAAAGCGGCGCGGATGCTGTGGCTTGATCGTGCACAGGTGGAAATAGATCATGCAGCAGACGATGACGATGAACATATGCCGGCCGTAGCGCGTCAGCGATTCCAATGAGAACGAATACGCCACCATGCTGCTGCCCAGTTCCCACACTTCCATCGCCACCAGGCCGCAGCCGATGATGAACAAATGGCGGCCGAAGCGGGCCACCTGGCCAAACAAACGGTTGGCCACGGCCCAGATCGAGGCCCACACCAGGCCGGCGGCCAGCGCATAGGTGAGGATTTGCAGATAGGAAATTGGATCGAAATTGTCGGCGTCGCCCAGCCAGTTGCTGAAGATGGCCGACAGGCCGATCATGACCAGGCCCGTCAGTGCTGGCTTGGTGCCTTCCCAGCCATGCATGGTGGTGTCGCTTTGCTCGGGCGCAACCGGGTGGTCGGCCGCGCGCACGCGCAGCAGGGTATGGCCCAGGCGCACGATGCTGTTGCCCGTCAGCGCCACTTGCAACTGGCGCTTGCCCTGGTGGATTACGCCATTATGGCTGCCCAGGTCGCGCAGCTGCAAGCCGCCTTGACCATCGTCCTCGATGATGGCGTGCTCGGCCGCCGTATGGGCGTCGTCGAGGATAAAGTCGTTGTCATAGCCGCGCCCCAGGCGTATCGGCAAGCTGTCGAGACGCTGGCGCTGCTGCACTTCGCCATTGGCGGCCAGGATTTCAATGAAGTAGGGTGGACGCATTATTTGCCTCCCTTGTCACGCGACAATGCTTCGAGGAAGGTACGCGTGGCGCGCATGCCGTTGTCATACGACACGCCGCGCACGTCGATGCGGCTTTGCAGATTCATCAATGGTTCATCGGTGCTGGCGGCCAGCAGGGCGAAGTCATACAGGCCGGGAAACTTGCGGTAGGCGCGCACGCACATGACGGCGCGCAGCGGCAGGCTGGCGTTTTTCACGAAACGTTCGGTGCACTGCGGGCCCGTCAGCTGGGTGCTCTTGTAGCTGCCAAAGCTTTCATTCTTGAATGAAGTGCTGGCCAGCTGGGCAAAGCGCAGGGCGCCCAGCTCGTTGCTGCGCAGGAATTCATGGCGCATCGACACCTGTCCCGTTTGCAGGGCGCCGGAAATATAGATCGCCGATTCCATGGCACAGCTGGTGTTGTCTACCGTATACGGTTTGTCCGCTTTCACGTTCGAGCGGCCCCAGCAGCGCATCTGGTCCGACTCGCGCACCGGCACGCGGTACGGCCCCATGGCTTTCAGGCTCAAGGGCGTATCGAGCAGGCGGTTGATCATGACTTCCTGGTGCGCCAGCAATTGTGCGGTGACCAGCGGCTTGAAATCTTTCGGCGGCTTGTCCTGGTGCGCGACCTTGTCCAGCAATTGCTGGGCGTAGCGGGCGGGCACCAGGAAACTCACCAGTTCGCCATCCAGGCGCTTGGAAACGTTGATGCCGGCCACGTCGCCGCTGGCGGTGACGCTGGGCCCGCCGCTCATGCCGGCATTGATCGGTCCCGTAAACATCAGCTGATCGTAGAAGCTGCGCGTGACGACGCCGTTGTAGGCGCCTTCGGAAATGGCAAAGCCCAGATCGAGCGGATTGCCCATCGAATACAGATACTGGCCTTGCGTCAGCTGCGCCAGCTGGGCCGGCATCTTGAAAAAGCCCGTGCCGTGACGGTTGACGCGCAGCACGGCCAGGTCGTGCAGCACGTCGACGGCCAGCAATTCCACATTGCCGCGCTGGCCGCTGGTGTCCACCCATTCGCCCACATAGGTGTCCGGATCAAGCGCGAATTGCGAGACCACGTGGTAATTGCTGACCACCAGGTTACCCGTGCCGATCAAAAAGCCCGAGCCGACCGACGATTGCGTGCGGCCGTTTTTCAGCAGCACGCGGATTTGCAGGATGTCGGCGCGGGCTGCCGTGTACAGCTTTTGCGCAGCCGACGAGGGCGGCGGCAAGGCGGCGTGCTCAGCCGCAGCAGTGGCTGGCGTGGCGGCAGCCGCCTTGGCGGCCGTGGTGGCCGGGGCGGCGAAGACGCTGGCGCAGGTCAGGCTGGCCAGCAGCAAGGCAAATTGTGAGTATTTCATGCATCCTTCGAGCGTGAGCAGGAGCGAAGCCAGGGCGGGCCGGCGTCTGGAATGATCCAGGCGCCGGCCAGGGCATTACAGGGCGCCGTCTTCCAGCGCGGGCGCCGTTGCCGGCGTCATCATGTGGCCCAGTTTAGCCGCTTTGGTATTGAGGTAGTGCTGGTTGAAGGCATTGCGGTTGACCAGCAGCGGCACGCGCTCGGCCACCACGATGCCCAGCGCTTCCATGGCGGCAATCTTGCGCGGATTATTGGTCATCAGGCGCAGGCTGGCGATGCCGAATTGGCCGAACATCGGCTTGCACAGCGCATAGTTGCGTGCATCGGCCTTGAAGCCGAGCTGTTCATTCGCCTGCACCGTGTCGGCGCCCGCTTCCTGCAGGCGGTAGGCGCGGATCTTGTTGATCAGGCCGATGCCGCGTCCTTCCTGGCGCAGATACAGCAAGATGCCGCGGCCTTCTTCGGCGATGCGTTTCAGCGCGCCTTCAAGCTGGGCGCCGCAATCGCAGCGTTGCGAAAACAGCACGTCGCCCGTCAGGCATTCGGAATGCACGCGCGCCAGCACCGGTTCGCCGTTGCCGACGTCGCCCAGCACCATGGCCAGGTGTTCCTTGCCCGTCGCGTGTTCGATAAAGGCGTGCAGCGTGAACTGGGCCCACGGCGTCGGCAGTGCACAGGAAGTCGTGTAATCCAATTGGCCTGTGGTCAGGATGTCCGCGCCGCTTTGCATGGTTGTGCTCATATAAGTAAGGTTCAAAAAGAAAGACGCGCCTGACCACTTCGGTACTGGCGCGCCCTGTCATCATACCAAAAAGCAGGGAAAACCATTTCCCCCACCTGATATTGCTGTTGCCAGGCACTTTACTTATGGCCGGGGTCGCCTTTTGCAATACCGTTAGTAGGGCAAGTCGAACACCAGGACTTCCGCTGCTTCCGCTTGCGATAAGGTCACCGCCGCTTCCTGCGTCAGTTTCAGCGCATCGCCCGTTTTCAAGGGCACGCCGTTGACCACCAGGCTGCCACGGATCAGGTGCACATAGGCCGTGCGGCCTGCTTTCAAGGCATGTTCGAGCTGCTCGCCTTCGCGCAGGATGCTGGCGTAGATGGCGGCGTCCTGGTGGATTTTCACGGAATCCTGGCGGCCGTCGCTGGAGGCGATCAGGCGCAGCTTGCCCAGTTTGCTTTCTGGCGCGAAATGTTTCTCTTCATAGCTGGGGGCGATGCCCGTCACGTTCGGCTGTATCCAGATCTGCAGGAAGTGCACGCCTTCGCTGGGCGAAGGATTGAATTCGCTGTGGCGCACGCCGCTGCCGGCGCTCATGCGCTGCACGTCGCCATAGTGCAGGATGGAGCCGGTGCCCATGCTGTCCTTGTGCTCCAGCGCGCCTTCGAGCACGTAGGAAATGATTTCCATGTCGCGGTGGCCGTGGGTGCCGAAACCCTGGGCCGGGGCGACCCGGTCTTCATTGATCACCAGCAAGGGGCCGAATCCCATGTGTTTCGGATCGTGATAATGGCCGAAGGAAAAGCTGTGATGGGAATTGAGCCAGCCATGGTTGGCGGCGCCGCGTTCTGCACTATGACGAATTTGCAACATGTTGAGCTCCGTTTCTTCTCGGTTTATGAATTAATTAATGTGCGATAATTTCGAAGGACTATTGCCTGATTCACCTTCGCTATACGATGAAGACAGTATAGGCGTCCATATCGTGAAAGAAAAACGGAAAATCTACCGTTCCATTGTCGAAAAAATCGAATGTTAAGACTGAGCCTGGAAGCACTGCAAATTGTCGACGCCATCGCCCGCCGTGGCTCGTTCTCGGCTGCCGGCAAGCAATTGCACAAGGTGCCGTCGACCATCTCGTACACGGTCGCCAAGCTGGAAGATGACCTCGGCGTGCAAGTGTTCCAGCGCCACGGCCCGAAAGTGGTGCTGACGGCGGCCGGCCAGGAATTGCTGAAAGAGGGGCGCTACCTGCTGAAAGCCGCGCACGACCTGGAACACCGCGTGCGCCGCGTGGCGTCGGGGTGGGAAACGGAAATTGCCATCGGCCTGGACACCATGTTTTCTGCCGTGGCGCTGGCCGATGACGTGCAGGCGTTTTATGCCGCCGCACAGCAGACGCGGCTGCGGCTGGTGCAGGAAACCTTGTCGGGTACCTGGGAAGCGCTGCTGGAACGCAGGGTGGACTTGCTGGTGGGCGCGCCCGGTGACGGTCCGGCTGGCGGCGGCTATATTTCACAGCCGATCGGCATGATGGATTTCGTCTTCGTGGTGGCGCCCACGCATCCGCTGGCGCAACTGCCGGGGCCGCTTACCCGCAGCGACCTGCAGCAGCACCGCGCCGTGGTGGTGGCCGATTCGGCGCGCCAGCTGGCGCCGCGCACGGTAGGATTGTTGCTGGGGCAAGATGCCTTCAGCGTCCCCAATATGCAGATCAAGTTTGATTACCAGGTGCTGGGCCTGGGTTTTGGCTTCCTGCCCGGTCCCTGCGCCCGCGCCGCCATCGCGCGCGGCCAGCTGGTGGAAAAAGCAGTGGAAGAGCCAAAGCCATCGGAAACGTTTTACCTGGCCTGGCGGGTGGGCGAAGATGGCGCCGCGCTGCGCTGGTGGATGGCGCGCATGCGCGAGCCGGAGGTGTTTGCCCGCCTGGCCCGGCATCTGCCCGGCCGCGCACCCGCCTGAAGCGGGGGCGTTGCAGGCTTGTCAGCAAGCTATTTTGCAGGCGTCACAAAATGTTGACATAAGCCAACATTTTCAGGGTAACATATTCACAGTATTTCTTGTCCGACCCCAAGCCCCATAGTGGGATTCTGATGATTACACAGACCGCAGCGCCCCTGAAATGCCTCTCCGTCCCGGTTGAAGAACGGGGCCGCCATGCTTGAAACGAAAGTCGCCCTGTGTTTGCGCCTGAGCCAGGAAGCCCGTGAGCAAGCCGGCCCGCAGCAAGCGGCTACCCTGGCGCGCTTGCATAGTGAGCTGGAACTGTTGCGCGGGGCCAGCCGGCCCGTGGTGCGCGTGGCGCCGGCCGATGCCCTGTTCGAGGTGGACCTCGACGGTTTCCTGATCGGCTGGAACCATGGCGCCGAGCAAATGTTTGGCTATTCCGAATTCGAGGCACTGGGCCAGCATATCCTGTTCCTGTATCCGGAAGACAATGCCGAAGAGGGCATACTGGAGTTGCATGTCGCACAAGGCGACGTGGCTACCGATGTGCGCCGGCGCAAGAAGTCGGGCATGGTCACCTGGCTGCGCATGCATCGCCATGTGATGCACGACCAGGCGGGCAAGGTGGCCGGCATGGCCGTGCGCCTGTCGGTGCTGAGCGAGCCGCTGTCCGATGTCGACAAGGTCAAATTGCACGCGCGCATCATCGAAGATAGCGAGCAGGGCGTGCTGATCACCGATGCCGAAGAGCGCATCGTCTCGATCAACAGTTCTTTTAGCCGCATCACCGGTTATTCGCCGGCCGAAGCGATCGGCCGCACGCCGGACTTGCTGCGCTCGGGCGTGCACGATCCGGACTTTCGCGCCAAGGTGCGCGCCGCCATGCGCGGCCACGGTTCCTGGCGCGGCGAGATCATCGGCAAGCGCAAGAATGGCGAGCTGTTCCCGCAAGATGTGACGATCAGCGTCGTGCGCGATGAGTTCGGCGAAATCAGCCATGTGTTTTCCCTGTTTTCCGATATCAGCGTGCACAAGGATGCCGAAGCGCGCATGCAGCGCATGGCCAATTACGACAGCCTGACGGGCTTGCCCAACCGCTGCCTGCTCAATCAATTGGTGGACCAGGGCCTGGCCGAAGCCAAGCGGCAAGGCACGCATGGCGCGCTGATGGTGATCGACATCAATCGCATCGGCTCGATCAGCGACACCCTGGGCCATGAAGTGGGCGACCAGCTGGTGATCGCCATCGGCCAGCTATTCCGCGCCGCCCTGCGCGACGCCGACATCCTGGCGCGCGTGGACAACAATAAATTCGTCGTCGCCCTGCTGCATATCGAAAAGCGCGAGCATGCGGCCAACGTGGCGCAAAAGCTGCTGAACCTGCTGGAAGCACCGATCAATATCGAGGCGCACGCCTTGCACGTGGGCGCCAGCATCGGCATCACCGTGTATCCGGAAGATGGCCTGGAAGCGCCGGCCCTGTTCCGTTTTGCCGACGTGGCGGTGGCCAAGGCGGGGCAGAATATCGAATCGACTTTCCTTTTTTACCGCGAAGACATGAATCGCCGCGCCAAGGAGCATTTACGGCTGGAAAGCGAAATGCGGCTGGCGCTGGGCGACAAGGAGCTGGAGCTGCATTACCAGCCGAAGGTGAGCCTGGATAGCGGACGCATCGTGGGCGCGGAAGCCTTGCTGCGCTGGAAGCATCCGATGCGCGGCATGGTTTCGCCGGGCGTGTTCATTCCTGTCGCGGAAGAAACCAGCCTGATCCTGGAACTGGGCACCTGGGTGCTGGACGAGGCTTGCCGCCAGATCCGCAGCTGGGAAGACAGGGGCCTGCAGATGCCGGCCATCGCCGTCAATCTGTCGGCGCGCCAGTTCGATGCGCAATTGCCGGCCCGCATAGCGGCGGTGCTGGCGCGGCACCGCGTGCGGCCCCAGCAGATCATGCTGGAAATCACCGAAAGCCTGCTGATGCGGGGCGCCGATACGGTGATCGGCATCATGAATGAATTGGTGGCGATGGGCCTGGCGCTGGCGCTCGATGATTTTGGCACCGGGTATTCCAGCCTGGCCTATCTGAAAAAGTTTCCCATCAGCACGCTCAAGATCGACCGCTCGTTTGTGGTCGGCTTGCCGTTCGAGCAAAACGATTGTGCGATTGCCCGCGCCATCGTCACCATGGCGCAGCAGCTGCGCCAGGAAATCGTTGCCGAAGGCGTGGAAACGGCAGAACAGATGCATTTCCTGCGCGAACTGGGCTGCGATCAATTGCAGGGTTATCTGTTCAGTCCCGCCGTGCCGGCAATGGAATTCGAAGCCATGCTGGTGGCGGACAAGCGCCTGCTGCTGGGGGAAGAACCCGCGTATTAGTGACTAGCAAGGCCGCGAGAGCTTGACCTTTTCCAGCAGGAAATCGAGCATCACCCGCACCCGGGCCGGCACTTGCAAGCCCGGTCCCATGAAGACGGCGTGCACGGTTTCGATATCGCCGGTGCCGTAGTCTTGCAGCAGCTGCACCAGCCGGCCCTGGGCAATATCGTTTTGCACATGCTGGCTCATGAAGCGGCCCAGGCCCATGCCGGCCAGCACCAGCTGGCGCATGCTTTCGCCATCGCTGACCAGGATGTCGCCGGGCGGCGTGACGTGGACGGTGCCACCGGCGCCATCGCTGAAAGGCCAGGTTTCCTTCTGATGCTTGAAATTAAATCCCAGCAAGGTGTGCTGCGCCAACTGCTGTGGCGTGCGCGGGGTGCCGTGGCGGGCCAGGTAGGATGGCGCGGCGGCAACGATCATGCAATCCTCGCCCAGCTTGCGCGCCACCAGGTTCGATTCCTTCAGCCGTCCCGTGCGGATGGCAATATCGGTGCGGTCTTCCAGCAAGTCGACGATGGCGTCGCTGACTACCACGTCGAGCACGATGTCGGGATAACGTTCCTTAAATTCGGGCAAGATCGGCAGCAAATAATGCACGCCGAAGGGGATGAAGCAATTGATGCGCAAGCGTCCGCGCGGCGCTGCCCCTTGCGCCGCTTCGCGCTCGGCGCCATCGATATCGTCGAGGATGCGCTTGCATTGCACATAAAAGGCGTCGCCCTCGGGCGTGGTGTGCAATTGGCGCGTGCTGCGCTGGAGCAAGCGCGTGCCCAGCCGCGCTTCCAGGCGGTTGACCAGCTTGCTGACGGCCGAGGGCGTCAGCTCCAGGCGCCGCGCCGCAGCGGAAAACGCGCCCGCTTCCACCACGGCCGCGAAGACGGCCATTTCGAAGGAACGGTTGATATCCTGACGCGCCATTATTGAATCCATTTCACAGGTGTTTCCATTATTAGAGTCTATATCAAAAGACGCGAGATCGATACACTGTCTGGCTTGAATGATTTGCTGGAGAAAATAGATGACTGCCGCAACCCCTGTTTCTACTAAAATGCCGCCCGGCGTGCTGTCGCTGGCCGTCGGCGCCTTCGCTATCGGCGTTACCGAATTCATCGTGGTCGGCATCTTGCCGGCCATCGCCAAGGACCTGGGCATCTCGATCGAATCAGCCGGTTCGCTGGTCAGCCTGTATGCGCTGGCGCTGGCTGTCGGCACGCCGCTGCTGGTGATCGCCATGTCGCGCCTGCCGCGCAAGGGCGCCTTGCTGGGCCTGATGTCGGTCTTCCTGGCCGGCAACCTGCTGGCGGCCTTGTCGCATAGTTTCGAGATCCTGCTGTTTGGCCGTGTCATCACGGCGGTGGCGCACGGCACCTTTTTTGCCATCGGCGCCACGGTGGCGGCCGGCCTGGTGCCCAAGGCGCAGGCGGGCAGGGCGATTTCCGTGATGTTTGCGGGCCTGACCCTGGCCATGGTGGTGGGCGTGCCGCTGGGCAGCTTCCTGGGTAACTTGCTGGGCTGGCGTTTGCCGTTCTTTGCCGTCGTGGCGCTGGCCGCGCTGGGCCTGGCCGCCATGGCGCGCTGGCTGCCGACCGGTCTGCCGCAAGGCGCGGGCGGCAAGGCGTCGACGCAGCTGGCGGCGCTCGGTAGCGGCCCGATCCTGACCATGATGGCCGTCACTACCTTCGGCTTTGGCAGCAGCTTTGCCGCCTTTACCTTCATTACGCCGATCCTGACCGACATTACGGGATTTTCCGCGACCGTCGCCAGCGCCTTGCTGATCGTGTTTGGCGCCGCCACGTTTACCGGCAACCTGGCCGGCGGTTATCTGACCAGCCATTACGGCTGGCAAAAGGCGCTGCGCATGATCCTGCTGGCGCTGGCCGTCACGCAAGTGGGCGTGGCCTTGAGCATCAGCTCGCAATGGCTGATGCCCGTGATGCTGTTTATCTGGGGCATGTTCGCGTTTGGCCTGTCGCCGGCCTTGCAATCGGGCATGCTGTCCACGGCCGAGCGCTACACGCCGAAAGCCGTCGATTTCGCTTCCGGCCTGAATATCTCGGCGTTTAACCTGGGTATTTCATTCGGTTCGATGCTGGGCGCGCTGATGGTGTCGCGCCACCTGATGGCCGCTTCGCCGTGGGCCGGCATGGTTGCCGCGCTGCTGGCCCTGCTGCCACTGGCCTGGCTGGCCCGCAAGAACCTGGCTTCGCATGTGGCGGGCGCGGCGGTTCATTGACTAGGCAGTCGCCGCGGGGCGCTGCCTGCGCTGCGCCGTCACCGAGCTGCCCATCGAGGCGGCCATGAACATGGCGATCGCCAGCCATTGCACGGCGCCCAGGTATTCGTCCAGCAGGAACAGCGCCAGGATGGCGGCCACGGCCGGCTCCATGCTGGCCATGATGCCGAACGCCTGCGGCGGCAAGCGCTTGAGCGCCACCATTTCCAGCGAGATGGGAATCGCGCTCGATACCAGCGCCACGCCCAGCCCCACCAGCAGCACCGTGGGCGACAGCAGGGCGCTGCCGGCGTGCAGCACGCCCACGGGCACCACCACCATGGCCGCCACCAGCAGGCCCAGCGATACCGAATGCCCCGCATGCAAGGTGCTGGCGCGCTTGCCGAACAGAATGTAGGTGGCCCAGAACACGGCGGCCGCCATCGCAAAGCCCACGCCTGCCGGGTCCAGGCCGCTGACATTGTGGCCGATCGGCAGGAGCAAGCCCAGGCCTGCGATGGCCAGCGCCACCCAGGCAAAGTCCAGCGGGCGGCGCGAGGACAGCAGCGCCACGGCCAGCGGTCCTGAAAATTCGATCGCCACGGCAATGCCGAACGGGATCGTGCGCAGGGCCATGTAAAAACACAGGTTCATGGCGCCCAGCGCCGCGCCATACAAGATCACCGAACGGGCATCGGCGCGGCGCAATGTCCAGCGCCACGGGCGCCAGAACAGCAGCAGCAACAGCGCTGAAAAACCTACCCGCACGGCCGTCGTCCCTTGTGCCCCCACCAGTGGAAACAGCGTGTGCTTGGCCCACGAGGTGCCCAGGCCGAGCGAGGTGACGGAAGCCAGGATGGCCAGCAGGGGAATAAAAGCGGAATGGCGTGACAGGGTCATGGTGAAATGTATTGAAAGCGTGATGCCGAAAGTTTATTGTGTCTATCCTGATATTTGCACTGCATTTACCGACCCATGACGCAACTTTCGCTCGCCACACTCGACAGCTTTGACCTGGCCATCCTGGAAATCCTCCAGCGTGACAACACCATCTCGCAACGCGAGATTGCGCTGGCCGTGCACCTGTCGGCGCCCGCCGTGCAGCGACGCATCCGGCGCCTGCGTGAGAGCGGGGTGATCCGTAGTGAAGTGGCCGTACTCGACGCCAGCCGCCTGGGCCGTCCCTTGATCCTGACGGTGGAAGTGCATCTGCACGACGAGCACCCGCAGCGCACGGCTGGCTTGCGCGCCCGCATCCTGGCCGAACCGGCGATACAGCAGTGCTACGGCATTACTGGCGAAGCGGACTATTTGCTGGTGATCACGGCCAGCACCATGGCCGAATACGAAGCGCTGACGGAGCGCCTGTTCGGCGGCGACGACAACGTGCGGCGCTTCCGCACCTCGGTCGCATTGACTTGTCTGAAGATGGGGCAATATGTGCCGCTGGGTGACAGTTAAGCCGGGCAGTGCATTCGCATGGCACAATGCATCATTTGCACGCTGAGTGCTACTTATCCAGGACTTCCATGACCCGCGCCATTCTCGACGAAACCCAGATCCATCCCGCCGCCCGTCCATTGATCGGCAGCAAACATACAGATATCGTGCGTGAAGTACAGGCCGCGATTGCCGCGCATCAGGTGGTGGTGGTCGGCATGGCGCTCAATCCGTTTCCGCGCAAGGCGCGCAAGATACTCGACGTGCTGGGCACGCCATATCACTACTTGCAATACGGCAGTTACCTGAGCCAGTGGCACCGCCGCAATGCCCTCAAGATGTGGACTGGCTGGCCGACTTTTCCGATGCTGTTCGTCAACGGCGTGCTGGTGGGCGGCGCCAGCGAGTTGCAAAAGCTGGTGGAAAACGGCGAGTTCAGCGCCATGCTGGCGAAGAAAATCCGCGAATTTTAAGCGGTTTCTTATTCCCCGGGCCGCCAGGGCGACTTGTGCGTGCGCAGCGGGTCCAGCAGGCTGCGCAAATCATTGTGATCGAGTTCGTACATGAGCGCGATCAGGCTGCCCAGTTCGCCCGAGGGGAAACCCTCGCGCGCGAACCAGCCCAGGTAATGGCCGGGCAGGTCGGCCAGCAGCCTTCCTTTGTATTTCCCATAAGGCATTTCACGCGCGACCAGCAGCGCCAGTTTTTCTGAATTCATGTTGGGGATTCCGTAGTGATATAGCCAGTGTAGCAGATCGCCAACTGTTGATTTCAGCGCAAATATCATCTGCCTGGCGAAGTATTTTTCGAAACAAAGAAAACCCCGATACTGCATGACATTATCTTTTCGGAGTCTGTCATGCCCATTGCCTTGCTCGCGCTGACCATCAGCGCATTTGCCATCGGAACCACCGAGTTTGTTATCGTCGGGCTGTTGCCCACCATCGCTGCCGACCTGGGCGTGAACCTGCCATCGGCCGGTTTGCTGGTCAGCCTGTATGCGCTGGGTGTTGCCGTTGGCGCACCCGTATTGACCGCGCTGACAGGCAAGGTGCCCCGCAAGATTTTATTGCTGTCGCTGATGGTGCTGTTCACCCTGGGCAACCTGCTGGCCTGGAAAGCGCCCAGCTACGAGTCCCTGGTCATTGCCCGCATCCTGACGGGCCTGGCGCATGGCGTCTTCTTTTCCATCGGTTCCACCATTGCCACCTCGCTGGTGCCCAAGGACAAGGCGGCCAGCGCGATCGCCATCATGTTTACGGGCTTGACCGTGGCGCTGGTGACGGGCGTGCCGCTGGGTACCTTTATCGGCCAGCATTTTGGCTGGCGTGAAACTTTCCTGGCTGTCTCGGCGCTGGGCTTGATCGCCTTTATCGGCAGCCTGCTGTATGTGCCATCGTCCATCGAGCACAGCAAACCTGCTTCCCTGCTGCAACAGGTGCAGGTGCTGGCCCAGCCGCGCTTGCTGCTGGTGTACGCCATGACGGCGGTCGGCTATGGCGGCTCCTTCATTGCCTTTACCTATCTGGCGCCGATCTTGCAGCAGGTATCGGGTTTTGGCGCCAGCGCCGTGAGCCTGGTGATGCTGGTGTATGGTGTGTCTGTAGCTTTCGGCAATATCTGGGGCGGCAAGCTGGCCGATCAACGGGGGCCGGTCAGCGCCCTGAAGCTGATCTTTCTGCTGCTGGCGGCAGTATTGCTGGTGCTGACCTTGACGGCGCCGTATCCCTGGCTGGTGGTGGCCACCGTCCTGCTGTGGGGCGCCGTCGCCTTCGGCAACGTGGCTGGCCTGCAAGTGTATGTCGTGCGGCAAGCCGAGCACTTTACGCCGCGCGCCGTCGACGTGGCGTCGGGCCTGAATATCGCCGCCTTTAACCTGGGCATTGCCGGCGGCGCCTGGGGTGGCGGCCTGATCGTCGATCACCTGGGCTTGATTCATACTGGCTGGATCGGCGCGCTGGTGGTGCTGGGGGCGTTCGGCTTGACGGCCCTGAGCGGCAGGCTGGACCGCTTGAACCCGATCCCGGCACGGGCCGGCGGCGAACAAGCTATCCATGCGGCAGGGCATTAATCAGGGCATGATCAGCAGCCCGACGGCTGCACCCGTTCGACTTCGAGGCCAAACCAGGGACGCAGCCGTGTGCCGATGACGTTGCCGAGGAAGGCGAACACCAGCCACAGCCAGCCGTGCAGGCTGCCCGACAGGATGCCGCTGAAATACGCGCCGATGTTGCATCCATACGCCAGGCGTGCACCATAACCGAGCAGCAAGCCGCCGGCCACGGCCGCGACGAGCGAGCGCAGCGGCAGGCGCCACACCGGTGCATAGCGGCCGGCCAGCGCCGCCGCCAGCATCGCGCCGAGCACGATGCCGATATCCATCACGGACGTCTTGTCCTGTGCGATCGGCGCGGCAAGCGCGGCCGCGTTGGCCTTGGTGGACCAGTAAGCCCAGCTGGCCGTATCGATACCGGCCAGCGAAGCGGCTTTTGCGCCCCACAGGGCGAATGCTGACGTCACGCCCCACGGCCGTCCCGACAGCGCGAGCGTGGCGAAATTGAGCACGACGAGCGCGATGGCGCCAGCCATCAGTGGCCATGGTCCGTGCAGCCATGGCGACACATGCGCCGGCCGTGCCGGGGCGCTCACGAGCCGGCCGTGGCGGCGTTTTTCAACAAATACGGTAATGGCTGCGATCAGCGCGAAGACGATCCAGTTCAGCACCAGCGCTGGTGCCAGGCCCAGGGTATTGACGAGGGAGATGGGCTTGAGCTGCGGCAAGGAAGTCCAGAACGGCATATGCGCGGTGCCGATCACCGATCCTGCGATGAACGCGGCCAGGGTGATCACCATGCGCGTACTGCCGCCGCCCACCGTGTACAAGGTGCCCGATGCGCAGCCGCCGCCCAACTGCATGCCGATGCCGAAGATAAAGGCGCCGACGACCACCGAAGTCCCGGCCGGCGATACGAGCCCCGCGACGGGCGTGCCAAACAGCGTGCCGGCAGACAGCGCAGGAAAAAACAGCGCCACGCCAACGGCTAGCATGAGCATTTGCGCGCGCAGGCCGTCGCCGCGGCCATCGGCAATGAAGACGCGCCAGGCGGAGGTGAAACCGAATGCGGCGTGATACAGCGTGATGCCGAGCAGGGCGCCCACCACGTACAGCGCCGCCTGGCTGGCGCCCACGACTTGGGCAAGATACCAGGCGCCGAGCGCAATGAGGATCAGCGCCACGCTCAGCGGGGTTGGATTGACATCGGCGCGCAGGCGCGGGGAGATCGCTGCTGAATCAGGCATGGCAGATGGCGCGCAGGACGCGAAAGGGAATAAAGCCCATTTTCGCTCGTTTTATTGTTTTCTGCCACTCAAGCCTATTGTTGCCGGAGCTATCGCTTCCGCCATGGCGGCAGGCGCGATGCTGTATATTCCTGCCCTGATCATCGTTCGCTCCCTGAATCCCATGCCTCCAGCCGTCTTGTTTTCTGTCGTCCTCGCCTATTTTTTGATATTGCTGGGCGTGGCCTGGCGCACCTCGCGCCATGCGACGAATGACAGCTTTTTTATTGGCAACAAGAACAGCCACTGGATGCTGGTGGCGTTCGGCATGGTGGGCACCACCCTGACGGGCGTCACCTTCATCAGCGTGCCGGGCGCCGTGGGGCGCGATGGCTTTGGCTATATCCAGCTGATGATCGGTTATGTGCTGGGCTACCTGGTCATTACTTTTATCTTGCTGCCGCTGTATTACCGGCTGCAGCTCACTTCCATTTACCGCTACCTGGAACTGCGCCTGGGACGCCGTTCCTACCAGAGCGGGGCGGCGTTTTTTATCGTCTCGCGCTTGCTGGGCGCCACGGCGCGGCTGTATCTGGTGGTCAACATCTTGCAGGCGACCATACTCGACAGTTTCGGCGTGCCATTCTGGCTCACGGCGCTGGCCGTGCTGCTGCTGATTTTGCTCTACACCTATGAAGGCGGCGTGAAAACCATCGTCTGGACCGATACCCTGCAAACGGCGTGCATGCTGGCGGGGCTGGTCATTTGCGTGGTGTTTTTGCTGCGTGAGATGGATCTGTCCGTGATCGACAGCCTCGAGCGCATGCGTTCCCAGGGCCTGGCGCGCATTTTTACGCTGGACCCGGACAGCCCCGCCTATGTGTGGAAACACATCGTGGCCGGTATCTTCATCACCATCGCCATGACGGGCATGGACCAGGAGATGATGCAAAAGAATATCTCGGTGCGCACCTTGCGCGATTCGCAAAAGAATATGCTCAGCCTGACCGTGGTGCTGACGTGCGTGCTGCTGCTGTTTTTGTTCCTGGGCGGCTTGCTGCACCTGTATGCGCCGGTCGCCGGCGTGACGGCCAGCGGCGACAAACTGTTCCCGGCGGTGGTGCTGGGCCACTTCCCGGCCGTGGTGCAACTGATCTTTTTCATTGCACTGATCTCGGCCCTGTTCCCCAGCGTGGATGGGGCGCTGACGGCGCTGACCGCCACTTTCTGCATCGATATCCTGGGGCTGCAGCGGCGCGCCGACCTGGCGCCTGCGCAGCAGATGCGCTGGCGCCGCCGCGTGCACCTGGCTTTTGCCGCGCTATTCCTCCTCTTGATCATGGCCTTCAAATGGATGGATAGCCCCAGCATGATCGGCGTGATCCTGAAGCTGGCCAGCTATACCTATGGTCCCTTGCTGGGCCTGTTTGCCTTCGGTTTATTGACGCGCCGTGGCGTGCGCGACCGCTGGGTGCCGCTGGTGGCGGTGGCCGGGCCGCTGCTGTGCGCGCTGATTGAGCAGGAACAAACGCAGTGGTTCGCGCACTACCGCATCGGCCTGGAGTTGTTGATATTGAATGGCGCCCTGGTCATGGCTGGATTGTTGCTCATTTCCACGCCCGCGCCTGCGAGCGTAAAGGACTTGTAAAAACATTACTTTGGCCGGATTTTCAGTTATATTGGTTTCCTTTAGGTTTAACCTCATGGAGTATCGATGTCACTTAATCCGTTCCCGGCCCTGCGCCGCGGTTTTGGCGTATTCTGGCGCGCCCTGGACGCTACGCGCCGCGTCGTCTTCAACCTGATCTTCCTGCTGATCCTGATCGCCATCCTGGTGGCGATCTTTGGCGGTGGCGTCAAGCCGCTGAAGGAAAAGACCACCCTGGTGCTGGACCTGCAAGGCCCGCTGGTGGAAGAAACGCCGGGCGGCGTGCGCGAAGCGGTACTGGCCAATGTCAGCGGCGACGTGAAAAAGAGCGTGCAGCTGCGCGACGTGCTGGCAGTGCTCGATTCGGCCAGCAAGGATAGCGACATCGGCGGCATGGTCCTGATGCTGGACGACTTGCAGGGCGGCGGCCTGGCTTCCTTGCGCGAAGTGGCGGCCGGCGTGGAGCGCTTCCGCGCCAGCGGCAAGAAGGTCGTCGCCTGGGGAGCCAGCTACAACCAGCGCCAGTACTTGGTGGCTGCCAGCGCCAATGAAGTCTATGTGCACCCGATGGGCGGCGTCATGCTCGAAGGTTTTGGCCGCTACCGCAATTACTACCGCGATGCGCTCGACAAGGTCGGCGTCACGGTCAACCTGCTGAAAGTGGGCACCTACAAGAGCGCCGCTGAACCGTTCATCGCCAACGGTCCGTCCGAAGCGGCGGCCGAAGCGGACCGCTATCTGAATAACGGCCTGTGGACCACTTACACGAACGACGTGGAAAAGGCGCGCAAGCTGCCGGCCGGCGCCATCATGCAATCGATTAATGACTTGCCAGCCTTGCTGACGGCCGCCGGCGGCGACCTGGCGAAACTGTCCGTCAACGCCAAGCTGGTCGACGGCTTGAAGACGCGCGATGAAATCCGCAGCCTGATGATGGAGCGCGGCGTCAGGAATGCCGACGGCACCAACTTCCGCCAGGTTTCGTATAGCGACTACCTGGCCCGCTTGCGTCCGAGTCATCTGGGCGACGCTGTCGGCGTGGTGATCGCCTCCGGCGAAATCGGCGATGGCGTCGCTTCGCCTGGCGCGATCGGCGGCTTGTCCACCTCGCGCCTGATCCGCCAGGCACGCGAAGACAAGCAAATCAAGGCAGTCGTCCTGCGCATCGATTCGCCGGGCGGCAGCGCCTTCGGTTCGGAACTGATACGCCGCGAACTGGAACTGACGCGCGCCGCCGGCAAGCCGGTGGTGGTGTCGATGGGCAACGTGGCCGCTTCGGGCGGTTACTGGATCAGCACCTCGTCCGATGAAGTGATTGCCGATGCCGCCACCATTACCGGTTCGATCGGCGTATTCGCCATCTTGCCGACGGCCGACAAGGTCATCGAAAAACTGGGCATCCACACGGCCGGCTCGCCGACCACCTGGCTGGCCGATTCCGGCAATCCATTACGCCCGCTCGACCCGCGTTTCGCGCAAGTGATCCAGGGTTCGATCAATCACGTGTATGGCGACTTTATCAACCTGGTCGCCAAGGCGCGCAAGACCACGCCGGAAAAAGTCAACGAAGTGGCGCAGGGCCGCGTCTGGACCGGCTTGCAGGCGAAGGACCGCAACCTGGTCGACCGCATTGGCAGCTATGGCGATGCGCTGGCCTCGGCCGCCAAGCTGGCCAAGCTGAGCCCCGGCTACCGCGTGGCGTACCTGGAGCAGGAAACCTCGAATGTCGACCGCCTGATCGGCATGTTCGGCGCCAAGGCGATGGCATCGCTGGGCCTGGGCGAGCACGTGAAACTGGGCCTGGCTGGCACCGGCTTGCCGACCGACGCCGCGCTGGGGATCGCCAATGATTTCAGCTGGCTCTCCAGCCTGACGCGCGAACACAAGCCTTTCATGGCGCTGACGCATTGCCTGTGCACGGTGCCGCTGGACGGTAAATAAGCGGGCGAGACGGGCCGACCCGTGCCGGCTTTCCCAGCATCCCCAAACAAGCCGGCTTTTGTCCGGCTTGTTTTCTTGTCGGCTGCCGATATGCAGGCAGATATGCCTTGGTCAAGGCCGCTGGCAGGAAAATTGTAGCGAGTTTGTATCTGCCTGCCAGCCGCCTGAAACGACCACCGGCTGCGGCTCGCGCCCCCGCGAGCCTGATTTTTCCGCTATTTCCCCAGAGATCCCTGCAGGCACGTCCGCCGCTGTTCCGGTGGTGCTTGCTGTTGCGTGCATAAAATGTTTCAGGTAGAAATGAAATGGATACATGACTATGCTAGAGTCCTCGCAGCATGGAGAAAACGCTGTTTTTTCAGCTGATTTTCAGCTCTTGATTTTCTCTCGATTGCGTAAAAACAAACAAAAACGTTCATCCGGCCCGAGCGCGCACAGACCTCGGCCGGCGCCACACAATCGCCGTGCCAGCGGCCTATAAAGGATAGCGATGGATTCGCAGACAGCAGCAAATACCCCACGGCGCAGCCGCCGTTCCAAGATTGTCGGTAGCGTTATCGCGCTGGCCGTGATGGGCGCCCTGGGAGGCGGCGCCTGGTATCTGACCCACTCGGGCAAAAGCGCGCAAGGCGGCCCCGGCATGGGTGGTCCTGGCGGTCCCGGCGGCCCTGGTGGCCCAGGTGGACGCAGGGGCGCCCCATCGACGACGGTCGGCGTGGCCACTGCCGTGAAGTCCGATTTGCCTGTGACGCTCGATGCGCTCGGTACCGTGACGGCGGCAGCCACCGTCACCGTACGCCCGCAAGTGTCGGGCATCCTGAAGGAACTGCGCTTCAAGGAAGGCGCCATGGTCAAGGCTGGCGATGTGGTGGCCCTGATCGACCCGGCCCAGTTCGAGATGGCGCTGATGCAGGCAACGGGCCAGCGCCAGCGCGACGAGGCGCAGCTGGAAAATGCGCGCCTGACCCTGAAACGCTACCAGACCCTGCTGACCCAGGATTCGATCGCGCGCCAGGACGTCGATACCCAGGCGGCGCTGGTCAAGCAGCTCGAAGGCACGGTATTGACCGACCGCGCGGCCGAAGGCACGGCCAAACTCAATCTGGGCTACACCAAGGTGGTGTCGCCGATCAGCGGCCGCGCCGGCTTGAAGGTGGTCGATATCGGCAACCTGGTCAGCACCAGCGACGTGGGCGGCGTGGTGGTCATTACGCAGCTGTCGCCGATCGACGTCGTCTTCTCGGTACCGCAGGATAAAGTACAAACGATCCAGGAACGCCAGGCGCAAAAAGTGGCGCTGTCGGCGCTGGCGCTGGACCGCACGCGCACGATTACCCTGGACCAGGGCAGCTTGAGCGCGCTCGACAACCAGGTCGACGTACAGACCGGCACCGTGCGCGCCAAGGCCCGCTACACGAATGACAAGATGGCCCTGTTCCCGAGCCAGTTCGTCAACGTGCGCCTGGAATTGGGTAACATCACGGGCGCCGTGCTGGTGCCTGTCACCGCCCTGCGCCACAGCAATACCGGCGACTTCGTCTACGTGCTCAAGGAAGACAAGACCGTCACCGTGCGCCCGGTCACGCGCGGCCAGGCCACCATCGACATGGTGGAAATCAAGGCAGGCCTGGCAGCGGGCGAGAAAGTGATCACGGAAGGCGCGGACCGCCTCAAGGAAGGCGCGAAAGTGACCTTGCCGGGCGACGCACCAGCCGGCATGCATGGCGGCTGGGGTGGTCAGGGCGGCCAGCGTGGACAGCGTGGCGAACGCGGTGCCGGCGGCGCAGGAGCCAGCGGCGCTGCGGACGGGGCAGGCGGCGAACGCCACCACCGCCGCCGTGACGCGGATGCTGCCGCCAGCGCATCGGCGTCCGCGCCGGCCGCCTCGGCGCCGATAGCACCGGCAGCACCAGCGCCAGCCCGTGGAGCGGCCCAATGATTGCAGGCTTCACATTGAAAGGGCCGGCGCCATGAGTCCATCCGCACCGTTCATCAAGCGCCCGGTCGCCACCGCGCTGCTGATGCTGGCCATCGTGCTGGCAGGGCTGGTGGGCTTCAAGTTCCTGCCGCTGGCAGCCTTGCCGCAAGTCGACTTCCCTACCATCCAGGTACAGACCCTGTATCCGGGCGCCAGCCCGGAAGTCATGGGACAGACCGTGACGGCGCCGCTGGAACGCCAGTTCGGCCAGATGGCGGGCTTGCAGCGCATGAGTTCCACCAGTGCGGCCGGGGTGTCCATCATCACCCTGCAATTCACCCTGGGCCAGACCTTGGACGTGGCAGAGCAGGAAGTGCAGGCGGCCATCAACGCGGGCGGCTCCCTGCTGCCGACCGACTTGCCGGCGCCGCCAGTCTACGCCAAGATCAATCCGGCCGATGCGCCCGTGATGACCCTGGCGATTACCTCGGACACCATGCCGCTGACCCAGGTGCAGAACATCGTCAACACGCGCCTGGCACTGAAAATCAGCCAGGTGACCGGCGTGGGCCTGGTGTCGCTGTCCGGCGGCCAGCGTCCTGCGGTGCGCATCCAGGGCGATACCAAATTGCTGGCCTCCTACGGCCTGGGCCTCGATAGCCTGCGCACGGCCATTACGGCCGCCAACGTGAATAGCGCCAAGGGCAGTTTCGACGGCCCCACGCGCTCGTTTACCATCAACGCCAACGACCAGCTGGTCACGGCGGAGGACTATAAACGCCTGATCGTCAGTTATAAGAACGGTGCGCCGGTGCGCCTGTCCGATGTCGCCAACGTGGTCGACAGCGCTGAAAATACGCGCCTGGGCGCCTGGTCGGGCAAGCAGCCGGCCATCATCCTGAACGTGCAGCGCCAGCCTGGCGCCAACGTCATCAAGACGGTCGACGCCATCAAGGCGCTGTTGCCCGAATTGCAGGCGAGCCTGCCGGCGGCCATGAAACTCGACGTGCTGAGCGACCGCACCACGGGTATCCGCGCCTCGGTGGAACACGTGGAAATGGAATTGCTGCTGTCGGTGCTGCTGGTGGTGCTGGTGATCTTCGCCTTTTTGCACAGCCTGCGCGCCACCGTGATCGCCAGCCTGTCGGTGCCGATTTCGCTGATCGGCGCCTGCGGCATCATGTATTTGCTCGGCTACAGCCTGAATAACCTGTCGCTGATGGCGCTGACGATCGCCACCGGTTTCGTCGTCGATGACGCCATCGTGATGATCGAAAATATCGCGCGCTACATCGAAGAGGGCGAAACGCCGATGGCGGCCGCCCTGAAAGGCGCCTCGCAGATCGGCTTTACCATCATCTCGCTGACGGTGTCCCTGATCGCCGTGCTGATTCCGCTGCTGTTCATGGGCGACGTGGTGGGACGCCTGTTCCGCGAATTCGCCATGACCCTGGCCATCACGATCCTGATTTCCGCCGTGGTCTCGCTGACCCTGGTGCCGATGATGTCGGCCCGCTGGCTGAAAAGCCACGCCGATGAAAAAGTCAGCGCCATGGGCCACCGCATCCAGGTCTTCTTTGACAAGGTCATCGCGCAGTACGACGTGGCCCTGGTCTGGGTGCTGAAACGCCAGGGCCTGACCCTGCTGGTCGCGCTGGCCACCCTGGTGCTGACGGTGGTGCTGTACATCACCATCCCGAAAGGCTTGTTCCCTACCCAGGATACAGGGCAGCTGCAGGCGCGCATCGAAACTTCGCAAGCCGTCTCGTACGAGCGCATGGCGGCCTTGCAGCAGGCGGCTGCCGCTGCGGTGCTGGCCGATCCGGCCGTAGACACCCTGAGTTCGCTGGTGGGCGTGGACGCCGCCAACAACACCATGCTGCATACCGGTAGCATGCTGATCAACCTGAAGCGCTCGCGCAGCGGCAGCCAGGAAGAGATCATGGAGCACCTGCGCGCACGGGTAGGCCAGGTCGCCGGCGTGACCCTGTACCTGCAGCCCACGCAAGACCTGACCATCGATGCCGAATCGGGCCCGACGCAATACCGCGTCTCGCTCGAAGGCGCCGATACGGCCACTGTCACGCAATGGGCCGGCAAGCTGGCGGCCCGCATGCGCGAAAAATCGCAGCTGCGCAACGTCACCACCGATGCGGGCGCCACCGGCGCCGCCGTCAGCGTGGGCATCGACCGCGACAGCGCCGCGCGCATGTCGGTCACCACCGCCACCGTCGACGATGCGCTGTACAACGCCTTCGGCCAGCGCATCATCTCGACGATTTTCACGGAAACCAACCAGTACCGCGTGATTCTCGAAGCGCAGCCTGGCATCGTCACCACCCCATCGGACCTGGGCGACCTGCAGGTGCGCACCGGTTCGGGCAAATCGACGCCGCTGTCGGCGTTTGCCAGCGTCACGGAAAAACAGGCGCCGCTGCAAATCACCCACGTGGCGCAGTATCCGGCCACCACCCTGGGTTTTGACACTGCCCATGGCGTTGCCCTGGGCAGCGCGGTCGATGCGATCCGCCAGGCGGCCAAGGATATCGCCTTGCCGCCATCGGTCAGCCTGACCTTCCTGGGCGCGGCCGGCGCCTATGAAAAATCGCTGTCGAACCAGCTGTGGCTGATTCTGGCCGCCGTGGTCTGCGTCTACATCGTGCTCGGCGTGCTGTATGAAAGCTACATCCACCCGCTGACGATCCTGTCGACCCTGCCGTCGGCCGGCGTGGGCGCCTTGCTGGCGCTGATGATGAGCGGGCAGGACCTGGGCGTGATCGGCATCATCGGCATCATCCTCCTGATCGGTATCGTCAAGAAGAACGCCATCATGATGATCGACTTTGCCATCGAGGCCGAGCGCGACGAGGGCAAGAGCCCGCAGGAAGCGATTCACCAGGCGGCGCTGCTGCGTTTCCGTCCGATTCTGATGACGACCCTGGCGGCGTTGTTTGCGGCCGTGCCGCTGATGCTGGGCTGGGGCGAGGGCGCTGAATTGCGCCGTCCGCTGGGCATGGCCATCTTTGGCGGCCTGATCGTCAGCCAGGTACTGACCCTGTTCACCACGCCGGTGATCTACCTGGCCTTCGACCGCCTGGGCCGCCGCTTTGGCAGTACCACCAGTGGCACAGGCAGCAGCGTGAATCTGGATAAAACGGATGCGGGGAGCGCCGCGTGAACCTGTCTTCACCGTTCGTCAAACGGCCCATCGCCACCGTGCTGCTGACCATCGGCATCGCGCTGGCGGGCATCGGTGCGTTTTTCGTGCTGCCCGTCTCGCCGCTGCCGCAGGTTGACTACCCGACCATTTCCGTCAGCGCCAACCTGCCGGGCGCCAGCCCGGAAACCATGGCCACCTCGGTAGCCACGCCGCTGGAGCGGCGCCTGGGTGTGATCTCGGGCGTGAATGAAATGACGTCGTCGTCCGGCACCGGCTCGGCCCGCATCAGCCTGCAGTTCGACCTGAACCGCCAGATCGATGCGGCCGCGCGCGAAGTGCAGGCCGCCATTTCCGCTTCGCGCGTGGACTTGCCCGCCACCTTGCGCAGCAACCCGACCTACAACAAGGCCAATCCATCGGATGCACCCGTGATCATCCTGGCGCTGACGTCGAAGACGCGCACGCCGGGCCAGATCTATGACGCCGTGTCGAACCTGGTGCAGCAGAAAGTCGCCCAGGTCAAGGGCGTGGGCGACGTGGAACTGGGCGGCGGTTCGCTGCCGGCCGTGCGCGTGGAACTGCTGCCGTTCCAGCTCAATCATTATTCCGTGTCGATGGACGATGTGCGGGCCGCTTTGCAGGCGACCAATGCCAATCGTCCCAAAGGCGCGATTACGGGCAATGACCGCAGCCTGCAAATCTATTCGGGCGCCAGCACGGCCTCGGGTGGACGCAGCGCGGCCGATTACCGCAGCCTGGTAGTGGCCTGGCGCGATGGCGCCGCCATCCGCCTCGACGACGTGGCCGATGTGGTCGACGGCGTGGAAAACACCAACACCCTGGGCCTGTTCAATGGCCAGCCGGCGGTGATCGTGCTGATCACGCGCCAGCCTGGCGCCAACGTGATCGCCACCGTAGATGGCGTGCGCGCACTGCTGCCGCAACTGCAGGCGCAACTGCCGGGCGACATCAAGCTGGAGGTGGCGTCCGACAGCACCAATTCCATCCGCGCCTCGCTGCACGAGATCGAATTTACCCTGCTGATTTCGATCGTGCTGGTGGTGCTGGTGGTCAGCGCCTTTTTGCGCAGCGTGCGCGCCACCATCATCCCGGCGGTGGCCACCATCGTTTCGCTGCTCGGCACTTTCGGCGTGATGTACATGCTGGGCTTTAGCCTGAACAACCTGTCCCTGATGGCGCTCACGGTGGCCACCGGCTTCGTGGTCGATGACGCCATCGTGGTGCTGGAAAACACCCAGCGCCACATCGAGGCGGGCATGGACCGCTTCAAGGCGGCCCTGCTGGGCGCGCGCGAAGTGGGCTTTACGGTGCTGTCGATCAGCCTGTCGCTGGTGGCGGTCTTCATTCCGCTGCTGTTCATGGGCGGCCAGGTCGGGCGCCTGTTCCGCGAATTTGCCGTGACCCTGTCGGCCGCCGTGATGATTTCGCTGGTGATTTCCCTGACCACCACGCCGATGATGTGCGCCTGGCTGCTGAAAAACGACGAGCAGCACAAGCAGCCGGGCAAGATCGCGCAGTGGTTCGAGCGTGGTTTCCAGCGCATGCTGACGATCTACGAGCATTGCCTGGACTGGGCCCTGTCGAGCGCACCGCTGGTGATGGCCATCCTGGTGTTTGTGGTGGGCTTGAACGTATATCTGTTCGCGGCCGCGCCGAAGGGCTTTTTCCCGCAGCAGGATACGGGCCAGATCAATGGCGGCATGCGCGCCGACCAGAGCATCTCGTTCCAGGCGATGCAGGGCAAGTTGCGTGAACTGGTCAACATCATCAAGGAAGATCCGGCCGTGGCCACCGTGGTCGGTTTCACGGGGGGCGGCAGGGCAGGCGGCGGCTTCATGTTCATCGACCTGAAACCCGTGGGCCAGCGTACCGACAAGGGGCAGGCCGTGATCGCGCGCCTGCGTCCGCAACTGGCCAAGGTGACGGGCGTCTCGCTGTTCCTCAATCCGGTGCAGGACTTGCGCATGGGCGGACGTTCATCGAACTCCACCTACCAGTACACCCTGATCAGCGATAACCAGGCGGACCTGAAAAAATGGGCAGCCAAACTGGCCGACCAGATGAAGATGCAGCCGGCCCTGATCGACGTCGATACCGACCAGGCGGAAAATGGCGTGGAAACCTATGTGCATATCGACAAGGACCGTGCCACGGAACTGGGCGTGCAGGTGCGCGATATCGACAATGCGCTGTACAACAGCTTTGGCCAGCGCCAGGTAGCGACCATCTACGATGAGCTGAACCAGTATCACGTGATCATGGAAGTGGCGCCACGCTACGCGCAAAGTCCGGAATCCTTGAGTGCCGTGTACGTGCCGGCGACGGCCGCCACGGCGGGCGCCACGCTGGCCAACATCACGGCCTCGCGCGATCCATCGAGCGGCAATGCGCTGAGCAATACGCTGACGAACATGGTGCCGCTGTCCTCGTTCAGCCGCTTTGCCGAAAGCTCGACCGCTACTTCCGTCAACCACCAGGGCGGCGAGCTGGCGACCACCGTCTCGTTCAACCTGACCGATGGCTACACCCTGAGCGATGGCCAGGCGGCCGTGGCCCAGGCGGAAGCGGAAATCGGCATGCCCGTCAATGTGCGCGGCAGCTTCCAGGGCACGGCGAAAAGCGCGCAGGACAACAACAAGGAGCAGCCGCTGCTGATCCTGGCGGCCATCGTGGTGATCTACATCGTGCTGGGCATCCTGTATGAAAGCCTGGTGCATCCGGTCACCGTGCTGTCGACCCTGCCGTCGGCCGGGGTGGGCGCCGTGCTGGCGCTGCTGATGTTCCGCATGGAGTTTTCCATCATCGCCCTGATCGGCGTGTTCCTGTTGATCGGCATCGTCAAGAAAAATGCTATATTGATCATCGACTTCGCGCTGGAGGCCGAGCGTTCGCGCGGCTTGACAGCGGTGGAAGCGGTGCGCGAAGCATGCCTGCTGCGTTTCCGTCCCATCCTGATGACGACCGTCGCGGCGGCACTGGGCGCCTTGCCGCTGGCGATCGGCTTTGGCGAGGGGTCCGAGTTACGCCAGCCTTTAGGGGTCGCCATCATCGGCGGCCTGATTGCCAGCCAGTTGTTGACATTGCTGACTACCCCGGTGGTCTACATCCTGCTCGACAAACTGCGCACGCGCAGCGCCGACGAGCAGCAATTGAGCCGCATTCCAGGGCCAGATAACCCGAGCACACAATCATGATTCAAGTAAAACATATCAAGTCCACCGTTCCTGCACGCCGCCTGTTGGCGCTGGCCGCCGCGGCCCTGCTGGCCGGCTGCTCCGTCAGCCCCACCTATCAAGTGCCGCTGACTCCCGCGCCGCAGGCGTTCAAGGAAGCGGCTGGCTGGCAGCCGGCCGCGCCGGCCGATACGCTGGAACGCGGTCCCTGGTGGACGCTGTTCGGCGACGCACAGCTGAACCAGATGGCCGAGAGTATCGAGATATCGAACCAGAACGTGGCCGAAGCCATCGCCTCGTATGAACAGGCGCGCGCGCTGGTGCGGGAACAGCGCGCTTCGCTGTTCCCTACCGTCAGCCTGACGGGCAGCGGCACGCGTTCGGGCAATGGTAGTGGCAATGGCGGTGGCGGTGTCGGGCAGCAAAGCGTCAGCAATAATTACCGCGCCTCCATCGGCGCCAGCTGGGAACCGGATGTCTGGGGCAAGCTGCGCGCCGGCGTGACGGGCGCGGAAGCGAGCGCCGCGGCCAGCGCGGCGGACCTGGCGGCAGCGCGCCTGTCGGCCCAGGGCGAACTGGCGACCAATTATTTCTCGCTGCGCCAGACAGATGCGCAGATCGCGCTGCTGACCTCCACCCTGGATGGCTACCAGCGCGTGTTCGACATTACGCGCAACCGCTTCAATTCGGGCATCGCCGCCAAGTCCGACTTGCTGCAGGCGCAGACGCAACTGGCCAATGCGCAGATCGACCTGTCCACTTCCGTGCGTCAGCGGGCCCAGCTGGAACACGCGATCGCCATCCTGCTGGGCCGCGCGCCGGCTGATTTCAGCCTGGCCGTGGCGCCGTGGAATATCGTCGTGCCAGACGTGCCGCTGGGCGTGCCGTCGACCCTGCTGGAGCGCCGTCCCGACATCGCTGCCGCCGAGCGCCGCGTGGCGCTGGCCAACGAGCAGATCGGCATTGCCCGCTCCGCCTATTACCCGAGCCTGGACCTGACCGGCTCGTATGGCGGGGCTTCCAGCAAGATAGGCGACCTGTTCAATGCATCGAGCAGCCTGTGGTCGCTCGGCCTGTCGGCCACGCAAACCCTGTTCAATGCGGGCGCCACCAGTGCTGCCGTGGATGCGGCCAAGGCGGGCCGCGATGCGGCCGTGGCGCGTTACCGCCAGACCGTGCTGGCCGCCTTTGGCGCGGTGGAAGACCAGTTGTCGGCCACGCGCGCGCTGGCCGAACAGATCGAGTTGCGCAAGGTGGCGTCGAGTGCTGCCGATGAGGTGGAACAGCAGATGCTGAACCGCTACAACGCGGGCCAGGTCAGCTATACGGACGTGGTGACGGCGCAGGTGACGGCGCTGTCGGCGCGCCGCTCGCTGGTGCAGGCGCAGGCGGACCGCCAGACCACGGCCGTGGCGCTGATCCAGGCATTGGGCGGCGGCTGGCATGTGCCGCAGCCGCAAGCGCAGGCACAGCCAGCGCAGTAAAAGGGGAAGGTGGTGCTGCGGGATCGGACACAGGCTTTACACCCTGTGTCAAATTCGGTTTTCAGACCGTGCTTGAGTGCTAAAATGCAAGATTAATCATTGCCTATCCTTCCTTCGGGCACGGTGGCTATCTTGCAGATGATGATACGCAGCAAACACAGCACTGCTTCGAATACCGAGGCCGCTCCCATCATCTTCCCCGTGGTGGCGATCGGCGCTTCGGCCGGCGGGCTCGATCCCATCGTTGCTTTCCTGTCGAATGTGCCGCAGGAAAGCGGCATAGCCTACGTGGTGATCCAGCATCTCGATCCTACGCAAAAAGCCATGCTGCCTGAACTGCTGCAGCGGGCTACCAGCATTCCCGTGATGGAAATCACGCATCACAGGGAAATGCGGCCGAATCATATCTATGTGATACCGTCGAATGCGGACCTGACCCTGTTCAATGGCTGCTTTGTGCTCAGCGAACCGGTGCAGCTGCGCGGGCATCGCCTGCCGATCAATATCTTTTTCGAGAGCCTGGCAGCCGAAGTGGGCAAGCTGGCCGTGGGCGTCATTTTTTCCGGCATGGGCAGCGATGGCACGCGCGGCTTGCAGGCGATCAAGCGGGCAGGCGGCCTGACCCTGGCCCAGCATCCCGATGCGGCCAAGTTCGACATGATGCCGCAAAGCGCGATTAGCGCCGCCTTGGTGGATTTGATCGATTTTCCCGACAAGATGCCGGAAAAGATCATTGCCTACATGTTGCGCAGCAATTTCCTGCGCTCGCCGGGGAGTGGGGCTAACGGGCGGAATACGCTGCAGGAAATCGTCGCACTGCTATCTGAACATACGGGTAATAGTTTTACTGATTACAAGATCAATACAGTGCTGCGCCGCATCGAGCGGCGTATGAGTCTGCATCAAATGGGGGCGATGGAAGAATACGTGGTGTATTTGCGCAGCAACCCTGCAGAAATCGATTTGCTGTTCAAGGAATTGCTGATCGGCGTGACGAGTTTTTTCCGCGACCAGAAGGTATGGGAATATCTGAAAGCGGTGGCCTTGCCGCAATTGCTGGAAGCCCATCCAGACGGGCGTGCCTTCAAAGCCTGGATACCGGCCTGCTCCACGGGCGAGGAAGCGTATTCGCTGGCGATGGTGTTTCATGAAGTGGTGGCCGGCATCAATCCGCCTTCGAAATACAGCTTGCAGATTTTCGCCACCGACCTGTCGGGTGACGCGATCGATCGTGCGCGACAGGGCAGGTTTCCTGACACGATCAGCAGTGATGTCTCGGCGGAGCGCCTGGAGCGCTTTTTTATGGCCGGCAAGCGTGAGTACCACGTGAAAAAAGAGATACGCAATATGATTATTTTTGCCCAGCAAAATATCATTTCGGATCCGCCGTTTACCAAGCTCGATATTCTATGCTGCCGTAATCTGCTGATTTATCTGAACGCCAGGCTGCAGCAGCGGCTGATTCCCCTGTTTCATTACGCCTTGAACCGCGACGGTCTGTTATTGTTGGGCACCGCCGATACACCTGGCCATTTTTCCGAATTGTTTGCACCGCTGATCACGTCGAGCCGTCTGTACCGCCGGCTTGATAACCTGGCCCGTCAGCGCCTGCCTACGTATTTCCCCACCAAGGTATCATTGGTGTCGCCCCCCATACCCAGCGATACGAGAGAAGCTAGCATGCCTGGAAAAATACAATCCCATGTCGAGCAGTTATTGCTCCAAAAGTATTCACCGGCGGCGGCACTGCTGAACCAGGATGGGGACATCCTGTATATCAATGGCCGTACGGGCGCCTTCCTGGAGCCGGCGGCCGGCAAGGCCAACTGGAATATCCACGCGATGGCGCGCGAAGGCTTGCGTTATGAGCTGGCCGGCCTGATCAAGCAGGCCTTGCAAAGCGATGGCGTGGTGCGTCTGAGGGGGCTGGTCGTGAAAGACCATCTGGGCCAGTCGCTGGGCGTGGATGTGAGCGCCGAGGCGCTGAGCCAGCCCGAATCCTTGCGCGGCATGCTGTTCGTGACGTTTTCCAGCGCGCCGCTGGTGGCCGAGACGCGCCGTGGGCGGTCGCCCAATCCCAAGGTGCTGGAGCTGGAACAGCAGCTGGCGCAGGCGCGCAATGAAATCCAGGCCGTGCGCGACGAGATGCAGACTTCACGCGAAGAACTGAAATCGGCTAACGAGGAATTGCAATCGACCAATGAAGAGCTGCAATCGACGAACGAGGAACTGACTACCTCGAAGGAAGAGATGCAGTCGCTCAATGAAGAACTGTATACGGTGAACGCCGAGCTGCAATCGAAGGTCGATGATTTGTCGCTGGTCAATAGCGACATGAAAAACCTGCTCAACAGCACGGATATCGCCACCATTTTCCTTGATAGCGCCTTGCGCATCCGCCGTTTTACCGCGCCGGCCACGCAAATCTACAAGCTCATCGCGACGGATTTGCGTCGCCCTTTGAGCGATATCGTCAACGATCTCGATTATCCGGAACTGGAAAACGATGCGCTGGAAGTCATCCGCAGCCTGGTATTTTCCGAGAAACATGTATCAACCAAGACCGGGCGCTGGTACGACGTACGCATCATGCCGTACCGGACCATAGAAAATGTGATCGATGGCGTGATCGTGACCTTTATCAACATCACCGAGTCGAAGCTGCTGGAAGCCCAGCTGCGGCAGATGCAGTCCGATGTGGTGATGGGCGGAGAAGCGGGTGAGAGCGTGTCATGAACGACGCATTCGACAGCGGGATCAACTCCATGAAGTTGCGTGAGCAGGCCGAGCAATTGGCAGCGGAGCAACTGGTATCCGTGGCGTCATCGTTGTCGAGTGAAGAGATGATGCGCCAGCTGCATGAATTGCAGGTCAGCCAGATCGAACTGGAAATGCAGAATGTGGCATTGGCCGAACTGGAACAGCTGAAAAATGCCTTTGAGAGCAGCCGCGACCTTTATTCCCAGCTGTATGAGCAGGCGCCCGTCAGTTATTTCTCGCTGAACCGCGAAGGCGTGATCACGCGCGCCAACGTGGCCGCCTGCGGCTTGCTGCAGCGTGACAAGGAACAAATGCTGGCGCGGCCTTTCGAGCAATTCATCGCGCCCCAGGCGCAAGGCGCGTTCCGGCGTTTTCTCGACGCCGTTTTCGACAGTGGCGTGCGGCAAGTGCTGGAAGCGCCGTTGTTCCAGAATGCGCCTGTCGACGGTGGCGTGGTGCGCATCGAGGCCAATGTTGACCGGGCTACCGCCACCGCGCGCATGCTGGTGACGGACCTGGGCGACGGCCTGGCGCGCGACTCGGCCTTGCGGCGCGCCTTTGTCATCCTCGATACCATCCGCGAGGGGGTAATGGTGACTGATAGTGATAACCTGATCATCTCCGTCAACCCCGCCTTTACCACCATCACGGGCTACCTGGCCGAAGAAGCCATCGGCCGCAATCCGTCCTTCCTGGGCGGCGGCACCCATCCCCCCCAATTCTATGCATCGATGTGGCAGAGCCTGCGGCAGGAGGGCAGCTGGTTTGGCGAACTGGTCAACCGGCGCAAGAATGGCGAGCGCTTCGTCGAATCGCTGTCGATTACGCCGATGCGCACGTCCGATGGCGCGACCAGCCACTTCGTGGGCGTGTTTTCCGACATTACCGAGCGCAAGCTGGCCGAGGCGGCCGTACGCGAATTGCACCGTGAGCTCGACCAGCGCGTGATCGACCGTACCGCCGAGCTGGTGCGGGCCAACCAGCATTTGCAGCTGGAAGTCCACCAGCGCGAACAGGCGCAAGTGGCCCTGCGCGATGCGGAACGCTTTTTTCACTCCACCATCGATTCGCTGACGGACCGCGTGCTGGTGCTCGATGAGGCGGGCAAGATCGTGCATGCCAACCAGGCGTGCATGGCGTTTACCGGGCATGCCGCCAGGGAAGTGCAGTATCTGCAGTTTTGCGAGACGGATCCGCGCTGGCAACGCAAGTCGGGGCAGGAACTGGCCAGCGGCATCCGCGCCGTGATTGCCGGCCGCGCCGATATCTTTACGCTCGAATATGAATTTGCCACGCCCGCCGGCGCGCGCTGGTCGCAGGCCAGGGTCAGCCGTTTCCTGGGAGACGGGCCGCTGCGGGTGGTGGTGGCGCATACGGACATCACCGAGCGCAAGCTGATGGATGGCGCGCTGCGCCAGTCGCATGCCCAGCTGCGCCAGTTGGCGCTGCACCTGGAAACGGCCAAGGAAGACGAGCGCAAGCGCATTTCGCGCGACATCCACGATGAGCTGGGACAAAACCTGCTGGCTCTGCGCATCGATATTTCCATGCTCAGCGCACGCACGGAAGGCTCGCATCCGCGCCTGCACGGCCGCGTCGGCTCCGTGCTCAGCAATGTCGATACCACCATCAAGAGCGTGCGCGGCATCATGAATGAATTGCGCCCGATGGCGCTGGACCTGGGCTTGCAGGCCGCCATCGAATGGCAGGTGGGCGATTTCCGCAAGCGCAGCGGGATAAGCTGCCAGCTGCGCATCGGCGATGAAGCGCTGTTTGCGGCCATCGGCAGCCAGGTCGAAATCGTGCTGTTCCGCATCGTGCAGGAAGCGCTGAGCAACGTCATGCGCCACTCCCAGGCCAGCACCGTCGAGATCGAGCTCAGCTTTGATGCCTGGGCCATCCACCTGGTGATCAGCGACAATGGCGTCGGCATTACGCCGCAACAACAACGCAAGAGCCAGTGTTTCGGCCTGATCGGCATTGCCGAACGGGTCACGGCGTTGGGCGGGCAGTTCGTGATCGGTGCGCCGGCCTCGGGCAGCGGTTGTCGTCTGTCACTGCAAATACCCTTGCGGCCGCCAGCTTGAAAGCGCGCCTGAAAACAAGTTAATAATTGTCGTAGGAGAATTTTTTGCCTGCCTTCCAGCCGCCGGACAGGCTATACTTTCGCCTGCTTTTTATGGAGGGGCATATGTTGTTAAAAAAATTGGTATTACCTGTCGCCCTGATGGGCGCGTTCGCCAGCGCACACGCAGACGAAGGACAGTGGCAGCCGTACCAGCTGCCACAACTGAAATCCGAATTGAAGCGCGTGGGCATCGAAATCCCCGCCGAGAAACTGGCTGACCTGAGCAAACACCCGATGAGCGCCATCGTGTCGCTGGGCGGCTGCTCGGCGTCCTTCGTGTCCGATGCCGGCCTGGTGGTCACGAACCACCATTGCGCGTATGGCGCGATCCAGCGCAATTCCACGCCGGAACACAATTACATCACCAACGGCTTTTTGGCCAAGACCCGCGCCGAAGAGCTGCCGGGCGGCCCGAACAGCCTGGTCTACGTGACCGACAAGGTGGAAAACGTCAGCGACCGCGTGCTGAAAGGCTTGACGGCCGACATGACGGGCCGCGCCCGCCACGAAGCAGTGGAAAAGCGCATCAAGGATTTGATCGCCGAATGCGAGACGGACAAGATGTACCGCTGCTCGGTGCCCGCCTTCCACCGCGGCCTGGAATACTACCGCATCCGCCAGATGATGATACGCGACGTGCGCCTGGTGTACGCGCCATCGGACAAGATCGGCAACTTCGGCGGCGATATCGACAACTACGAATGGCCGCGCCACACGGGCGACTACTCGTTCCTGCGCGCCTACGTGGGCAAGGATGGCCGTCCGGCCGACCCCTCGCCGGACAACGTGCCGTACAAATCGAAAGACTTCCTGGTGGTCTCGGCGGAAGGCATCAAGGCCGGCGACGGCATCTTGCTGGCCGGCTACCCCGGCCGCACCAGCCGCTACAAGCTGCCGGCGGAAATCCGCGAAGCGCGCGATTCGGCCTTCCCCTTGAAAGTAGCTGAGCTGCAAGCCGACCTGGCCGTGATGGCTGACGCCACTGCCGGTGACGAAGCGGCCGCCGTGCGTTACGCCAGTGTGGTGAAAAGCATCAATAACGTGCTGAAGAAAACCCAGGGCTTGCTCGACGGTTTCGCCCGCAAGGACATCGCCGCCATCAAGGACGTGCAGGATGCCGAGTTCCGCGCCTGGTACGCCAAACAGCCGAATGTATCGAACACCATGCTGGCCGAGCTGGACGCGGCGATCGCCAACGACATGGCGCTCAGCGATGAAGAGTTCGCCTGGTCGGTGGCCACCAATAGCGACTTGCTGAAAAGCGCACGCACCCTGTACCGCCTGGCGCAAGAGCAGCAAAAGCCGGATGCGGAACGCGAGTCCGGCTACCAGCAGCGCGACCTGGCCTTCATCAAGGCCCGCCTGGCGCGCCTGGAACAGTCGTACGTCAACAAGGTCGACCAGGCGCGTTTTGAAGCGGGCCTGAAGCGTTACGCCCAGCTGGCGGCGAAGAGCCATCCGCAAGGCCTGGACGCGCTGCTGCCGGCGCCAACGGCTGTGGCGGCCCTGTACCAGCAGACGCAACTGGCCGACACGGCCAAGCGCCTGGCCTGGATGGGCAAGGATCAAGCTGCGTTGCAACAATCGGACGACGCCTTCCTCCAGCTGGCGGCCAAGCTGCAACCGGTGGCGCAAGCGCTGGAAGAGCGCCGCAAGGAAATCGACGGCAACCTGGAACGCGTGATTCCGCAATACATGCAAGCCGTGATCGCCTGGAAAAAGTCGCAAGGCAAACCAGTCTATCCTGACGCCAACTCGACCCTGCGCGTAACCTACGGCACCGTGGCGCCCTACTCGCCGCGCGACGGCATCACCAAGGGTCCATTCACGACCGTGGAAGGCATCGTCGAGAAAGTCACCGGCAAGGCCCCGTTCGAAGCGCCGCAAGCGCTGATCGACGCCGTCAAGGAAAAACGCTACGGCCAGTTCCGCGACCCGGTATTGGGCACCGTGCCCGTCAACTTCCTGACCAGCGCCGACACCACCGGCGGCAATTCCGGTTCGGCCGTGATGAACAAGCGTGGCGAACTGATCGGCCTGAACTTCGATTCGACCTATGAATCGATCACCAAGGACTGGTACTTCGACACGGCCATCACGCGCGCGATCCACCTGGACATCCGCTACATGCTGTGGGTCATGAAAGAAGTCGACCATGCGGATAACTTGCTCAAGGAAATGACGATCAAGTATCCGAAAGCTGCCACGGCGAAGAAGTAAGTTTCGACACTCAACAAGCCGCATCCGCCGCAGGGCCGATGCGGTTTTTTTGGGCTATGTCACCGTCATGTGTGGGAAATCTCCCAAGGTTGCCTTCAATAATGTTTCAGCGGACAGGATGCGCCTGGCGTCGAGTATCCAGCGCCAGCCCAGGTAATTGGGCAGAAAACGCGTCGCCACGCCATGAAAAATGCTCAGCCATCCCCGCAAGCGGCTGTGATACGCGTTGACGTTCTGCACGTGGGCAGCACCGCGTACGCGTATGCCAGCACGCAAATTGACGGCTTGATGGCTGATGCCGGTCTCTCTGGCAAAGGCAGCGTAGGCGGCATGACCATCAGTCACCAGCAAGATGTCCCGATCAATCACGGGCAACAGGCAATGCAGCAACTGCTTCTTCGTCAGTTGCACCTTGCCCGTGACGCAAGCAATGGTTTGTCCCGTGCGGTCGCGCGCCACCAGGATGCAGACCTGCTCGCTGGATATACCCCGTTGCCGGGCATGACCACCACGCCGGCGCGCCGGGCGTTGCAGATGACGTGCGCCTTTTTCCGACTCCAGCAGATACATTTCATCCGCCTCGGTGATGCCGTGCAGGCAGCGCGGACGGTCGGTTCTTGCCAGTGTCAGAAAGCGATGACGCCAGCGGAAACTGGTGTTGCGGTGTATGCCCAGTTGTTGCGCAGCCTTGCGTACCGAATTCGAGTTCAGCAGGCAATCGGCATAGTCCAGCCACAGGGATTTATGGCGCAGATGCGCCAGCGGCGTACCCGTCAGCGCATTGAAAGTCTTGCCGCACGGTACGCAACGATAGCGTTGCAAGTCGTTGGCGTGACCGTGCCGGTGTATATGTCGCGAGCGACATGCCGGGCAACACAGCCGAGACTGGGCCGTGCGCTCGATCAATGCGCTGGCTGCTTGTTTGCGCTGGGTGCCGTTCAATAGCGCTATGCTGTCCAGGCGTTGGCGCCAGGACAGTGCCGCAAACTGCGTGATGAATGCCTGCCAGTGCGCCTGTTGCATGACGCTCTCCCTGTTTACCTGGTCTGATCAGTCAGACCTTAGCCTTGCAGAGAGGTTCCCCTAGTTAACGAGAACAGAGCCTTTTTTTGCGCATGGCCAACTAGTTTGAGTTCTCTCAATATGCCAGCCTCCACCATGGTTAGCATGGTCTAGCGAAACAAATCCGAAGGAGGCAATATGGGCGATGGCGAGCTGGGAGGCGATCTTGCGCGGCTTTTCGCAAGCGGCAAACAAGTCCAGGAAAGCCGCTTGCTGCGCATGGATTTTCCGCGCGGCGATGGTCCGCCCGATACCGCGCTGCTGGTCAACAGCTTGCGGGCACACGAAGAAATGTCACGCGACTTCCGTTTCGAGGTCGAACTGCTGTCCGACAATCTCTACCTTCCCCTGACCGCCATGATGGGGCGCATGGTCACGATTTCGATGGTGCGCGATGACGCCAGCTTGCGCTATTTTAATGGTTATGTCGGCGAATTTCGCTTGTTGCGCAGCGATGGCGGTTTCGCGGTCTACCAGATGGTGCTGCAACCCTGGCTGGCGTTTGCCAGGCTGCGCATGGACAACGTCTCGTTTCACGAACGTAACGTCATCGATATCAGCGAAACGACCTTCGCGCATTATGTGCAGCGCGACTGGCAAAACCGGCTGCATGAGGAAGTCGCGATATTAAGCTGCGCCAACCAGCATAATGAAACCGATTACAGCCATCTGCACCGGCGCTGGGAAGACCAGGGCATCCACTATTGGTATGAACATCGCGCCGACGGACATACGCTTTGTCTGGGCGACAATACCTGGCTGTGCGACAGCATCGACCCAGGCGACCCCCATGCCGGCGAAGACGACGAGATGGTGTTTCGCAGCGATGCGGGATCGCAGGAAGGCGACGGCATACGCGATTGGCAGGCCATACGGAAGATCGTCTCAGGCTCGCTCACGCTGGCCAGCTTCAACTACAAGCATCCTTACGCCAGCCGCGCCAGCGGCCATGCACTGCACCAGCAGGGCGATGTGTTTGCCCATGAACTGTATCAAAACACCGGCTATGGCTACGCCGGCATGGATGGCGGCGAAGCGCTGGCGCAACGCCGCCTGGAGGAGCATAACGGCCAGGCACAATACTTCGACGCTGGCGGCAATCACCGCTGCGCCCAGGCCGGGCGCAGTTTCACGCTGGGCGGCCACTTCAGCGGCACGCAGTCCATGCCGGCCAAAGGTGAAGCGGCGCGCCCTGACATCCGCTCGCGCGAATACCTGATCCTGTCGGTCGATCATGTCGCCAGCAACAATTACCAGGCAGGCACGGGCGCGAAGTCGCATTATGAAAACCGTTTTAGCTGCATCCGCAAGAGTATCCGCTGGTATCCGGGGCGGCAGTTCAACAGCACGCCTTGTGCGGCGCCCGGCGTGCAGACCGCGATTGTCACCGGGCCGGCAGGCGAAACCATCCATACCGACGCGCTGGGCCGGGTGAAGGTGCAATTTCACTGGGACCGGCTGGGCAAGTTCGACGCGGGCAGTTCGCCATGGATCAGGGTCATGACGCCATGGGCGGGCCACGCGTTCGGCCAGATCGCGTTGCCGCGCATCGGCCAGGAAGTGCTGATCCAGTTTCTCGACGGCAATATCGACCGTCCCGTGATTGTCGGCGCGGTGTACAACGGCAACCATGCGCCGCCGTGGAATTTGCCGGCGCAACGCGTGCTGGGCGGCTGGCGCAGCGCCGAGCTGATGCCTGGCGGCGGCTATGGCGTGCGCGGCAACCAGTTGGTACTGGACGATACGCACCAGCGCATCCAGGCACAGCTGAACAGCGATCATCAGCATAGCCAATTGTCGCTGGGCTGCATCAGCCGCATCGAAGACGCCAGCGGGCGCAAGGATGCGCGTGGCGAGGGCTGGGAACTGGCGTCGGACGCCTGGGGCGTGGCGCGCGCCGGGCGCGGCATGTTGCTGACCACCGAAGCGCGCCCGGGCACCGCCTCGCATATCAAGAGCATGGATGAAACCTTGCGCCGGTTGGCCGAGGCTGCTGAACGGCACAAGGTGCTTGCCGCCCTGGCACAGCATCATGGCGCGCAAGAAAGCGCAGCCCAGCAGGGCGCCGCCGCCGATGTGTTGCAAGCCCAGTATGCGGCGATCAAGGGCGCCGCTGGTGGTGGCGAAAACGTGTTTCCGGAACTGTCAAAGCCGCATCTGGTGCTAGCCAGCCCGGCCGGCATCGAAACGACGACCGCGCAATCGACGCATATCGCCAGCGCCGAGGATACCGCCTTGACCGCCGGGCGCAACCTCTCGCTGGCGGCCAGTGGCGGCCTGTTCGCCAGCATAGGCGTAGCGTTCCGCCTGTTCGTCCACAAGGCCGGCATGAAACTGATCGCCGCAGCTGGCCCGGTGCAGATCGCGGCGCAAACCGATGCGGTCGAGATCGTCGCCAATAAAGTGCTGGAGCTGATCAGCCAGGCCGACTGGGTGCATATTCGCGGCCGCAAAGGCGTGCGCCTGCATGGCGCCGATTGCATGCTTGAAATTAGCGACAAGGTGCAGTTTTTTACCGCGTCGCCAACGTTGTTTCATGGAAACCTCGAAACACTGGCGCCGAAAAACCGGCCGCAACCGGAGATGGAACCGCCCATCGCACCGCTGCAAGGGCAATTGCAGCATACCATCCAGGCCCACGCGGACGGCGGTCAGTATGCCAACGTGCCGTACACGCTGTACAAGGGCGATGTGGAAGTCGAACAAGGCTTGACCGATGACTTCGGCCGCATCCTGATCGAGCATCAGGACGGCACGCCGCGTTATCGGATCGTCCTTGGCAATGGGGAAGAGTTTTCATTGCAGGCGAGCGCGCGCTTCGATCCGGGCGCGGCGCCGGGCAGCGAACAGACGCTGTCGAACCGCGGTTTGCGCGCGTTCGACGATACCAGCGATGGCCGCTGGGTTCAATGATGCACGACACTGACTGGAGAGCACCATGCCGGAATCGAGCGGGCGCATCGAAACCACCCACATCGACGAAGTCGGCCGCAGCGCGACCAGTTCGCTCCAGTGGCTGCTGGAAAACCGCAACCTGAAGGGCAAGGCCACTCATCCAATTACGCATAACAACAAGCTGACACTGTTCATTTGCGGACAGGAAGGATTCGCCGATATCGCGGGCGAGATCGCCAGGGCCGAAAAGTCCATCGACCTGTGCTGCTGGGGTTTCGATCCAGGGATGGAACTGGTGCGTGGCAACAGCGCCACCTGGCCGCGTGGCGAAACTTTTGGCGACTTGCTGATCGCCGCCGCACGGCGTCACGTCAGGGTGCGCCTGCTGGTCTGGTACGACAGGATCGGCTCGCCGATAGCGCGCACCATGCCAGGCTATTCGCACGGCGCCTCGTCATGGAGAAGCGATGGGCCGCGCCTTGATGGCATCAGCGCCAAAGCCAGCCTGGCGATGTTGCACGATGCGGTCAAAAACAAGAAACATATTTTAGGCAACGGTTATTGGGGTGAGTACGTCCGGCCCGAGTATATGCCGATGATGGCGCGCCAAGAATATTGTTACAGCTGGTATGTGGCCGCGTTCAGGGGCATGTTTGGCGGCCTGGAGATACGCTTGCGGCACGGCGACAGCGCGGCGATCAGCAAGAGTATCGCGACCGAAATAAACCGGCCGCATGGCCTGACGAAGGGGGAAATCGAAAAGCCCGGCATGCAATACCTGGGCACGCACCACCAGAAGCCGGTCCTGATCGATTTCGATCACCAGGAAGGGGCCAAGGCCGTCGGTTATGTGATGGGCCTGAACTCGGTGACCGATTATTGGGACACGACGGCCCATCTGCTCGACGACACGCTGCGCGAACAGGGCGGCGTCAACGAGCGGCGCGAATGCTTGCAGGGTATGGCTGCGGACGGCGGGTTCGCCACGCTGAAGCCCTATCAGGATTACGCCTGCCGCATCGACGGCGGCAAGGCGCTCATCGCGCTCCATAACAATTTCGTGAAGGCATGGGATCGCGCGGCCGGCGACCGCACGCATGCGGCCGCCAATGCCAGCGTGAGCCGGGAGTTGCCACGGGGCAGCCCACCGGCGCGGCTGTTGCGCGAGGCTAGCCCAGGCGACTCCACCGTGCAAATCGTCCTGACGCAGCCCGAGGAACAAGACAAGACCATCCGGGAAAGCTATTTTCGCGCCGTGACCCAGGCCAGCCTGGCGGCCGGCTACCTGTACGTGGAAAACCAGTATTTCCAGTATGAAGAATGGGCCCAGCACTTGCTGGCCGAGCGTAAAAAAGTCGTTGCCGCCTGGAAGGCCGGCAGTGCCAAGGCAGGCAAGACCATGCGTGATATGCCGGTCATGCACGTGTTTATCGTCATCCCGGTCCCCGAGCGGGCGCAGATGGTGCCGCGCACCCACGATACGCTGGCGGCGCTGGGGCAGCACGATGGCATGACGGGGCAAAACGAGATGATCGACGACTACAACAAACGACCGAAAACCCAGCGTGTCAGGGCGGGATTCGGCATTTCCGCCGAGGTGGCAGTCAAGTTGCCCGACGTGGTGCAGCACGCCAACGGTATCAACAAACCCGGCGCGATGACGCTCGAGAGCGACTTCGGGCTGAAAGTGTCGGTGGCGATGCTCAATGTGAGCGCGTTTGACCAAGGCCGCTGGCGCTACCGTGAAATTTATATCCATTCCAAATTGATGCTGGTCGACGACGTGTTCATGACACTAGGCAGCGCCAACCTGAACCAGCGCAGCATGGCCGTCGACAGCGAAATCAATATCGCTACCGTCGACTGTCGCGTAGCCCGGGACTTGCGCAAGCGGGTATGGCGCATGCATAGCGGCGGGCTGGTCGATGGCGGGGGAGGGACGAAGGCGGAGATTGTGTCGGCGTTCGGGAAATGGGTTGAATTGATGGGAGAAAATCGCGGTAAGAAAAAATCTGATTCTGCAAGTGCGAACCACAAGAAAATGACCGGATTCTTGCTTCCCTTAGAAGATGGCCGTAGTTCAACGTTACGTTTGGGTTGAGCATGAAAAAGTATAAAAAATTCTCCCTTCCCCTGTCATTTTTTATCTTGGCAGTATTCCTGAATATTTCTTTAATCGCCTGCAAAATGCCTAACGACAAAGTTCTTCCACGTAACCAAAGCCTGCCACTTTTCAATCCCCATGTCGCGGATTTTATCTGTGAAACCGAGGCGAGCAAGGTGCCGCCCATCGATGCGCAAGCCGAAGATTGGTTTCTTGAAGCGCGCGCCCTGGAAGATCCTGAAATTTTCGTGGAAGACCGCGACTACAAAAAAATCGTCGATCTGACGCGTCAAGCAGCGGAGCGATTGCACTGGAAGGCGATGCTCAATCTTGCAAGCCTGTATGTGGAAGGGCGCGATCCTTTGTATGGTGAAGAAGAAGCGGTTCTATTGGTGGAAAAGGCGATGCTGCTCGGCATACCGGCGGCTTATGACCGGATGGGGACGTATTATGCGAATGGCACGGGCGTCAATGGCGATAGCACTCGCGCTTATGCCTTCTGGCAAAAGGCGGCGCAGATGGGAAATCCGCAAGCGATGGATTTTTTGTCAGATAAACTGAATGTGGGGCCTGCAAATGAAGGCGCAGGGTATTGGGCTAATATTCCTGTCGCAATAAAAATGATGGAGTGTGCATTTTCCCAAGGGTACGGACCGGTTGCATATAATTTATCTTATATGTATGCCTCCCCGAGAATGATTACAGGGAGAGTTAGCGGGCCGCGTACGCCAGAAACTAAAGCACTTGCTCTTAAAGTGCTACATGAGGGAGTAGCATTCGGCTGTGGAAAATGCGCAAACAAACTCAAGATTGAATTCGGAGATCCATTTGATCTTGCAAACATGGTGGTTCCGTATATTGATAAAGCACGGGCGGAACGTTATGGCGTACTTAGTCGTGAACTGGGATTCAATCCCAATGCACGCTTTCCTAATCTGGACAAGGTCTTGCCGCTGCCCCCTGCTGACCTGCCACCCTGGAATGGCGACAGGGATACCCTGCTGCATGCCGCCATGGGCGTCCGCCCACCACTCGCCATCCCGAAGCCAAGCGCCGCGTCGCTGTTACAAGAACCGTATTTCCTGCCCGCCGACTATGCTTTGCGTCCTGCCGGCTTGCACAGCGACGCGCCGGCCGCGCTATTTTCGGCATACTGGCAACCTGCCGCCGGGCAGGGTTTGACGGAGCCGGCCCGGCTATTGCGCAAAGGCGTAGCGTTCCGCCATTTCAGCGTGCTCGATGCCGCTGGCAATAGCCGATATGGCCCCGTGACGTGGGAGCAGTGCCTGACGATACGGCACAACCATGGGGCAGTGGAGCCGCGCGCGGTGCACGGCTTGCTGCGCGAGGTGGCGCGGCCCGAGCCATGGTTGAGCTGCACTGGCGGCGAGGACTGTCCTGTCAGCGGCGTCTGGCAGCCGTGGGTAGCGGCCGACCATCCGTTGCAGGCGATTGTCAATCAATACTGGCGCCAGGCGTGGCTGACCCAGGGCGCGCCGTTCCCGCGACCGCGCCGCGACTGGCTGCTGGATTTGCCAGAGGACGAGGTGACATGGCATTTGATGGATGACTCCATTCCTGATCTTGTATAACGCAATGCCGCAGCGATGGAGGACGCAATGGAGAGGAATCAATCCAGAATGGCTGCCACCAGACGGCGTCTCACGTCGCTGATCTTCTTGTGCTGCATTTCTTTGCTTGCCTGCAAAATACCAGACGACAAAGTCCTGCCACGCAACCAAAGCCTGCCCCTTTTCAATCCCCATGTCGCGGATTTTATCTGTGAAACCGAGGCAAGCAAGGTGCCGCCCATCGATGCGCAAGCCGAGGACTGGTTTCTTGAAGCACGCGCCCTGGAAGATCCTGAAATTTTCGTGGAAGACCGCGACTACAAAAAAATCGTCGATCTGACCCGTCAAGCGGCAGAGCGATTGCACTGGAAGGCGATGCTCAATCTGGCCAGCCTGTATGTGGAAGGGCGCGACCCTTTGTATGGTGAGGAAGAGGCGGTGCTGTTGGTGGAAAAGGCGATGCGGCTCGGGATACCTGCGGCATATGACAGGATGGGAACGTATTACGCGAATGGCACGGGCGTCAACGGTGATAGCACTCGCGCTTATGCATTCTGGCAAAAGGCGGCGCAGATGGGAAATCCGCAAGCGATGGATTTTTTGTCAGATAAACTAAATGTGGGGCCTGCAAATGAAGGCGCAGGGTATTGGGCTAATATTCCTATCGCAATAAAAATGATGGAATGTGCATTTTCCCAAGGGTACGGACCGGTTGCATATAATCTATCTTATATGTATGCCTCCCCGAGAATGACTACAGGGAGAGTTAGCGGGCCGCGTACGCCAGAAACTAAAGCACTTGCTCTTAAAGTGCTACATGGCGGAGTAGCATTCGGCTGTGGAAAATGCGCAAACAAACTGGAGATTGAATTCGGCGATCCATTTGATCTTGCAAACATGCTGGTTCCGTATATTGATAAAGCGCGGGCGGAACGCTATGGAGTACTAAATCGTGAACTGGGATTCAATCCCAATGCACGCTTTCCTAATCTGGACAAGGTCTTGCCGCTGCCCCCTGCTGACCTGCCACCCTGGAATGGCGACAGGGATACCCTGCTGCGTGCCGCCCTGGGCGTCCGCCCACCGCCCGCCATCCCGAATCCAGGCACTATATCTCAAGGGAATATGCAGAGGATTCAGGACAGCGGTGCAGGCGTCAGTGCTTCCACCGGCAATTGAAAAAACCGTGGCAGCAGTGCAGGCGACAATTCATTGCCGCCGTCGGCCATGGCCAGGCGGCCGCTCAACAGCAGCATTACGTAGCCATGGCCCAGCGACCAGCCGGCGCTGGCGGCGGCCCGTTCCCAGCGCGGGTCGACGCCCGCTTCGCGCACGGCTGCGCCCGCCGTCTGCAGCACGTAGTCAAAGCAAGCCAATGCCGCCTCTTGCAGGGCAGGGTAGGGGCGCACGTCCTGGTGTTCGAACATCAAGCGGTAATGGGCGGGCGCGGCCAGGGCGAATTCGATGTAGAGCTGGCCCAGCAATTGAAAGCGCTGTTCGGCCGGCAGGCTGCCTGGCGGCGGCAATTGCTGGTCCCATTTGGCGATCATGGCGGCAAAGCCGGCGGCGGCGACTTCCGCCAGCAAGGCTTCCTTGCTGGGAAAATGGCGGTAGACGGCGGCGATCGATACGCCTACGGTGCGCGCCAGTTCGCGCAGCGAGATGGCCGCATCGTTCTGTTGCGCCAGTTGTGCAATGGCGGCCGCGATCAGGGTGTCGCGCAGGTTGCCATGGTGATAGTGTACTGTCATTTAATGTTATCGGTGTTCACATTGTGCTGTATGATCACCATGTTATCACTGAAAACATGAGGATTCCATGCAAGCGATGAACCCTGGCGTACGCGCCGTGGCGATGCCGCCAGAGAGCAGCATCGCGCACCTGTATGCGGGCAGCAACCTGGCCGACGCGTATGCTGTGAACTTGCCGCATCAGCAGGCGAACCAGATGCCGATGGACAGCCTGGGGCGCCATGTGCTGGGCAGCCAGCCGGCCTGGGCGCAGTCCCTGATGAGGGTGCGCGACGCCATCGTCAAGCCCTTCGGCATCAAGACTGCCACGCAGCTGGCGAGCAGCGAGGGCGGCCGTATCGGCATCTTCCGTATTTATGCTGTCACCGACGATGAAATCATTGTGGGTGAAGATGACAGCCACCTCGATTTTCGATTGTCCCTGCTGCGTAACCGCCAGGCTGGGCCGCATGGCAGTATCACGATGTCGAGCGTCGTACATTGCCATAACAAGGTGGGCCGCGCTTATATCGTGCTGATCAAGCCGTTTCACAAGCTGATCGTGCAGCGTTCGCTGGCGCGCGCGGTGAAGGGCGGTTTTATCTGAGCTAGCGGGCATGCAATCTTGCTTATTCAAGCCCGGTATTGCATACTGCACCACCAGCCTCATCCCGCGCGCCCTGCCGCCCTTTTTCCGATCTCATGAACGACTCGCTCCTCCTGCTGGGTTTTACTACCACGCCGCTAGAATTGATTTCCTTTGTCCTGGCGATCGCCACCGTTGGACTCAATATCCGCCAGAATCACTGGGCCTGGCTGTTGGGGATTATTTCCTCGGGCGCTTACGGCTTTGTCTTTTTCGATTCGCGTTTGTATGGCGACATGGTCTTGCAACTGGTGTTTATCAGCGTTTCGTTCTGGGGCTGGTACCAATGGCTGCACCCGGACAATGGCGCACCCGTGCTGCCCGTCACCGTGCTGACATGGCGCGGCTGGCTGGCCAGCATCGTCGCCTGGGCCATCGGCTTTGCGCTGATCGCCTGGCTGCTGACCTCGACCGACACGGACGTGCCCAATGCCGATGGTTTCCTGACGGCCGGCAGCCTGGTGGGGCAATTCCTGCTGTCGCGCAAGAAGCTGGGAAACTGGATCGTCTGGATCGTGGTCGATATCCTGTACGTGGCCCTGTACCTCCATAAGGGCTTGCCGCTGACGGCCGTGCTGTATGGCATTTTTGTGCTGATGGCGGCGGCCGGCTGGCGGGCCTGGAAAAATTCTGCGCCGGCCGCGCCCGACGCGATGGTCTTGAAGTGAGCGGCTTGACCAGCCCGCCGCCGCTGCGCGTGGCCATACTGGGCGCCGAATCATCGGGCAAATCGACCCTGGCGGCCGCGCTGGCGGCGCATTTTCACACTGTCTGGGTGCCGGAATATTTACGCGAATTCGTCGAGACGCGGGGCAGGGTACCGCTCGCCGATGACCAGTTTTTGATTGCCAGCACGCAGCTGGCGCGCGAAGACGAGGCGATGGCGGCCGCGCGCGATGTACTGATTTGCGACACCACGCCCCTGATCACGGTGATTTACAGCCGGCATTATTTTGCTGGCGAAGACGCCGCGCTGGCGGCGCTGGCACAGGCTGCCCGCTACGATGTGACTCTGGTCACGGCGCCCGATACGCCGTGGGTACCGGATGGCTTGCAGCGCGAGTCGGAAGCCGTGCGCCAGTTGATCTACCGCAATTTACTGGCGGAGCTGGCTGAACGCCAGATTCCTTACCAGTTGCTGCAAGGCTCGCTTGATCAGCGCATGGCAATCGCCATGCCGCTGATCGACGCTGCGCTGGCAGCACGCTAATCTGTTTTAAAAGTCGAACTGGGCCGATACGCGCAAGGTGCGGCTGGCGCCCGGGAACAGGTAGCCGCCTGCCTGCGGCGTCACGTCGCGCCAGTAAAACTTGTCGAACACATTGTTGACGGTGGCGCGCACGATGGCGGGCGTGCCGGCAATCTGCGTGGCGTAGGCGGCGCCCAGATTGAACACGTTATACGAAGGCACGAAGACGGTATTGCCAGAGTCGAAGGCTTTCTTGCCGGCATATTCCCAGCTGCCGTTGACGGACAGGCCCGCCACTTGCCGCACCGTATAGTCGGCGTGGACTGTCGTCTTGAAGGCGGGCACATTGGCGACGCGCTTGCCGTCCAGGTCCGTGCTGCCCGTGCCTGATTGCTGGCTGTTCAGCAAGGTGGCCGATGCGCTCAGGCGCAGGTCGCTTGAAGCCTTGCCCTGGGCCGATAATTCCAGGCCACGGTGCTGGGCCTGGCCGGCGCGCACAAAGTAATTGTCGGCGTTGACAAACTCCAGGCCCTTGCGGATCTGGAACAGGCTGGCGGCCAGCATGAAGTCCGGTGTCAGGTCGGCTTTCACGCCGAACTCGACCTGCGTCGATCGGCTCGGGGATAATTCCACGTTGGGCAAGGCCGTGTAGATGCTGGAGACACCCCCATGTTCCATGCCTTGCGAGTAGGCGCCATACACGGCCACGTTGTCCAGCGGGTTGTAGACCAGCGCCGCATTGGGCAACAGGAAACTGTGTTTGGAGCGCACTTCCGCGTCGGCAGGATCGGCCGCCAGGATGTACTGGTAGCCATCGACACTGATATGGCGCAAGCCGGCGTGCAGTTTCCAGTTGCTTGCCAGGCTGACGATGTCTTGCACGAAGACCGAGTTTTCCTGGTCCTTGCGCACCAGGCGCACGGGGCCCGTCACGCCTGGCGAGGAGGGCACGATCACCGGATGGTAGATATTGCTGATACCCGTTTCATCGTACACATAGTTGCCGGCGCTATCCTTGCGGTGGAAGGTCGAGATACCGGCCGTGAATTCGTGGCGCAGGCTGCCGGTGGCAAATTTGCCCTGGAGCATGGCTTGCGCGCTCAGCGGTTTCTTGGTCTCGCCCAGGCTGCGGTAATCCCAGACCGAAAAGTCGCCATTGTTGCAAAACACGGGGGCGTCGCCCGCCGGGCTGCAGCCATACGGATAAGCCGTGTAGTCGTCGCGCTTGAACGAATGCTGGTTGGCGCTTAATGTCGCGTGCCAGTCGTCACTGAAGGCGTACTGGAAGCGCAGGCCGAGATTGGCGGTGACGGTTTCCACCGGATGCGTCCATGGCTGCTGGTTGAGCATGGTGTCGGCGCTGACATGCGAGGGCAGGCTGCCGTTGCCGAGCAGCTGGAAACCGGGCGCCGTCACTTGCGCCTTGTCCTGGTAGTCGGCGTCCAGTTGCAGCAAGGCTTGCGGCGAAATCTGCCAGTCGAAGGCGCCCGAAATGAACTTGCGGTTGCCATCGGCGCCCTTGATGTACGAGCGCAGGCGTTCGGCCGCCAGGTTGATGCGGTAGCCGAAACGCGGGTCGTCCAGGCGGCCACCCAGGTCGAGCGCGCCATACAGGGTGCCCCGTTCACGTTCTTCCACGGTGACCGTGCGCAGCGGCGTGGCGGTGGGGCGCTTGACGATGTAGTCGATCACGCCACCCGGCGCGGCCATGCCCGCCTGCAAGCCAGCCAGGCCTTTCAGCACTTCGATGCGTTCCTTGTTTTCCAGCGGAATTTGCGTGTCGCCGGGAATCGCCACGCCATCCTTGCGGTAGCTGGAGTTGTTATCGAGGGTAAAGCCGCGGATCGAAAATTGCTCGGCATAGCCGACGGCGTTGTAGGAATCGTTGATGCTGGCGTCCAGCTTGACGGCGTCGCTGGTATTGCGGATCTGCAAGTCCTGCAGGTCTTTTTGCGAAATGACGGTCACGCTGGCCGGTGTTTGCAGCAGCGGCGCATCGCTAAAACCGCCGACGGCGGCGCGCCTGTCGGCCGGCGCCTTGCTGGCCGTGACGACCACTTCGGCCATGTTTTGCGGATCGCTGGCGGCGTTGTCATTATCGGCGGCCAATGCGGGCGCGGCAAACGCGTGCAGGATGGCCAGGGTCAGGACGGAAACAGATACGTTTAAAGATGAGTTCGGTGTAGGCATTGATGGCTCGTGGTGCGGCAAGACTGCTTGTTCGGCTGGCGCCAACGCGGGAGCTATCAAAGGAGGGAGGTACTTTGCGCTTTCCTTCGCTGGCATTATCCAGATCAGGTACGAAGGGTATCTCTCACCCGGAAAACGTTGATACGGTTTCCAGGACCCCTAGCGAAGTGACAGCTTAGCATGAAGCAGGGCAGGCTGTCCCCCTGGCTGACGGTTTTACAACAGATGCCATGCACGAGGTAGCGCTTGAGATTTTCAGGCGCGCAGTGGAAAATGCAGCGCAGATGATGTCCGATTGACCCTGCAACCGAAGGAAAACGCATGACTGCCCTCCCGCTCGAAGAATCCGATTTACCGGCCACGGCGCTGGACATGCACCGGGCGATTGGCGCCCTGGTCGCCAGCCTGCAGGCGCTGGACCTGAACAGCCAGCGCTTCGAGGCCTGCACCGACCCGGAATTGCGCCGCGTGCTCGCGCATGCCGGCGATACCAGCCGCAAGGAAGCATCCATGCTGCTCGAATGGATGCGCCGCCGCGACGCGCGCCTGGACAAGGAAATGAAGGAAGCCTTGTTCAAGGCCGGTCCGATCGTTGCGCAATATCACTACGACGAGAAGATATAAATCAGACGAGTAACTAATGGTTTGATGCCCTGGCGTACCATGCGCCACTGGCGCGCCGGCTCGCGTAAACTACGCCCCTGTTCCATTTAACATTTTTTTCAGGGGTTTTATGAAGTCTTTGCCATACCGAGAAGGCAGCTGGTTTGCCGTGCCCTTGACGGGCGGCGGTTATGCCGTCGGCGTGGTGGCGCGCACGGCGCCGGCCGGCCGCATCATGCTGGCGTATATGTTCGGGCCCAAACGCGATGTGCTGCCCTCGCTGGCCGAACTGGAGCAATTATTGCCGTCGCAAGCCGTGCGGCGTTTGCGCACGGGCGACATGGCCTTGCTCAACGAGCGCTGGCCCCTGCTGGGCGCTAGTGGCCAATGGCAGCGCGAGGCGTGGCCGATGCCAGCCTTTATCCGTCGCAATGAATCCTTGCAGCGCGCCTGGCGCGCTACCTATGCCGACGCCGATCCGGCCAAGCTGGACCGCGAGGAATCCGTGCCGTTCGATACGCCGGGGCTGGAAAGCGATTCCCTGTACGGTTATGGGGCGACGGAATTGTTGATGAGCAAGCTGCTGACGCAATAAATAAACGATGGAGCTGCCAGGGCGCCTGCCCCGGCAGCCCGCCGGTATGTCATACCGCCGGCAAACTGATCTGGAACGCCAGTCCGCCGCCTTCGCGGTTGCGTACCTGCAGTTCGGCGCCGTGGCGCAGCAAGACGCGGTCAACGATGGCCAGGCCCAGGCCGGCGCCATTGGCCTGGCCGCGCGCCGAGTCCAGGCGGGTAAAGGGTTTGAGCATTTGCTCGATCTTGTCGGCCGGTACGCCGGGACCATGGTCCTGCACTTCAATCACCACGCGCTTGGCGCCGTGGATGCTTTTCACCTGGCAGGCGACATCGATCTCGGTGATGTCGCTGCCTTCCGTCTTGCCATAGCGGCGCGCATTTTCCACCAGATTGTTGAGCACGCGGCGCAGATCGGTGGCGTTGCCCATGGCATGCGCGCCTTCCGCTATCTCGGCCGTGACCTTGACATCGGGCAGGCGCATCGCTTCGCGCACCAGGTCCGACAGCAGGCCGCTCAAGTCCACTTCCAGAAAACTCGACGCTTCCGTCGGCTTGGCATAGTCGAGGAACTGGCCGATGATGGCGTCCATCTGGCCAATGTCCGACTGGATGCCTTCGCGCGCTTCATCGGACAGGTTGGCCATTTCCACTTCCAGCTGCATGCGCGCCAGCGGCGTGCGCAAATCGTGCGAAATGCCGGCCAGGATCACGGCGCGGTCCGATTCCACCTGCTTCAGATCGTCGACCATCTGGTTGAAGCTGCGGTTCGCCTCGATGATTTCGATCGGGCCTTTTTCCGGCAGCGGCGTCGGCTGCTTGCCCTTGGCGATATCGCGTGCGGCCGCCGTCAGGCGCGACAGGGGCAGGTTGATCAGGCTGGAAATGATGGCGGCGCCCAGCAGCGACAGCAAGGACACCAGGCTGGCCCAGCCCAGCCACTGGAAGCCCGTCAGGCCGCGCAGGCGTTCGCGGTCCAGCATCAGCCAGTATTCGTCGTCGTCGATCTTGAAGCTGATCCAGAAGCCGGCCACGCCATTGACGCGCGCGGAAAAGCGCGTGTCCTTGCCCAGCTTGGCTTTCACCAGGGTTTCGATTTCGGGCATCAAATAATTGTCGGGCGGCGGATCGACGTGGTCGTCGTCTTCCAGCGAAAAGATGCGGATGCCTTCGCTGCTGACCAGGTCGAACAGCAGCTCGCGGCGCAGTTCGGGCGCCGAGTGCGTCAGCGCCGCGTGCGTGATGGTGACGATCGAGATAATCTGGGCGGAAATCTGCTGCGCCTGCGGCTCGCGCTGGATCACGGAAATCATGCCGATCCAGGTGCTCATGCTGACCGTCGTCAGGGTGCCCAGCAGCAGAAAAGTGCGCCAGAACAGGCCACTTTTCAGCCGCGCCAGACTGATATCGGGAACAAGCTTCATTGTGCCTCGCCTGCGATCAGCGCGGCTGTCCGTCCGGGATGAACACGTAGCCCAGGCCCCAGACAGTCTGGATGAACAGCGGGCTCGACGGATCTGGTTCGATCAGTTTGCGCAGCCGCGAAATCTGCACGTCCAGGCTGCGGTCGAACACTTCGTATTCGCGGCCGCGCGCCAGTTCCATCAGTTTTTCGCGCGACAGCGGCTGGCGCGCATGGCGGGCAAACACTTTCAGCACGGAAAATTCGCCGGTCGTCAGCGGCACCGTTTCGCCATTCTTTTTCAGGGTGCGGGTGCCCAGGTCGAGCACGAATTCGCCGAACTCGAAGGTTTGCGGCGTTTCCGATGGCGCGCCCGGAATTTCATCGGGACCCTTGCGGCGCAGCACGGCGCCGATGCGGGCCACCAGTTCGCGCGGGTTGAACGGCTTCGGCAGATAATCGTCGGCGCCCATTTCCAGGCCCACGATGCGGTCCACGTCTTCGCCCTTGGCCGTCAGCATGATGATCGGCGTCTGGTCGCCGGCGCCGCGCAGGCGGCGGCAGATCGACAGGCCATCTTCACCTGGCAACATCAGGTCGAGCACCAGCAGATCGTAGCGTTCACGCAACCACAGCTTGTTCATGGCTGTGGCGCTCTCTGCCGTGAAGACATTAAAACCCTGCTCGGTCAGATACCGGCGCAGCAGATCGCGCAGTCGCACGTCGTCATCGACGACCATGATTTTTGCCTGGTGGCCATGCGTCGATTGCGTTGTTGTATTAGTGCCGGATGAGGAGGTTGTGGTCATTTAAGGTGTCGTGTTATCTTGATTTAGTTGATATAGTAACGCCTGTCGCGGCAGTGGGAAATGGGTATGTTGACCCATTACAAACTGTTACAAACTTTACCCAATTACTCTTACTGCACCGTCTAAAGCATCATACACTGGGTGCCATAGTGGAATTAGCTTTATGGCTTTACAGCTTTATGCTTTACAGCTTCATGGCTTTACAGCTTCATGTTTACGGCATTGCGGAAGAGGAACTCAATGAATATCGTTAGCAAAAAAATTCACGCCGCTCCTAGCGCACTGGTTTCTGCACGTGCCGTGCTGTCTGCATTCGTCGCTGGCTGTGCGTTGACGTCCGTTCTGGTGTCCAGCGTGGCCCATGCCCAGGCGCCGCAGCCGCGCCGTGAAGAGCCGCCACAGTTGCAAAGCCAGCGTTTCGAACAGACGCCCAAGGTCAATGATACGCGCATCCGCGATCAACGTGACGCACGCAGTTTTGATACCCGTAATGACGAGCAGCGCCGTGCCAATGAAGGTGTCGATGCGTCACGCCGTAATGGCCGCATGACACCGGATGAACGCCGCGATCTGCGCCGCCAGATTAATGAAGTGGGGCAGGACATTTACGCCAATCCGCCACGGCGTTAAACACGTTTCCATTGTTTTATTAAAACCGGGCCTTGTTATTAACGAGGCCCGGTTTTTTTATATCGGCGTTATATTTTTTTGCGCACCACATTTTTTTCATGGGCAGGCACGCAGGCGCGCCGCATGCTATTGTTCCTGTGCATTCCGACAAGTTTTCTTGATGTGGAGGAAAGTGGTGAGCGACGACGATACGCCTGTGCCTGATGCGGCTGCCGCAGGTGATTTGCCGAACGGCATAATCCAGCGCAAGGAAGGGGTGTTCCTGGACCTGTCTCTGGCGCCTGCGCAATTGCGTACCGCCGTCGACCAGCTGTTCCAGTCCGGCCGGCTGCTGGAGGGGCTCGACTATCCGCTATTCCTGCTGACCCTGTTCCACGCACCGGCGCCCCGCGCGGCGCCCCGCAGCGAGGCCCTGCTGCGCATCGCCGCCCGCATCGCCGCCTTTCCCGCTTCCCGCCGCGCCCTGTATAAAAGCATCAAGCTGCGCGGTGATACGGCCGAGTTCTATTTTGAACCGCTGCCTGCCGATGCGGACGGTTTGCTGCCCTTGCGGCGTGATCTCGATGAGCTGGTGGCCGATCTGTGGTGCAAGGGCGTGCACTACGGTATCGATAGTGCCAGCGTGCGGGCCATCATCGAATCGGGCAAGGCCGAGCGCATCACGGTGGCGCGCGTACTGGCGCCGCAGCCGGGGCGCGACGGGCAACTGGTCGAAGTGTCGCAAGGCATCCACCGCGACGATGCGCCGCGCGAGCTGGCCGATGGCCGCTTCGATCTGCTCAGCTTTAAAAACCGGTTTCCCCAGGTGAAAAAGCATGCACGCCTGCTGCGCAAGCTGCCGGCGGTGGCCGGCTTGCACGGTTATGACCTGGCCGGCAATATCTTGCCGCCGCCCGCGCCGCAAGAGGTGGACCTGGCTGCGGTGGCGGGCAGCGGCACGGCGGTCGAGCATTTCAGCGACGGTGATTACCTGGTGGCCACGCAGGAGGGCTATGTGAATGTCGATGGCGGCGGCAAGATTTCGATCGACAATAAAATCGTCAGCCGGGAAGGCGTCAGCAGTCGCACCACGGGTAATTTGAAACTGCGCGCCGCCTACGAGGAATACGGCGAAGTGCAGGAGCAGCGCATGCTCGACGGCAGCGACATCACCATCCACGGCGACGTGTATGGCCATCTGCATTCGCATGGCGGCTTGATATTGCTGCACAGTAACCTGGTGGGCGGCACCGCCTTCAATGAGCATGGCAATGTGCAAGTCGACGGCGTGGCGTCCGGTTCCGTGGTGCAGGCGCTGCAGGGCGAGGTGCATCTGCAGCGGGCGGAAAGCTGCGTTATTTCCGGCACGCGCGTGGTGATCGACCATGCCAGCAATTGCGACATCATTGCCGACGAGGTCGTCATCGAACTGGCCGAAGGCTGCGCGGTGGCGGCGCGCCATATCCGCATCGGCAGCGCGGGGCCGCGCAAGCACGTGGAAATGCTGGTGTATCCGCTGGTGCCCGATTTAAGCGGCTTGGAGCAAAAGATTGCGGACAACCTGGCCCGTGCCGCCCAGTATGAACAGGTGCAGCGCAAGCGGCAGCAGGAAATTGATGACATCGCGCAACTTCCCGACGTGCGCAACTACCTGACCCTGGCCGGCCAGCTGCGGCGCGGCGAACTGGTGTTGCAGCCGGCCCAGCAAGCGCCGTACGACAAGCTGGCGGCCCGCATCGCGCCCGTGCTCAAGGAAGTGGCGCGGCTGCGGCTGGAAGTGAAACAATCGGAAATCCTGCAGGCGCAGATGCTGGCGCTGGCTGAGCAGGCGCGGCAGGAAAGGCTGGCCACGGCCGGCCAGTCGCGCTGCGTGCTGGGCCTGGTCGATGGCGACACCAGCGTGCGCGCGATGACGGTGCCGCCCGGTTTTGCCAGGGTGTATGACCGGCCACCGAAAGAAATCCGCGCCCTGCTGCGCAGCGCCGTGCCGCCCACGCAAGCCGTGTTTGCCGATAGCAGCGGGGCGCTCGACTGGACTTACGCTCCGCCAGCTTAATCGCGAACCTTCCCCCGAGACTGCTTGAGCAGGCTGTGCGTGCTCTTGCTGTCGAGCCGGCGCCGCTGCGCGCCGCGCGTGGGCTTGGTGGGGCGGCGGATGGCGGGCAGGAAAGTCACGCTGTCGATGATTTCCTGCAGCCGCCGCAAGGCTTCTTCCTTGTTCTGTTCCTGGCTGCGCGATTGCTGGGCTTTCAGGACCAGCACGCCATCCTTGCTGATGCGGCTGTCGCGCAGGGCCAGCAAGCGTTCCTTGCAGGCTTCCGGCAGGGAAGAGGCCGCGATGGGAAAGCGCAGATGGATGGCGGAAGACACCTTGTTGACGTTTTGCCCGCCCGGGCCCTGGGCGCGGATGGCGGAAAATTCGACGTCGGCGGGATTGACGAGGTGTTGCATGGCCTGATTGATCAAAAACAATGGTCCCATTGTAATGGAAGACGCCGGGCGGCATGGCGGACGCCGGGAAAGACTTGCATTTCGGAAAAATTGATGTTCCTCAACGTCGTGGTAGCCGATGCTGGTTAGTATGACCCCAGTCTTGCGCTACTGCGCATCCTGGCAAGTACTTACCGGATGAAAGGAATATCATGCATCCCACGACGACGCCTGGCGCGGTGATGATGGCGGACACGCTGCGCGCGCCATACCTGAGTTTTCGCTTGGGCGGCCTGGAATATAGTTTGCATTACGGCAACGTGCAAGAGTTGCGCCCACTCAAGGAACTCGATCGCTTTTCCTCGCAAGGCGAGGTGCTGCAAAGCGTGGCCGTGTCGCGTGGCGTGATCATCCCCATCGTCGACATGCGTGCCGCGTTCGGTGGCGCCCAGGACGCGCCCGACCCGTCCACCGATGTGATTATTTTGCAGTTGAGCGCTTGCGTGATGGGCATGGTGGTCGATGGCGTGACCGACATCGTCAGCCTGGCGCCGGCCGACATCACACCCGTGGCCGGTTTGGGTGCGGCGGAAGCCGACTACCTGCTGGGCGTGGGCGTGGTGGACGGCCGCCGCCTGATCCTGGTCGATATCGACAGATTGATGGCGATCCGCCTGCCCAACCCCGACGCCCATCCCGGCCCGATGCAGGCGGCCTGAAAGCGGCTCATCGAGCCGCCTTCCTGTTTGCCTGTCAGCCCAGCTTTTCGAGCTGATCCTGCAAGTCCAGCCATTCCGCTTCCAGCTGCGCCAGGTCCTTGGTGAAGAAACTCTGGTCAGCCAGCAATTGCTTCAGCTTGGCCTTGTTGGCGGCGTCATAAATGGTCGGCTCAGCCAGCTTGGCGTCGGTTTCCTCTTTTTGCGCGTTACGCTTGGCGATTTGCTCTTCCTGGCGCTTGATCTTGTTTTCGATCGGCTTGCGCAGCGCTGCCGCCTTCTGGCGCTCCTCGGCTTCCTTGCGCTTGTCGCGCACCGGCGCGGCAGGCGCGCTGGCCGCTGCCGGCGCAGGCACGGAAGGCGTCACCGGGAAATCGGTCTTGTTGGCCTTGCCGGCGGCCGGCAACACGTCGGTGCCCTTGCCCAGCTTGGTCTTGAACAGCCAATCCTTGTAGTCGTCCAGGTCGCCATCGAACGGCTGCAGCTTGCCGTCGGCAACGATGATGAATTCATCGGTGGTGGCGCGCAGCAAGTGGCGATCATGCGATACCACCACCAGCGTGCCTTCGAACTGGGCCAGCGCTTCGGTCAGCGCTTCGCGCGTTTCCAGGTCCAGATGGTTGGTCGGTTCATCGAGCAGCAGCAGGTTGGGGCGTTGCCAGACGATCAGCGCCAGCGCCAGGCGGGCTTTTTCACCACCGGAAAACGGCGCGATGGAACTGGTCACCATGGTGCCGGGGAAGTTGAAGCCGCCCAGGAAGTTGCGCAATTCCTGCTCGCGCGTGGTCGGTGCAATCTTGGCCAGATGCCACAGCGGCGATTCGTCGTGGCGCAGCATTTCCACCTGGTGCTGGGCGAAGTAGCCGATGTTCAAACCCTTGCCCATGGTGGCGTCGCCGCTCAAGGGCGACAGTTCGCCGGCGATGGTCTTGATCAAGGTCGATTTGCCGGCGCCGTTCTGGCCCAGCAAGCCGATGCGCTGGCCGATCTGCAGGGAAAACTTGATGCCGTTGACGATGGTCTTGTGGCTGATGTCGCCAGTCGCTTCGTTTTCGATCTTGTAGCCCGCATCGACGTCTTCCATCACCAGCAGGGGATTCGGTGCAGACAATGGCTCGCGGAATTCGAACGAGAATTCGGCGGCGGCGCGCAATGGCGCCAGTTCTTCCATCTTTGCCAGTGCCTTCATGCGGCTCTGCGCCTGGCGGGCTTTCGATGCCTGCGCCTTGAAACGGTTGACGAACGATTCCAGGTGGGCGCGCTTGCGCTGCTGCTTTTCCAGCGCGCCGGCGGCCAGGATCATCTGCGCTGCGCGCTGGCGCTCGAAGCTCGAATAGTTGCCCGAATAGCGTTTCAATTTACGCTCGTCGATATGCACCACCACGTTGACCACTTCATCGAGGAAGTCGCGGTCATGCGAAATGATCAGCAAGGTGCCGGCGTAGCGTTTCAGCCAGTCTTCCAGCCAGATGATGGCGTCCAGGTCCAGGTGGTTGGTCGGTTCATCGAGCAGCAGCAGGTCGGACGGGCACATCAGCGCTTGCGCCAGGTTCAGGCGCATGCGCCAGCCGCCCGAGAAGCTGGCGACAGGCTGCTGCATCTGGTCCAGCGTAAAGCCAAGGCCCAGCAGCAATTGCTCGCCGCGCGACTGCACCGTGTAGGCGTCGGCATCGGCCAGCGCGCTATAGATTTCGCCGATGGCGATACCGTTTTCCGAGCTTTCCGGTTCCGCTTCCAGGCGCGCCAGTTCCGCTTCCAGCTTGCGCAGGGTCACGTCGCCATCGATCGCGTAGTCCAGCGCGGCACGGTCCAGCGGCGGCGTTTCCTGCGCCACGTAAGCCACGCGCCACTTGGCCGGGAAATCGATTTCGCCCTGGTCAGGATGCAGCTCGCCGCGCATCATCGCGAACAGGCTCGATTTGCCCGCGCCATTGGCGCCGATCAGGCCGATCTTGTCGCCCGGGTTAAGGGTGACGTCGACTTGTTCGAGCAACGGTTTGATGCCGCGCATCAGGCTTACTTGTATGAAACGTATCATTTTTTTCTTTTTCAAAGCTGGGGTAAGACGGGGGCGCCGAGCACCGGCGGGTCTGACCCCGGAATTTAATTGCTGCGTTGTAGCGCTTACAGCTTCAACTGCTCAGCCGTCAGCAGGAACACCATGTCGTCGCCGGCGCTGGTGGTGATCCAGGTCAGGCCCAGTTCGCCAAAGGCGGCTTCCGCGTAGGCGCGTTCATTGCCGATCTCGATCATCAGGATGCCGTCGTCGGTCAGGCGTTCGGCCGCACCGGCGATAATCTTGCGCACCAGGTCCATGCCGTCGCTGCCGCCGTCCAGGGCGATTTGCGGCTCGGCCAGGTATTCCTGCGGCAGGGCGCCCATCGAGGCGGAGTTGACGTACGGCGGGTTGCTGATGATCAGATCGTATTTCTTGGCCGGCACATTGGCGTACAGGTCCGATTCGATCAGCTGCACGCGATCCTGCAGCTTGTAGGTATCGACGTTGCGCTTGGCCACGGCCAGCGCATCGGCGGAAATGTCGACCGCGTCCACGCTGGCGTTCGGGAAGGCGTCGGCCATCATGATCGACAGGCAGCCCGAACCGGTGCACAGTTCCAGGATGTTTTCCACCGCTTCCGGTTCCGGCACCCATGGCGAGAAGTATTCAGGGATCAGCTCGGCGATGAAGGAGCGCGGCACGATCACGCGCTCATCGACGTAAAAATTGTAGGTGCCCAGCCACGCTTCCCTGGTGATGTAGGCGGCCGGCACGCGGTCGATGCTGCGGCGCTCGATGACGGCCATCACGGCGGCCACTTCCGACGGCAGCAATTTGGCGTCGAGGAAAGGTTCGAGCTTGTCGAGCGGCAATTTCAAGGTGTGCAGCAACAGATACGCTGCTTCATCGAAGGCTTCGGCGCTGCCATGGCCGAAAAACAGCTTGGCGGCGTTGAAACGGGTGGTGGCGTAGCGCAACAGGTCGCGTGGCGTGGAAAACGGATTCGGTGTCATGGCATTCTCGATAGAGCGGTAATAACGGCTAAAGGCCCGCGTGGCGGGCCTGGTATTTTATTCGGGCAGCAAATGCTCCAGCGTACGGCGGTAAATATTCTTCAGCGGATCGATGTGGCACACGTCGATGTGCTCGTCGATCTTGTGAATACTGGCATTGGGCGGCCCGAATTCTATCACCTGAGGGCAGATCTGCGCGATAAAGCGGCCATCGGAGGTGCCGCCGGTGGTCGATAATTGCGTCCTAATACCGGTTTCTTCTTCGATTGCGCTGGATAAGGCGTCGGACAAGGTGCCGCGTGGCGTGAGGAAAGGCTGGCCGCTCAGGGTCCACTCCAGCGCGTATTGCAAGTCGTGCCGGTCGAGGATGGCGTGCACTCTTTCCTGCAGTCCCTCGGCCGTGCTGGCGGTGGAGAAACGGAAATTGAAGTCGATCACCATATTGCCCGGAATCACGTTGTTTGCGCCCGTGCCGGCATTGATGTTCGACATTTGCCAGGAAGTGGGCAAATAGTATTCATTGCCTTCGTCCCACTGTTCCGCCACCAGGTCGGCCAGCGCCTGCGCCGCCACGTGAATCGGGTTTTTCGCCAGGTGCGGGTAGGCGATATGGCCCTGGATGCCCTTGATGGTCAATCGGCCCGACAGCGAACCGCGGCGGCCATTCTTGATCATGTCGCCCAGTTGTCCGCTGGAAGTCGGCTCGCCCACCAGGCAGTAGTCGATCTGCTCGCCGCGCGCCTTGAGCTTGTCGCAGACGACGACGGTGCCATCGGTGGCCGGGCCTTCCTCGTCGCTGGTGATCAAGAAGGCGATCGACCCCGTGTGATCGGGCGTGGCGGCGATGAATTCTTCGCAAGCAACCACCATGGCGGCGATCGAGGTCTTCATGTCGGCCGCGCCGCGGCCATACAGCTTGCCGTCCCGGATGGTCGGGATGAACGGTTCCGAGCGCCATTGCTCGACCGGGCCGGTCGGCACCACGTCGGTATGGCCGGCAAACACGAACACGGGCGAGGTGGTGCCGCGGCGCGCCCACAGATTGGTGACATCGTTCGACTGGATCGTCTCGCAGACAAAGCCCAGCGGCGTGAGGAGATCGATCAGGTGCTGCTGGCAGCCCTTGTCGTCCGGCGTGACCGAGGACAGGGCGATCAGTTTTTCAGTCAGGGCGAGGGTTTTGGAGGTGGTCATGGGGCGAAGGCTTAAATGGCAAAGATCTCTTGGTACTGTGCATCCGAAAATGCCACGCTGAACTGGCCATCCTTGTCCAGCACAGGGCGCTTGATGATGGATGGGTTTTCCAGCATCAGCTCGATTGCGCTGGCGGCGTCGGTGATGGACGCCTTGCGCTCATCGCTCAAGGCGCGCCAGGTCGTGCCTTTCTTGTTGACCAGCAGGTCCCACGGCAATTGCTGCAGCCATTGTTCCACGGTGGCGCGTTCCAGGCCCTGTTTCTTGAAGTCATGGAAAGCGAAGTCGAGTTGCTGCGCAGCCAACCAGGTGCGGGCCTTTTTGACGGTATCGCAGTTGGGGATGCCGTAGAGTGTAATCGTCATGATGGGGTGTGCTAAGGGGAATGAATGCGGGTTGCTTGATCGCTGCGCTTGCGTAAACGCAAAAACGCGGACATGGTCCGTATTATACAGTTGATGTGTATCAATGCGGCGGTGCAGCAAGAGCCAGTTTGCTCAAGGGATCGCGCTACGGATGCCCAGCAGGGTTGCTGCCTGGCCAAAGCCCGTGTGTGTTGACAGCGGCGTAACGGACGCCATGGCGATCTTGGGCGCGGCGCGGTCAAACAGCACCAGCGCCTTTTCATCGTTCTTGTGGCGTGACATATACAGCAAGCCATCAACCTTGTCTGCATGTGCGTGGATGGCGGTCGACCAGGTCTTGCTCTTGGTGTACGACGATGTGCCGCTCAGCTCGGCGTGGCCGCCCAGCCGCCTGAGCGCTGGGCCTGTCAAGTCTGCCAGAGTCAAGGGCAAGCCTGCGAACTGAATCACGAAGCAAGCCTGTAGCACGGCCAGCTCGACCACGAAGCAATTGCGGATGGGCTGGCGGTCATGCAGCAGCGTTTCGGCGAGCGCGACTGCCAGCGACGTGCCCAGGTAGCAAGTGCCGAATCTGTCCGATGGCAGCGGATTAGGATCATCAAAACGATAGGTGTTGGCCCTGCCAAAATAGGGTTCGCCGCTGGTATGGCCCGATATCCGGTACAGCGTAGCGGGTTGGCATTGCACGATAGTGAGCGATGAAGGCAGTTGCGGCTGGCGGGGCAGGCGCAGGATTGCCATGGCGTAGCTCTATTCGGCGGCGTAGGCGTGGGCGGCGGCCAGCACGGCATCGAGCTTGCCTTTGGCCAGTGCCTCCAGCGGTGACTTGCCGCCCAGCGAGATGCGCGGACTGCTAAAAAAGTCCCATTTGGCGGCGCCGGGCAAGTCGCCGAGGATTTTGCTGATTTTTTCCAGGGTATGGCGATCCTGGCGCGGGTCGGCAAAGAATGCCGGATAGACATAGTCGCCCGATGGCCCGCGCAAGGCAAACAGGCGTCTGGCCTTCAGCGCGGCGCTGAGCGCCTGCGGTGTGACGCCCAGGCGGATGCATAGTTCGGCACCCGGCAACAGCTTTTCCGACACCACGTCTTGGACTCGCTGCCGCCGTTCCTGTAACTGCAGTTCTGCCATGACTTGTTCTGTGGAGATATCTGGCGTACGCGCGTGCGCCCGCTGGTCGTTGAGCGGGCCCAGCTCCCGTTCGGCCACGATATCGAGCTCGTGCCGCATCCGGGCAATCAGCGCAGGGCGGTCATCGTGCGGCACGGCACCGATCAAGGCGGTGTAAGCTTCCTGCAGGGTATCTTGCGCAATGTTGAAACGCAGGGGTTCGGGTGCGGCGGCCAATGTCTGTGCCAGCAGTTGGGCCAGCGATGGTTGCGCTGGCTGATTTGGCGCATCGGCTGGTTCGTCATCGCTGGTTTCTGTTGTGTTGCTAGTGTCGCTGTGCAGGGCTGTTGACATGGCATATCCTTGGGAGCTGGATACACTATAGGATACGTCATCAAACAAATCAAACAAATAAAGTTCGTCAAGTTGTGCGGTCTTGATTTGTCATAAGCTCATTGCAGTTTATCCTGCACCAGCCGGGGCGCCGTCTTGCTTTCTGCTGGTCCGAAGTGCATGCCCAGCCGCAAGGCCAGTGCCCGCAGGGCGCCGCTTTCCTGCTGGTGCAGGGCCAGCGCGATATGACCGTCGGGACGCACCAGGTAGGCGGCATCGCGGCCCAGGCCAGCGAATTTGGCGGCCACATTGAAGGTGTAGCAATGCACGGGCAGTTTCAATATACGCGCCTCATCGAGCAATTCCGGCGCCGGCGTGCCATAGATGTGTAATTGCCAATCCATGCTGCGCAGGGCCAGGAAGTTGTCTTGCGTACCGTCTGAAAACCAGGGCAGGCGGTCGCCGCCCCGCAGATGTTCGGCATGGCCGCCGGAAAGGGCGCTGTCTTCATAGCTGATCTGGATTTGCGACACCGTTTTGAACAGCATGCGGCGCGCCGCTTCGAAGCCGGACAAAAACGGCAGGGCGTGCGGCACCAGCCACTTGCGCAGCACTTGCCCCGTGACGCCTTGCGCCACGATGGCCTGGAAGGCGCGGTCGGTGGAGGCGACCAGCTTGCGGGCAAAGGCGATGCGCTCGGTTTCATAGGTATCGAGCAAGGCGTCATGGCTGCGGCCGTGCAGCTTTTGCGCCAGCTTCCAGGCCAGGTTGACGGCGTCGCCCAGGCCCGTGTTCATGCCCTGGCCACCGACGGGGCTATGCAAATGGGCAGCATCGCCCAGCAGGAAACAGCGCCGGTCGCGGAAGCGCTCGGCTACCCGATGGTGCACCTTATAGGTGGAAAACCAGTTCAGTTGCTCCACCTGGATATGGAGCAGGCTTTCCACCTCGCTGCGCACATCGTCGAACACGGGCGCAGGCGCGCCTTGCGGGCGGTCGGGCAGGATGCCGATCAGGCGCTGCATGCCGCTGGTGCGCACGGGCAGCATCAGGGCAAAGCTGTTCGCGCCCAGGTGGGCGTGCAAGTCGCTATTGCTGCCAGCCACTTTGGCGTCGGCCACGTAATACAGATGATCGTAAGTGCCGCCCGATAATTCAATGCCGGCAATCTCGCGTACCTTGCTGCGCGCGCCGTCGCAGCCGCAGATATAGTTAAACGTGCAATATTGGCGCTCGCCATTCTTGAGCAGGATGGCTTGCACTTCGCTATCGTCCTGCGTCCACAGGTCCAGCGTGACATTCCATTCGACCTGTACGCCAGCGTCCGCCAGCTTGCCGACCAGAAAGCGTTCATGCTCATCCTGGGGCAGGCTCAGCACGAAAGGATAGGGGCTCAGGCCTTCGCCGATTTCGCCCAGCGCCAGCTTGACCAGCTCTTCGCCCCCTTCATGCACATGCACGGTATTGATCTTGATGCCCAGCTTCACCACTTCGTCGGCAAAACCCATCTGCCGGTAAAACTCCAAGGTGCGCGCATGCACGGCCATGGCCCGCGACGCCTGGCCGGGGCCGCTATTTTTGTCGATGATGCGGCACGCCATGCCATGGTGGGCCAGGCGCAAGGCCAGCATCAGGCCGCTGGGGCCGGCGCCTACGATCAAGACGGGAGGAGTATTCATGCCATCCAGTATAGGACAGGATGAGTCCAGGGGACGTGACGATTGAAGTGTCTGCCTGGAAATGAAAATGTCCCGCCGTAGCGGGACATTCGGGGTGCAGCGATTGCTTTACAGCGAGTCGATTAAATACCGCGCAGCAACTCGTTGATACCGGTCTTGGCGCGGGTCTTGGCATCGACGCGCTTGACGATCACGGCGCAGTACAGCGAGTACTTGCCATCTTCCGAAGGCAGGTTGCCCGAGACCACGACGGAACCGGCCGGCACGCGGCCGTAGGTGACTTCGCCGGTGGCGCGGTCGTAGATCTTGGTCGACTGGCCGATGTACACGCCCATCGAAATGACCGAGTTTTCTTCGACGATCACGCCTTCGACGATTTCCGAACGGGCGCCGATGAAGCAGTTGTCTTCGATGATGGTCGGGTTTGCTTGCATGGGCTCCAGCACGCCGCCGATGCCGACGCCGCCGGACAGGTGGACGTTCTTGCCGATCTGGGCGCAGGAACCGACGGTGGCCCAGGTATCGACCATCGCGCCTTCATCGACGTAGGCGCCGATGTTGACGTAGGAAGGCATCAGCACCACGTTCTTGGCGATGAAGCTGCCGCGGCGGGCCACGGCTGGCGGCACCACGCGGAAGCCGCCCTTGGCGAAGTCTTCTGCGGTGTAGTTGGCGAACTTGGTCGGGACCTTGTCATAGAATTGCATCGTGCCATCGGATGGCATGGCGACGTTGTTTTCCAGGCGGAAAGACAGCAGCACGGCTTTCTTGACCCACTGGTTGACCACCCAGTCGCCCGTGGTTTTTTCCGCCACGCGGATGCTGCCGTTATCCAGGCCATTGATGACGTGGGAGACGGCGTCGCGCAATTCGGCGCTGCCATTGCCCGGGTTGATCTCGGCGCGGTTTTCCCAGGCCTGGTCGATGATGTTTTGCAGTTGTTGGCTCATGATGAAGTCGTGTTCTTTAGTTAGTTGATGCGGATGCGGAAAGCTGCTGGCAGAATTTTACTATGCGCTGCGTCGCTTCCAGCCCTTCGGCTGTTTCGGCCACCAGGGCCATGCGGATGCGGTTGCGGCCCGGATTGATGCCGTGCGCGTCGCGCGCCAGGTAACTGCCAGGCAATACCGTCACATTATATTCGGCGTACAGGCGTTGCGCGAATTTGGTGTCGGACAAGCCGGTACGGCTGACGTCGGCCCACAGGTAAAAGCCGGCGTCGGGTAATTGCACATCCATCACCGTTTGCAGCAGCGGCGTGATGGCGTCGAACTTGGCGCGGTACTTGGCGCGATTTTCCTCGACATGGGTTTCGTCGTTCCAGGCCGCGATAGAGGCCGCTTGCACGGAGGGGCTCATGGCGCCGCCGTGATAAGTACGGTAGAGCAGGAATTTTTTCAGCACCTCGGCGTCGCCGGCCACGAAACCCGAGCGCATGCCCGGCACGTTCGAGCGTTTCGACAGGCTGGAAAACACCACCAGGCGCGCATACGGGCGTTCCACCGTGGACAGGCCCAGCATGTGGGCTGCCTGCAGCGCGCCCAGCGGGGCCGTGTCGCCATGGTAAATCTCGGAATAGCACTCGTCGGCGGCGATCACGAAATCGTAGCGCTCGGACAAGGCGAACAGGTGTTCCCAGTCCGTCAGGGTCAGGACGGCGCCGGTCGGGTTGCCCGGCGAGCACAAAAACAGCAACTGGACTTTTTCCCACACGGCAGCGGGCACCTGGTCGTAATCGCAGCCGAAATTGCGGGCCGGGTCGGAGTTGACGAAGTACGGCTCGGCGCCGGCCAGGTAGGCCGCGCCTTCATAAATCTGGTAAAACGGGTTCGGGCTGATCACCAGCGCGCCCGCCGTCGGATCGATCACCGTTTGCGCCAGCGCAAACAGCGCTTCACGCGAGCCATTCACGGGCAGGATCTGCGTGGCGGGGTTCAGTGCCGGGATGCCATAGCGGCGCTCCAGCCAGCCGGCGATGGCGCCGCGCAAGGCGTCCGAGCCGATGGTGGTCGGGTAGCTGGCCAGGCCGCTGATGTTGTCGATCAGCGCCTGCTCGATAAAGCGTGGCGTCGGATGCTTGGGTTCGCCCATGCCCAGGCTGATGGGAGCATAGTCGGGGTTGACCGTCACGCCGGCAAACAGTTGGCGCAGCTTTTCAAAGGGATATGGTTGCAGTTTGGCAAGAAGTGGATTCACGGGCTGACCAGGACAGTAGGGTGGGAACGAAGTCGGGCTGCGGCATTGCCGCTAACCAGTCAGCCATTATAGCCGTGCTGATGGCAGCTGAGGGCAGGGCGTTGTGCAACGCGGCCATGTTGGTACGCATTGCGTACGGTAAAATACCTTATGTCTACCATACTTGCTATTGAAACTTCCTCCGAACTCGCCTCCTGCGCCTTGCTGCGCGGCGATGCCGTCCTTGCCCGCGCCTCCTCGGGCGTGCGCACCCATTCCCAGTCCATCTTGCCGATGGTGCAAGAATTGCTGGCCGAAGCCGGTGTCAGCCTGGCTGACTGCGACGCCATCGCCTACGGTTCCGGTCCCGGCTCATTTACGGGCGTGCGCACGGCTTGCGGCATCGCCCAAGGCCTGGCGTATGGCGCCGGCTTGCCGGTAGTGCCCGTCGTGACCCTGGACGCCATGGCCCTGGCGTGCCATCAGCAACATGGCGCCATCCGCGTGCTGACGGTACTCGACGCCCGCATGGGCGAAGTCTACTGGGCGCAATATGATTACCGCGATGGCTTGCAAACCATCTTGCCGGCGGCCTTGAGTGCACCGTCCGGCGTAGCGCCGCAAGGCGACGTGACGGCTTGCGGCAATGGCTTTAGTGCCTATGCGGCCGAACTTGCCGCGCTGCCCAGCGCTGCGCAGGCGGACGCAGCCATCATGCCGCACGCCGTGCAGATAGCGCAGCTGGCGCGTATCGCCTTTGCCGCCGGACACTTTGTGAAGGCAGCCGATGCGCAGCCGCTGTATCTGCGCAACAAGATCGCCTACACCAGTGCCGAGCGGCTGGAGATCGCTGCTGCCAAAGCCGCTGCTGTAACTGCCAATGAGGCAGGTCAATGACGCTGGCAAGCGAAAATAGTGGCGCAGGCTGGGACTTGCTGCGCCTCGATTACCAGCCGATGCAGGAAGCCGATCTGCCTGAAGTGCTGGCGCTGGAACAGCGCGTCTATCCGCATCCCTGGACGCACGGCAATTTTGTCGATTCGCTCAACAGCGATTACCCGGCCTGGGTCTTGCGCGATACGGACGGCACTTTGCTGGGCTACTTTTTGCTGATGCTGGTGGTCGATGAAGCGCATTTGCTGAACGTGGCGGTCGAAGGCGCCATCCAGGGCCAGGGGCTGGGCCGTTTCCTGCTGCAGCAGGCGTGTCATTGTGCACGTCAGCTGGGCATGGAATCGATGCTGCTGGAAGTGCGTCCGTCGAACGCGCGCGCACTCGATATTTACCAGCGCTACGGATTTGAACCGATAGGCCGGCGCAAGGGATATTACCCTGCCGCCAATTCGCAACGTGAGGACGCCATCGTGATGCGTTATACCTTATGAGCCGCAGCGCCGTTTTTCTCGATGAAATGGGCGTTGGCCCGCTATGGCGCTTGCGCCGCAGCGAGGCAGCCGCCATCGAAGACGTGGTCGTGGAAGACGCCGTCGCCGTTGCCGCGCCAGAAGTGGCGCTGGTTGCCGAGATAGTCGTCGCCCCCGCTTCTGTCCCTGTTTCGGCGCCGATTGTCGTGCCGCCCGCGCCGGTCCCGGTCCCAGTCCCGGCTCCGGCTCCGGCTCCGGTCCCGGTCGCTGCATCCGACGATACCGCCTGGTTCGACGATGCGCCGCCACCGCCGCCTGTCAGGCAGCTGACTGACGCCGAAATTGCCGTGATGGATTGGGATGCGCTGACGGCGGCCAGCGCCAAATGCACGCGCTGCGAGCTGTGCAAGAACCGCAAGGGTGTGGTGCTGGGCCGTGGCGACCGCCAGGGCGCGTGGCTGATGCTGGCCAGCAGCCCGTCGCGCGGCGAAGAGCGGGAAGGGCGCGCCCTGCCGGGCGAACAGGGCAAACTGCTGGACAATATGCTGAAAGCCATCGATATCGCGCCGGAATCGGACGTGTACATCACGCACTTGCTGAAATGCCGTCCGCTGGACGAGGCTGGCCAGGAACGCTTGCCGACGGAAAGCGAGTCGGCCGCCTGCCGTCCGTTCTTTGAGCGCGAACTGGCCTTGCTGCAACCGCGCACCATCGTTACCCTGGGGCAAATGGCCGCCGCCGGCATCTTGCCTGGCGAAAAGCCGGTACGCGGCAAGGTGCGCCAACTGGGCGACGCTGCCGTGGTGGCGACTTACCATCCAGAAAACCTGCTGCAGGATGACAGCGGCAAGGCCAAGGCGCGTGCCTGGGGTGATTTGTGCCTGGCGAAAAGTACGCATGCCGGGCGCGGCTGACCGCTTCCAGCAGGGCTTCGAGTCGCGCTGGGGTCATCTGACGCATCCCCATGTGCGGGCGCTGGCCTGGCTGCTCGATTCTCCTGATTTGTTGGATCCGGCCAGCCCGCACTGGGGTGGCCGGATCGCCAGCCTGGGGCCGGTGACGCCTGCCGTCGCCGTCTGGCTGGGCGCGCTGCAAGACGACCCGGCGCCTCTGGATGCTGCGCTCGGCGCCAGATTTTATTCCCGCCTGGGCCTGTATGCTGAAAAGCTGATGGCCTTTTATTTTGAGCAGCAGGGCTTGCTGCACGCGCATGGCTTGCAAGTGCAGGTCAACCGCAACGATACGGTGGGCGAGTTCGATTTCCTGCTGCGCCATGGCGACGCATTGCTGCACTGGGAATTTGCCACCAAGTTTTATCTGCTCGAAGGCCATCCTGATGCGGGCGTCTTCCACCACTTGATCGGCCCCAACCTGGCCGATACCCTGGGCTTGAAGATGCGCAAGATTCTCGACAAGCAACTGGCCTTGTCGCGCCACCCGGCTGCGCTCAGCCTGCTGTCGCAGCCGGTCGTTGCGGCGCAGGCGCTGGTGAAAGGCTGGCTATTCTATGAACATGGCACGCTGGCGTCCATGGACGGTATTTCCAGCGAGCATGCTCACGGTTTCTGGTGCCCGCCATCACAATTGCCGCAAGACCAGCGTTATGTGATCCTGCCCAAGCTGCAGTGGCTGGCGCCGTATAAAGGTGTTGAGGCGGCAGTGTTCGATACTGCTGCCTTGCGCACGCAACTGATCGATTTGCAGCAGCCTGTACTGGTGGCGGCGGTCGGGCAGATCGATGGCTGGGAAGTGGAGCAGCGTCGGGGATTCATCGTCCCCGAAGACTGGACCGCGCAAGCGGCGGCCCGCAGGATGGCAGGGACTTTGCCCGCGTAATGAATTAGTGCTTTTGTTCGCCGATTAATGACAAGTTGTCGTGTTCGGCCTGGTTCAGCTTGTGGCGGCGCATGATCATGTACATGGTGCCGGCCACGAACAGGCCGAACAGCACGATGATGGCGTTGAGCGGCAAGTGCAGGCGGATCATGATGGAATACACGGCCAGCATGGTCAGAATCGACAGGTTTTCATTGAAGTTCTGCACGGCGATCGAATGGCCTGCGCTCATCAGCACGTGGCCGCGATGTTGCAGCAGCGCATTCATCGGCACCACGAAGAAGCCGGACAGGGCGCCGATCAGCACCAGCATCGGGTACGCCATCCACACAGAATGCACTTGCGTCATCAGCATGACGATCACGCCCATGGCGATGCCCAACGGAATCACGGTCAAGGATTTGCGCAGTGGAATGAAGCGCGCCGACAGCACCGCGCCAAACGCCACGCCGATGGCGACCACGCCCACCAGGCTGGTGGCCTTGTCGAACGGCATGTTCAACGATTGTTTGGCCCATTCCAGCACGATCAGCTGCAAGGTGGCGCCAGCGCCCCAGAACAGCGTCGTCACGGCCAGGGTGATCTGGCCCAGCTTGTCTTTCCACAGGATGGAATAGCAATTGGCGAAATCGGAAATGAGCTTGATCGGATTGCGTTCCTGGTGCGGATACACGCAATGCGTGTCCGGTATCTTCAGGTTGGCCAGGGTCGCCAGTATGTAAGTGCCTACGACCACGCACAGGGCCGCTTCCGTCTTGGTGGTCACGCCAGTGTCGATCAGCGGGAAGTCGAACGACAGCAGCATGGCCGACACGTGGCCGCTGACGAGCGCGCCGCCCATCACGGTGCCGAGGATGATGGAGCTGACCGTCAAGCCTTCGATCCAGCCATTGGCCGCCACCAGTTTTTCCGGCGGCAGCAATTCCGTCAGGATGCCGTACTTGGCAGGCGAATATACGGCCGCGCCAAATCCCACGATGGCGTAGGCCAGCAGCGGGTGGACGTGGAAGAAGACCAGCGCGCAGCCGAAGATCTTGATCATGTTGCCGATGAACATGACCTTGCCTTTTGGCATGGAGTCGGCGAAGGCGCCGACGAAGGCGGCCAGCAAGACGTAGAACAGGACGAACGACAGTTTTAACAGCGGCGTGATCCACGCCGGGGAATTCATGGACACCAATAGATCGACGGCGACGAAAAACAGGGCGGTATCAGCCAGCGAGGAAAAAAACTGCGCTGCCATGATGGTATAAAAACCACGATTCATTCTTGAGTGCCTGAAATCTTATCTGGCTTGCTTTATACCACGAAGAAAGAACAACCTACAAGTTTGCGCCACCCTCCGGGCGGGGCTGTCTCCTAAGCAGGACTTAATTTTTCTGCCGTAGAAAAATAGCTATGGTTATGAATATTTTGCAAATGACAGAGTCTGCCTGGCGCGGGGTCTGCAGCCCCTGGAGACTGTCCGTTAAAATAGGCCTTTATTACTTGCCGTAGAAAACGCTTATGCCCAGGCCCATCGTCGCGACCATCCATCTGGATGCCATGAAACATAATCTGGCCCGCGCCCGTGCCAGTGCGCGCGGCGCCAGGGTGTGGGCCGTGGTGAAAGCCGATGCCTATGGGCACGGTTTGCAGCGCGCCATGCGCGGCTTTGCCGATGCCGACGGGCTGGCGCTGGTGGAATTCGATTACGCGCTGCGCTTGCGGACCTGGGGCTGGAGCAAGCCGATCCTGATGCTGGAAGGCTTTTTCGACGCCGCCGACTTGCTGGTCATGGCCGAGTACGGTCTCAACGGCACCGTGCATAGCGCAGAGCAGATTGCCCTGCTGGAAGCGGCCCGCTTGCCGGCGCCCGTCGACGTGCACCTGAAGATGAACACGGGCATGAACCGCCTGGGGTTTACGCCGCAGGCGGTGGGCGCGGCCTATGCGCGCCTGCGGGCGATTCCCTGGGTCGGCACGATTACCCTGATGACGCATTTCGCCAATGCCGACGAGGCGGCGCCAGCCCATTTGCCACTGGAAGAGCAGATGCGGCGCTTCGAGGCGGGCGCGGCCACCATCGCCGACTGCCTGCCGCGCAGCGTGTCGAATTCGGCCGGCGTGCTCCTGCACCAGCTCGATAGCGATTGGGTGCGGCCCGGCATCATGTTATATGGCGGTACGCCCAGCAAGGCGCCCGCGCTCGATTTCGATTTGCGCCCGAGCATGACCTTGCGCAGCCGCATCATCGGCATCCAGGATATTGTCGCCGGCGAGGTGGTCGGTTATGGCAGCCGCTATGAAGCGCGCGGCCCCGTCAGGGTGGGCGTGGTCGCTTGCGGTTATGCCGATGGCTATCCGCGCCACGCGCCGGAGGGCACGCCAGTGCTGGTCGATGGCGTGCGCACGGGCCTGGTCGGCCGGGTCTCGATGGATATGCTGATGGTGGACTTGACGCAGGCGCCGGGCGCCCGGGCAGGCAGCGAGGTCACCCTGTGGGGCGAGGGCTTGCCGATCGATGAGGTGGCGGCTGCCGCCGGCACTATCTGCTATGAGCTGATGTGCGCGCTGGCGCCGCGCGTGCCTGTAATAGAAGCATGATCGAAGCGTGACCTGCGGGGACTGTTTGTATATACTGCGAGGATACTGTATATATAGACAGTCATTTTCACTCCTACCCGAGCACAGCACACCATGGCAAAAGTCAAAACCACCTACACTTGCAGCGATTGCGGCGCCATCAGTAATAAATGGATGGGGCAATGCACTTCCTGCAATCAATGGAACACCATGGTGGAAACCGTGCCCGAGACGGGCGGCAACAACCGCTATTCGAATCCCCAGCATATGTCGCTGGCGCAGACGGCGCCCGTGCTGTCGCTCGACGATATCGACGCCATCGACGTGCCCCGCTTTGGCACCGGCATCGAGGAATTCGACCGCGTGCTGGGCGGCGGCATGGTGGCCGGCGGCGTGGTGCTGATCGGCGGCGACCCCGGTATCGGCAAGTCGACCCTGCTGCTGCAGGCGCTGGCGAACATGTCGCACCAGAAACGCGTGCTGTATGTCAGCGGCGAGGAATCGGGCGCGCAGATCGCCTTGCGCGCCAAGCGCCTGGTGATCGACGCCAAGGAATTGAAGCTGCAGGCCGAGATTCAACTGGAAAAAATCCTCGCCACCCTGGCGGATTTAAAGCCGGAAGTGGTGGTGATCGACTCGATCCAGACCGTGTATTCGGATGCCCTGAGTTCGGCGCCTGGTTCGGTGGCGCAAGTGCGCGAATGCGCGGCGCAATTGACGCGCGCCGCCAAGCAGACGGGCGTGACGATTATTTTAGTCGGCCACGTGACGAAAGAGGGCGCGCTGGCCGGTCCCCGCGTGCTGGAACACATCGTCGACACGGTGCTGTACTTCGAAGGCGACGCGCATTCCAGTTTTCGTCTGGTGCGAGCTATAAAAAACCGTTTTGGCGCCGTTAATGAGTTAGGCGTGTTCGCCATGACGGAAAAAGGCTTGAAGGGCGTCTCGAATCCATCCGCGCTGTTCCTGTCGCAGCATGACAGCCAGGTGCCCGGCTCCTGCGTGATGGTGACGCAGGAAGGGACGCGGCCTTTGCTGGTGGAAATCCAGGCGCTGGTCGATACCAGCCACTTGCCCAATGCGCGGCGCTTGTCGGTGGGCCTGGAGCAAAACCGGCTGGCGATGCTGCTGGCCGTGGCGCACCGCCATGCGGGTATCGCGGCGTTTGACCAGGATGTATTTATCAATGCGGTCGGTGGCGTGAAGATCACGGAACCGGCGGCCGACCTGGCGGTGTTGCTTGCGATCAATTCGTCGATGCGCAACAAACCGTTGCCGCGTGGCTTGGTGGTGTTTGGCGAAGTGGGCCTGGCCGGTGAGATCCGGCCCGCGCCGCGCGGGCAGGAACGCTTGCGCGAAGCGGCCAAGCTGGGTTTTACGCTGGCCATGATCCCGAAATCGAACTTGCCCAAGCAGGCGATCGAGGGCATCAAGGTGATTGCGGTCGAGCGCATCGACGAGGCGTTCAACAAGTTGCGCGATCACGAGTAAACATGCATGGCGCGGCAGGTCATGTGGCCGGGCGGCAAACTGAGTCATTTGGAACTATAATATTGCCCGACATTTCGCGTAGCGTATGGGCGGCGAAATACAGATGAATCGATAGAAAGAAGCGGAATACAGTGTCAGTAGAGCAAAGGCAGGGCGCACGCAAGATTTTGCGTACCAGGGCAATGTTGGTGATGGATGGTGCGGGGCCGGTAGCGGCGCGCACCCTCGATGTCGGACCGGGCGGCATGTCGGCCGTGGTCACGGAGCCGGTACCTGCAGGCAAGCAGGGCAAGGTGCTGTTTGAGTTGTTCCTTGAAGGCAAGGCGCAAATTATCGAAGCCCGCACCGCTGTGTCGCATTGCATATTCAGTAGCGCAGGCTTCAAGGTAGGATTGACTTTCTTGCATCTGGACATGGCAGTCATGAGCGCTATTTCCCGGTTCATGCGCTAAGATAGTTGTAGAAGAGCAGGTGCAATGGGTTTGCAGGGCGCAAAATACGGCTCTGTTCGCTGTTTTGATGGTGTAGCCATGCTGCATAATAATCAACCAGAAGAGATCCGGTCATGCAGTGCAGCGCGTGCCCCCTTTACAGACTATATCCGGCCATATCAGGACATACAGGACGCCCACCATGTTTAATTCCACGATCAACAGCAAGGTCTACACCAATAACACGCAGGCATCGCCATCGGCCGATGTGTATGCCAAGGTGGAGCGCCAGATGCAGTCGCAAAATACGGGCGTCGTCAAACTCAATACCACCCTGGCCAAGGATCAGGCCAAGTTTTCCGGCCTGGGCCAGCTGCAATCGGCGCTGGCCAAGTTCCAGACCGTCGCCAAGAACATGGCCGGCAGCGGCCTGGCCACCTCGGCCACGCCCAGCAAGGCGGGCGTGGTCAGCGCCACCACCACCGAAAAATCCGTCAGCGGCACCTACGAAATGAACGTCAAGCAGCTGGCGCAAGGGCAAACCCTGCTCAGCGGGGCGCAGAAATCGTCTTCCGCCGCCATCGGCACGGGCGCGCCGACGCAGATCAAGATCGAACTGGGCAGCGAAGACGGCAAGCAGTTCACGGCCGGCGGCGGCAAGCTGATCGCCGTGACTATCGACAGCAGCAACAATAGCCTGGATGGGATTGCCGCCGCCCTGAAGCAGGCTGGCGTGGACGCCAGCGTGGTGAAAAATGCCGACGGCTACTCGCTGGCCATCAATGGCAAGAGCGGCGCCGACAACAGCATGCGCATCAGCGTGACGGGCGACGCGTCCATCAGCAACCTGGTGTCGTACGCGCCGGGCGCCAGCAAGGGCTTGCAGCAGACGGCGGCCGCGCAAGATGCGCTGGTCACGGTGGACGGCAAGGATATCAAGAGCGCCAGCAATACCTTGACGACCGCCGTCGAAGGCACGACCATCGAGCTCAAATCCACCGGCATTACCGACCTCGTCGTCGCCAAGGACAGCAGCCAGATCGCCACCAATGTGGCCAGTTTCGTCAAAGCCTACAATGAGCTCAACACCAAGCTGCAAAGCTTGCAGCAAGGCGGCCTGAAATCGGACACGGCGCTGGGCCAGGTCAAGTCGCAGATGGAACAAGTATTGCGCACTGCCAGCACGGGCGTACCATCGTCGGTACTGGGCAGCGCTGGCGTTACCTTGGGCAAGAATGGCGAGCTGGTGCTGGACGAGGCCAAGCTCAAGGCTGCCGTCGCTGCCGATCCTGACGCTGTCGGCAAGTTGTTTACCAACGATGGCAAGGGCGTGGCCGACCAGTTCAATAGCAAGATCGGCGAGCTGACGGGCGAGACCAGCGTGCTGCGCAAGGAGCAGTTGAACGTCGGCAAGGACATCACCACCCTGACCAACAAGAAAGCCGTACTGGCCAAGGCCCTGACGGCGCAAGCCCAGGCGCTGGTCAAAGCCTACACGGCGCAGGAGCAGATGGGCAGCAATTCGGCCCTGCCAGGTTATACGGGCAAGAACTCTTTATTCGACTTTATGGCCTGAGTTCATGGCCTGAGTTTATGTTTTAAAGAAGGCCGTCGGCGAACTGCCGAAGGTCTTCTTGAACATGGCGGAAAACGCCGACTGGCTGGCGTAGCCCAGTTCTTCGGCCACCTGTGACAAAGGCACGCCGCGCGCGATCATCGGTGCGGCGTGGGCCAGGCGCACTTGCTGGCGCCACTGGCCAAAACTCAATCCCAATTCCCGTTCGAACAAGCGCGCCAGGGTACGCTCCGAGGCGCCGACCACTTGCGCCCATTGCTCCAGGGTCAGGGGCGAGCCGGGCTTCTCGATCAGGTTGCCGCACAGGGTTTTCAGGCGCTTGTCCGACGGCAAGGGCACGCGGATGGGGCGGGTGCTGGAACGTGACAATTCATCGAGTATCAGTTCGGCCAGCAGCGCTTCGCGCGCCGGTTCCTGGCCAGGGTCCAGCTGTTCCAGCGAAATGATCAGCTGGCGCAGCAGGTTCGACACTTCCAGCACCTGGCAATCGCGGCCGGCAAACGGTGCGCGCGCGGCAAAGATGCACAGCGGCCGCAGCCGGGTCTTTTCCAGTATCGTCACTTCATGCTCGACCTGGGGCGGTATCCAGATGGCGCGCATGGGCGGCAACACCCAGCTGCTGTTCAGGGCCGTGATGCGCAGCACGCCTTCGAGCGCATACGTGACCTGCCCCCAGGGGTGGGAGTGCGGCAAGAGAAATTCGTCGGCTTGCAGGTCGCGCGCGATCATCGTCACGGGAATGGCGGCGCTGGGCGCCTCGCGTGGCGGGCACATGCGCGTATGGTGAAGCACGGGTACACCCATCAGTTTGACCTTAATTCGATAAATGATGTCATGCTGGTGAAAAACAGACGATGGTATTTTGCATACACTAGATGGCATCAAGTATAAAACAGGGTATGACATGATAACAACAACTAGCAACTCTCCAGACGCTAACTTTGCCAGCGACGTCCGCGTCATCGGCCTGGTTGGGCTGGCGCATGGCGTCTCGCATTTTTACCATTTGATCCTGGCGGCCCTGTTCGTCTGGCTCAAGCCTGCCTTCAACCTGTCGTATGCGGAACTGGGCTTGCTGATGACGGTGTTCTTCGTCATCTCGGGCGTGGGCCAGGCGCTGGCCGGCTTCGTGGTCGACCGTTTCGGCGCGCGCGCCGTGTTGTGTTCCGGCATCTTTTTGCTGGGTCTATCGGCGCTGGCGCTGGCGCACGCGCAAAGCTACACGGCGCTGATGCTGGGCGCCATGCTGGCCGGCACGGGCAACAGCGTGTTCCACCCGGCCGACTACACGATCCTCAACCAGCGCGTCTCGCCGGCCCGCGTGGCGTATGGTTTTTCCATGCACGGCATCAGCGGCAATATCGGCTGGGCCCTGGCGCCCTTGTTCATGACGTATGTGGCCAGCCACTACGATTGGAGAATCGCGCTGCAGTGCGCGGCCGTGCTGCCGTTTTTCGTTCTGCTGGTGCTGTTCCTGAACCGCCACGCAATCCGCCCCGAACCTCTGAAAAAACCGGTACCGGGCCAGCCGGCCGGCGGCGAGGGCACGCTCGATTTCCTGCGCCTGCCGGCCGTGTGGATGTGTTTTGCCTTCTTCTTCATTACCGCGATTGCCCTGGGGGGCATCCAGAGTTTTGCCAGCGTGGCGCTGGTCAAGCTCTACAACATGAGCTTGCCCCTGGCCACCAGCGCCTACACGGCGTACATGCTGGCGTCCGCGGTCGGCATGGCGGCCGGCGGCGTGGTCGGCGCGCGCAGCAAGCAGCCGGACCGCAACGTGGCGATCGCCTTTTCGGCGGCCGCCGTATTGGCCGTGCTGCTGGCGCTGGCTGCCGTGCCGGCCTGGGCCGCCGTCGTGCTGATGGGCGCCATCGGCCTCACTTCCGGCGTGGCAGGGCCGTCGCGCGACCTGATGATACGGGCGGCGGCGCCGAAAAACGCCACCGGGCGCGTGTATGGCGTGGTTTACTCCGGTCTCGATAGTGGCCTGGCCGTCGGTCCCCTGCTGTTTGGCGCGCTGATGGATGGCGGCCATCCTGCTCTGGTGTTCGTGTTTATCGGCCTGTTCCAGGCGCTGGCGATCGCCACGGCCGTGGGCGTGGGGGGCAAGACACGTGCCGTGGCGCTGCAAAAGGCATAAAATTAAGGGCATCTGAAACTTCGCTGACGGAGCTGCCATGACCTTTGCCACCACCGACCTGTGCGACGATTACGCTGCCATGCTGGATGACGGCACCCTGGCGGTGCTGCCGCCCGTGTACCGCTCGTTCGGGCAAAAGCTGCGTTTTTGTGGCCCGGCCACCACCGTGCAAGTGTTTGAAGACAATGCGCTGGTGCGCAGCACGCTGGAAACGCCGGGCCATGGCCATGTACTGGTGATCGATGGCGGCGGCAGCCTGCGCCGCGCGCTGGTGGGTGGCCAGTTGGGCGTGCTGGCGCAGCATAACGGCTGGGCCGGCATCGTGGTCGATGGCTGCATCCGCGACTGCGATGAAATCAATGTCTGCGAGATTGGCGTGCGGGCGCTGGCCACGCATCCGCGCAAGAGCAGCAAGACGGGCGCCGGCCAGGTGGATGTCCGCGTGCAGGTCAGCGGCGTGGATGTCTCGCCCGGTGACTGGATCTACGCGGACGCCGATGGCATCCTGGTATCGCGCCAGGAACTCGACTAAATATCCCGGTAAAATTATTCAGGCATAAGGCGTGCCGGCCATCGCCGCCTGTACGCCGATGCTGCCCTTGTCGATCATGGCCAGGAACACGGCTTGCGCGTGGCTTGCATCTTGCCCCAGCCGGTAAGCCTGGTGCGCCTGGATCAGGGCTACCGTCCAGCTTGCCACAACCAGTCCCGCCGCCAGGTGGGCGTCGCCATCATCCATTTCCCGTCCTGCCGAGTGCGCCAGTTCTGCTGCCAGCAATTGCGCAATTTCGTCGCGTATCGCCCTGGCCCTGGCTTTCAGGGTTTCGCTGCCTTCGATGGTGGCGATAAAACCCTGGCTTCCGGCAGAAAATCGCATGTAGGGACTATCGTCCGCCACCAGGCCATGCGCCAGCAGGCGCAAGGTTTCGAGCGGCGAGATGCCGGGATTGCGCTGGCGCAAGGCTGAGCGCAAGGCTTCGCGGCCTTCCTCGTCGCGGTCGAAAAACATGTCTTCCTTGCGCGGGAAGTGGTTGAACACCGTCATCCGCCCCACATCGGCCGCCGCCGCAATCTCATCGACCTTGACCTGATCGAAACCCCGTTCGAGGAACAGGCGCGTGGCGATATTGGAGATGGCCTGGCGCGTGGCCAGGCGTTTGCGGGTGCGGAGGTCGGTTGGTATTGACATGCGGCAGATCATAGCATATCTTATGTGTACTGAGTACATATTTGGATTGGGTATATTATGAATCGAATCAATGAACAAACACAGGTTGTCGTCGTCGGCGCAGGACCGGTCGGACTGCTGGCCGCCATCGAATTAACCCTGGGCGGCGCGCGCGTCGTGGTGCTGGAGCGCCTGGCCGCGCCGAGCAAGGTGATGAAGGCCCTGGGGATCGGTCCCCTGGGCAGTGAAGCCTTGCAGCGTCGCGGCATGGCGCCCGCCATGGAGAGTGTGGAGGCGCGCGCCTTTGAGCTGATGCAATCGTTCGCGCAACAGCCGGGCGCCCAGGTGCGCGGCAAGGACTCGAAGTTCAGCGGCCATTTCGCTGGTTTGCCCCTGATACGCAAGGATGCGCAGCGCGAGCCGCAGCGGCGCCCGCGTCCGGTCGACCAGCACAGCATTGAAGCCATGCTGGCGGAACGGGTGCAGGCGCTCGGCATCGAGGTGCGCCGCGGCTGCGACGTCACCGGCGTGGTGCAGCAGGACGATGGCGTCGAGGTGGCGTGGATATCGGATACGGGCGCCGGCCAGCTGCGTTGCTGCTGGCTGATTGCCTGTGACGGCGGGCGCAGCAGCATCCGCAAGATGGCCGGTTTTGACTTTCCCGGCACGCCGCCCAGCTCGACGTTTTACCAGGCCGTGGCCGAGATCGACCATCCCGAGCGCCTGTTGCCGATCGGCTGGAACCGCACCTCGGGCGGCGTGTTTTCCTACGGCCCCTCGGCCCACCCCGAGTCGCGCCGCCTGTTCATGCTCGATTTTTCAGGCACGCCGGAAAATCGCGAGGCGCCCGTCACGCGTGAAGAGATTGAAAGCGTGCTGCGCCGTATCAGCGGCATGGAGGTGCGCGTCAACGCGCTGGGTAGCGCCAGCCGCTGGACCGACAATACGCGCCTGGCCGCCACCTATCGCCAGGGACGGGTGCTGCTGGCCGGCGACGCTGCGCATATCCATACGCCGTTTGGCGGCCAGGGCCTGAGCCTGGGCTTGGCCGATGCGGCGAACCTGGGCTGGAAGCTGGCGGCGGTCTTGCGCGGCGACATGCCCGACAGCCTGATCGACAGCTACACGGCCGAACGCCATCCCGTGGCCCAGGCGGTGCTGGCCAATACCCTGGCCCAGGTCGCCATCATGCGGCCCGATCCGCAGGCGGGCGCCATGCGCGAACTGATCGCCGAACTGATGCAGTTCGATGACGTCAACCGGCGCATCGGCGAAATGATGAGCGGCCTGTCCACGCGCTACGATCTGGGTTCGGCGCGCGACGAGGTGGGCCGCCTGATCGGCAACCGGCCCATCGGCCATGGCGACGCCGGCGTGATGCTGTATGACGTGATGCAGGATGGCAAGGGGGTCTTTCTCGACGCCTCGCGCGGCGCCGCTGCTTCCCGTATCGTTGCCGCAGCGACGCAGCAGCTGCGCTGCGTGGCCACCGGCAATGGACCTTCCATGCTGATCCGTCCCGACGCCTGCATTGCCTGGGCGGCCGATGGCGACAGCACCGATGGCCTGGAGCAGGCGCTGCGCCGCTGGTTCGCTTCATCGCCCGTGGCTGCGCAATGAACAAGCCGCTGCTGATCATCTTTGCCACCATCGCGCTCGACGCGGCCGGCATCGGCCTGATTTTCCCGATCCTGCCGCGGCTGCTGGCGGAGGTGACGCATGCGGGCCATATCGCGCCCTATATCGGTATCATGACGGCGCTGTATGCCGCCATGCAATTCATCTGCGCGCCCGTGCTGGGGCTCCTGAGCGACAGGCTGGGCCGGCGTCCCGTGCTGCTGATCTCGCTGGCGGGCGCGGCCGTCAACTATGTCGTCATGGCGTTTGCGCCCCAGTTATGGATGCTGTTGCTGGGCCGGGCGATTGCCGGTGTGACCAGCGCCAATGTGTCCGTCGCCACTGCCTACATCACCGATATTTCGCCCGAAGAAACGCGGGCGCGCCGCTTCGGCTTGCTGAACGCCGTGTTCGGGCTGGGTTTTATCGTCGGCCCCGTGCTGGGCGGCGTGCTGGGCGACTATTGGCTGCGTCTGCCTTTTATTGCCGCTGCCGTGCTGAACGCGGGCAATTTTTTGCTGGCCTGGCTGGTCTTGCCCGAATCGCGTGCGCCGCAGCAGCAACAGATCCGTCTGGCCGAACTGAACCCGCTGCGGCCCTTGCGCTGGGCGTTTTCCATGAAGCCTTTGCTACCCATCATCTGTGTGTTCTTTATCCTCAGCGCCACCGGCGAAGTGTATGGCACGTGCTGGGCGCTGTGGGGCCATGACAGTTTCGGCTGGAATGGCTTGTGGATCGGCTTGTCGCTGGGCATGTTCGGCGTCTGCCAGACCTTGGTGCAGGCATGTTTGCCGGGTCCGGCGACGCGGCTGTTCGGCGAGCGCGGCGCCGTGCTGATCGGCGTCGGCTGCGCCTGCCTTGCGCTGCTCGTGATGGCGTTCGCCCGCCAGGGATGGATTGTGTTTGCCATCATGCCCATCTTTGCCCTGGGCGGCATCGGCGTGCCGGCGCTGCAGGCGCTGGCCACGCGGCAAGTGGAAAAGGACCGCCAGGGCCAGTTCCAGGGCGTGCTGGCGTCGGTGGTCAGCCTGGCGTCCATCATCGCGCCGCTGGCGTTCTCCAGCCTGTATTTTGTCGTCCAGCAAGACTGGCCAGGCGCCATCTGGCTGTCCGTGGTCGTCATCAACGCGATCGCGCTGCCATTGATCGTGCTGGGCACCCGCAAGGCTGGCAAGGGCGAGAAAGCCCATGAATCGTTGTTGAGAGGAGGATAACGAAATGCAATAATGGCTGGGCGTGCAATATGGCATTGCAGACTATAAAGGAATGACTATGCAGCAAGCCCCAGTTGCTAAAGAACCGCCCTTGCTCGATCCCGTGGTGGCGCCCCGCATCGCCGTCACGCGCCTGGCGATGGGCTTGCTGCAGGGCTTGCTGCTGTACTGGCTGTATAGCGCCGTGCAAAACAAGGCGTGGATCGCCACCCACGCCTATCTGCTGGCGCCCTTGATCTTGATCGGCGTGCTGCTGCCGGTGCTGCTGGTGTCGAGCCTGGGCCATATGTCGGCGCGGCGCATCGTGTTGTGGATGCTGGCGGCGGCCGCCGTGCTGACAGTGCTGGCCGCGCACGATGTGTGGCGCGACGTCCGGCAGGCAGCCGCTTACGCGCCTGCCAATCCCTTGTATATGGTGTCATCGCAGCTGTTCGTGTTTTGTGTGCTGGGCTTTTTTATCGCCCATGCGCTGGTGTTGTCGAGCGCGCACGACAGGCGGCGGGTGGCGCGTTACCCGACGTATTTTGAAATCGCCTGGAAGCTGGCTATCCAGCTGCTGTTTTCCCTGCTGTTCGTGGCCGTGCTGTGGCTGGTGCTGTGGCTGGGCGGGCAATTATTCCTGCTGATCAAACTCGATTTCCTGCGCAAGCTGCTCAGTAAAGCCTGGTTTGTGATTCCCGTGCTGTGCTTTGCGTTTTCCTTCGCCATCCACATTACCGACGTGCGCCCGGCCATCGTGCGCGGCATCCGCACCTTGCTGCTGGTGCTGATGTCGTGGCTGTTGCCGATCGCCGCCGTGCTGGTGGCCGGCTTCCTGCTGACCTTGCCGTTCATCGGCTTCGAGCGCCTGTGGGCCACGCGCCATGCGGCTTCCGTGCTGCTGGGCATGGCCGGCTTGCTGGTGGTGCTGATCAATGCGGCGTTCCAGAATGGCGAAGTGGAGCTGGGCGTGGCGCGCGCGATCCGCATCGGTACGCGGCTGTCGTGTTTGCTGCTGCCATGGCTGGTCGGCATCGCCATCTATGCCTTGACCTTGCGCGTGATGTCGCATGGCTGGACCTCCGAGCGCCTGATCGCTGCCGCCTGCATGGTGATCGCCAGCTGCTACGCGCTGGGTTACGCCTGGGCGGCCAGCAAATATGGCGACTGGCTGCATCTGATTTCCCATATCAACGTGGCCAGTGCGTTTGTCACCTTGCTGGTGCTGTTCGCGTTATTCACCCCGCTGGCCGATCCGGCCCGCCTGTCGGTCGCCAGCCAGATGGCGCGCCTGGACAGCGGCAAGGTGAGTGCCGACAAGTTTGATGTCGAGTATCTGCGCTTCGAGGGCGCCCGTTATGGCCAGGCCGCCTTGCAGCAGCTCAAGACCCGCAGCACAGGCCCGGATGCCGCGCTTCTGCAGGCCCGCGCCGAAGCCGTGCTCAAGCGCGCCACCCGTTACGATGAAAGCGGTGCGCTCAGCAACGTGGCGATCAACCTGACCGTGCGCCCGGCCACGGCCACACTGCCAGAGTCTTTCCTGCGCCAGGACTGGAGCCAGGTGGGACCGGTCTGGCGCCTGCCCGCCTGCCTGAAACGGGCAGGGCAGCAGTGCGACGCGTATCTGCTGGACTTCGATGGCGACGGCAAGCAGGAAGTGCTCCTGATCAGCAACGACCCACGCGCCAGCTCCGTCCTGCTGGCCGAAAAGGCCGATGGCAGCTGGTACGCGCGCGGCCAGATCCCACCCGAAGCGCTGCGCTGCAAGCCCCTGCGCGAACGGCTGCAAGCGGGCGACTTCCAGCTGCTGCCACCCAAGACGCGCGAACTGGAAATCGATGGCGTGCGCGTGCCGATGAGTTTATATGGCAACGAAGATGAATTGAGCTGCCCGGAAGAATAGCGGCGGACTCACTGGCAATTCAGCGACAACTCAGCGGGCATGCTCTTCAAGCCGGACGACAAAACCAGACCTCTGCTGATACGGCAGGCCGTGTATCGCCCTCCTGCCTTGGCATCCCTTATCCCCGGCGCATCGTATGCAGGCGGTATTGAATCTTGCATATTTTGCAGATGGTAAAATGCTATCCTGGTGGGAGCTGGCCGGGTTTGGCCAGATGCAGCCGTAGATGGATGACCGCCAACGGCCAGGAGCGGCAGTTAGATTTTCGGGTCATTTCAATTAATTAACTAGAAAAATTGCTAGGGGAAAATGGATCATTCAACCGCGCAGAAGCTTATGGGAGCCTACGAACGCATAGGCGCGGCTCTCAACGGAGCAGATAGTATCATTCGAACACTGCCGGAAGACGAGCGGACTGTGCACTTGCGTGGCCTTGGCGAGATGATGGGACACCTCTGGTCGAAGCTTCAACTTCCAGTTGTTCGCGAACACAGAGATCTGGATCCGGATGGCGATCGTTTCCAGAAAAAGCCGAAGCAAGAGTGATAAGTATGGACGCTTGTCGTAACCGCCTGTGAATTTTCGGCCGGGCAACATGCTCTGCTGGCTCGACAGGCCGGATTCGGCCAGAAGCTGCCATTGAACAGGAATGCTAAGTGAAGAATATTCAAATTTTTGATGGGGCAGACAACGCGGTCTTTGACATCTTCGCTGCGACTGATGAGGAGTTTGGGTTGATCTTCCCGAATGGTACAGATGTAGCATTTATCGATGAGGTTTATCAGACGCAGCCGTCACGAACCTTGGATGCGACTTTCACCGAGATCTGGAAGCGCCGTGTGCCAAAGTCCCGAGCGATGGGCATTCATGGAATTCTCTTCTACGAGTGCGAACACAAGAAGGTCTACTATCCCACTCGTCGCGATGAGGAAGCAGTAAATCCAAGCGGCTCCAGACTACGATAGCCAATGTCCGCTATGGGCGAAAGCTGCCCATCGCATTACCAAAACAAGATTAAAGTAAGTAGCGGAAGGGACACGCCATGGTTTTTTGCTGATATGGCGCCAGACTGTTGTCGGCGCCCGTGGAACATATGGTGGGGCTTAATTGCGTATCTTGACCTGCCGCACATGGTTTTCCAGTTCGTTGAACGAAGGGCGTTCGGTGGCGGAAATCACCTTGCGGCCGAATTCCACGGCCAGGGCGGGGGCGTAGCCGTTCAGGCTGGCCAGCAGGGTGACTTTGGCGCACTGGTACATTTTCGAGGTTTCATGGTGCTTGCGGCGCAGCAGGCTGGCCAGCGGGGCGATGAAGCCGTAGGCCAGCAGGATGCCGATGAAGGTGCCGACCAGCGCTTGCGCGATCAGCACGCCCAGCTCGGCGGGCGGCAGGCCGACGGAGGCCATGGTGTGGACCACGCCCATCACGGCGGCGACGATGCCGAAGGCGGGCATGGCGTCGGCCAGCTGTGAAATCGTCTGGATCGGCATTTCCGCATCTTCGTGGTGCGTCTCGATCTCGTTGTCCATCAGGTTTTCGATCTGGTACGCGTCCATATTGCCGGACACCATCAAGCGCAGGTAATCGGTGATGAATTCCAGGATGTGCTCGTCGCCCAGGGTGTACGGGTATTTCACGAAGATGGGGCTGCGGTACGGGTCGTCGATGTCGTCTTCGATCGACATCAGGCCTTCCTTGCGGATCTTGCTGAGGATTTCATACATCAGCCCCATCAGTTCCATATAGCGCGCCTTGGTGTATTTCGCGCCGTGGAACAGGGTGGGGATGGCGGCAAAGGTGGCGCGGATGGCCTTGGCGTCATTGCCGACAAAGAAGGTGCCCAGCGCGGCGCCGGCGATCATCATCAATTCCAGCGGCTGGAACAGGGCCGCCAGATGGCCCCCTTGAAACGCAAAGCCGCCGAAGACGGAAAACAGGACCACCATAAATCCGAGTATGACTAACAAAACTTACTCCCTCATAATATTGCCGCAACGCAATATTATAGTGTAACCGGATTTATGGCCCTCAGGATGACCCCGCTTGCAAATGTTGACGCAAAAAGTTGATAAAACCACGTACTTTGGCCGGTAATTGCTGGCGGCCATAGTCGAGGTAGCGGAGCAGGGCCCATTCCGAACGCAGCAAGATGGAGTGGCCACCGTGCCGCGCACCTGTATGCGGAAATGCGGGCGCTGTCAGGTCAGCTGTCTGGTCAACAAGCTCAGTGTTGATCGGCCGCCAGGAATGTCAGCAGTTCAGCGGTCGAGCGCACCTTGCCCATGAAGGGGAAGATGTTCTTGATGGAAAACTCGTGCAAGTCGGCCCGCAGGCTGCTCATCGCGTCCTCCGCAAAGATCACGGCGTAACCGAGGTCAGTGGCGGCGCGCGCCGTCGATTCGATGCCGAAGTTGGTGGCGATGCCCGTGAAGATCAGGGTGGTGATGCCACGGCGGCGCAATTGCTGTTCCAGCTCGGTGCCCTGGAAGGCGCCCCATTGGCGCTTGGCAATCACGATATCGCCTTCCTGGACACCCGCTTCCGGCACCAGTTCGGTGGCGTTGTCGGGCAGCGGCGGGGCCGATGCCGGGCGCGACAGCGCCACATCGGCCGGCAGGTGCAGCAATTCCTTGATCAGCACGCGCACATACACCACCGTGCCGCCGCGCTGGCGCATGGCGTCGGCCAGTTGCACGCTATGGGCCACGACCTGTTGCGCGGAGTGGGGTGCCAGTTCGCGCGCCACATTGCTGTGCTGCAAGTCGATCAGCACCAGGGCGGTGCTGGCTGGATCAAATGAAATGGAATTGAGGGCGTTCATGGTTGCTCCTATATGTGAGGGTAGGCTCAGATTATTATACGCTATAATCTGAGGATGTCCTCAGATCCTAATGCCACGTCAAAAAACGCCCGCCGCACGCCGCAACAACAGCGTGGCGCCCAGCGCATGCAGACCATGCTGGCGGCCGCTGCCGAGGTAATCGCTGAAAACGGTTACGACGCAGCCACCATGACGGCGATTGCCGCCCGTTCCGCCTCGTCGATCGGCGCCTTGTACCAGTATTTTCCCAACAAGGATGCCATCGTGCGCGCCTTGCGGGTCTTGTATGGCGAAGAAATGGAAAGCCGCTGGGATGGTTTGATTGTCGTGGCGGAAGGGCTGAGCGTGCAGGAGTTGTCGGATCGCATCATCGATTTGATGGTGGACTTTTCCACCCAGCATCCCGCGTATTTTGCCGTCCTGAACGCTTCGCTCAATTACCGGCGCGACGCCGATGCGCGCCTGCGGCTGCGTGAACGGTTTGGCCGCGCCTTCCAGCAAAAGCAGCCGGCGTTGAATGATGAGCAAGCCTTGCGGCTGGCCAATGTGGCCCTGCAAGTAGTGAAAAGCCTGAACCCGCTGCTGTCGCAGGCCGATGCCGCCGAACGTATGCAACTGGTGGCGGAATTCAAGCTGGTGCTGTCTGGCTATTTGAATAGCCGCCTGGCATAGGATTAATTGCGCTGCCAGAAGCGCAGCTTGTTGCCGAATGGATCGCCCACTTCCAGGATGCGGCCCCATTCCTCGTCGCTGATGCCGGGCCGGGCATACGGATAATTCTTTGCCGTCAATTCGGCATGCAGGGCAGCAATGTCATCGACGGGTATCAACAGGGCCGCGCCCGGCGTGGCGTCGCCATGGTGCTCGGACAAATGCAGGACCAGTTCGCCCCGTTGCACCTGCATATAGACAGGCGCGGTCGGATCGAAGCGGTGTTCCCAGTCCTTGCTGAAGCCCAGGAAGTCCACATAAAACTCGTACGCCTTGGCGACGGAAAAGATGCGCAGGATGGGGGTGGCGTTGGACAGGTGCATGGTGGTCTGGCCTCGGGCAGTGGATGACAAGACCATTCTAGTCGCTTTTCGTGCCGATCAGGCCAGCGCCTGCCGCTTGCTGCGCGCGGCGGGACTGCTCTTTTCCCAGCGGAACAGCCACATGATGATCAGCTTGGTCATGGCGCTGACACTGGCCAGCAACAACAAAGGCCAACCCGTGGACAGTCCCATCACGCAGGCAAAGAAGATGGTGCTGATATCCATCGCCAGGATGAACTGGCTCATCTTCAGCGACACGGCGCCCGTCTTGCCCGAGCGGTAAATCAGGCGGATCTGATGTGCATAACCCTGCGCCAGCAAGAGGGTGACGGCGACGATCAGGCTTTGCGAGATCAGCCGTTTTTGATCGCTGAACGTCGGCCCGAACAGCAGTCCGACGATACCGGCACCCAGCAGCAGCGCACAGGCGAGCAGGGCGTAACGCGCAGTCGTGCTGCGGCGATCGCGGTAAATCTCGAACAGAATGCCCAGGGCGATCAATGATGCGAGCAGGCGCGGCCAGACGATGTAATGGTTGAATGGCGTAATCGTATAGCCATACACAAAAAATGCGTTGTAGGCGAGGAAGCTGACGGTGAACTGGTTGATCGACAGAATCTCGGTGCGCTTGCCGCTGGCGATATGCTGATCCTGCTTGCGTTGCCAGATTTTCTTCAGCTGCGACCACAAGCCATACAGGCTGATGACGATCAACAGAGAATTGAGGCTGCCGGCGAAGGCGTAGAGCGAAGTCGATTGCAAGTTGTCTCCTGATGTATTTTTATGGCGCGCCGGCTGGCCGGGGATGGATCAGGGAAGTCAAAATATGGTCGGCCCAGGCGCCATTGATGTGCAGATAAGCGCGGGCCAGGCCTTCCCGTTCGAATCCCAGTCGGCTCAGTAATTGCCCGCTGCGCTGGTTGTGCGGCTGGTAATTGGCCATGATGCGGTGCAGCCCGTGACGGTTGAAGATATCGGCAATCGCCGCTTGCAGCGCTTCCTGCATCAGTCCCTGGCCTTCGTACTCGCTGGCAAGGGAAAATCCCAGGTAGCAAGCCTGGAAGGGGCCACGCACGATATTGGTGAAGCTGCACGCGCCGATGATTTTTGACTCGCCTTGTTCTTGCCGCACATGTAGTTGCCAGTAGACTGCTGATTGATGCTCGATCTGCAGCAGCATCCCGCGTAGTTGGCTTTCCACCGCTGCCAGGGTATAAAAGGCTGCGCTGCGCGCAGGCTCCCATGCCTGCAGATGTTCGCGTGTTGCTATCCGAAAAGCCAGCAGGCTGGCCGCATCATCCATGCTGGGGCGCTTGAGTATCAGCCGTTCCGTGATAAGGAGCGCTGCTTCGGGAGGAGATTCGTGCATGTGGCAGCGTTATTTTTTTGTCGGCCAGATAAAGTTCCCCAGCGCACAAACCAGGCCGACAACGATGGCGCGTCCCCAGTCGAACTGCTGCTCGGCTCCCAGGAAGCGTGTGTACAGCAGGGTGCCGGCGGCCGTGGCCAGGCCGATCCAGATAAATTGCGGGATTTTTTTAGTCATCTGTTTTGTCACAATCAGCATATGGATAAATAAAGATGCTCTCATGAAATTAATTAGATGGCAATCTGTCTTTGCGAGCGCGTCGCCATCTCAAGAACGGGAATTCAAGAGGCGTGATCAATGCCATACAGCTCGCGGCATAACAGCACGATCTGTTCGCGCAGCCAGCGCTGTGCCGGATGCGCATCGTTGCGGCGGTGCCAGTGCAGCACGAAGGGCACGGGCGGCAGTTCGATGCCGGGCAGCGGCAGCACCGCCAGCGCACTACCCAGTCCGCTGGCCGCCACCACGCCGGCCATCATGGTGGCCAGCAAGTCGCTGCCGGCGATAATGGCTGGCGCTGCATACATATGCGGCAGCGTGATGGCGATCCGGCGCTGGCGCTGCCTTTGCGCCAGCCACACATCGACGTGGCCCACGCCATCGCCTTCCGGCGACACCAGCAAGTGCTGGTAGCTCAAAAAACGTTCCAGTGTCATGTCCTGGCTGGCCAGCGGATGGCCCTTGCGCGCCACGCAGACGAAGTGCTCCTCGAACAGCGGCATGGTGGGAATGCGTGGCGTATTGCCGCCAGGTACGCCAATTGCCGCATCGGCCTCGCCCGCGTCGAGCAGCGACAGCGCCTCTTCGCGCGCCGTGCAAGACTTGATGCGCAGCGTCATGCCGGGCGCCTGCTGCGCCAGCCGTTTCAGCAGCGCGGGCAGCAGCACGAAGGCGGGGTGGTCAGAGACGGCCAGGGTGTAGCGGATCGTCGCGCTGGCCGGGATGAAGTCTTGCGTGAAGTCCAGCGTGCGCTGGATGCTGGCCAGCGCCTCGCCCAGCGGCACGGCCAGTTCCAGCGCGCGCGGTGTGGCCTGCAAGCCGCTCGCGCTGCGCACGAACAGTTCATCTTTCAGCAGCAGGCGCAGGCGGGCCAGCGCCGCGCTCATCGCGGGCTGGGTGCGGCCGATGCGCACGCCGGCGCGCGTCACGTTGCGCTCGCAGATCAGGGCGTCGAAGGCGACGAGGAGGTTGAGGTCGATTCCATGTAAATCCATGCCATGGATAATACCGCATATCAATTATCGATTGGACTTGCGTTGTGGTGGCTTGCTACAGTGACCGTGTCATTCACTGAGACAGAAAGCCCATCATGAGCATGCAGCAAAACGGCCTGACACAGGCCCAGCAACTCGCCATCGAAACCCTGTACCGCGCCTTCAACGAGCGCAATCCCGACCTGCTGGAGCAGGCGCTGGTGCCAGCATGGCAAGACACGCCGCTCGGCCCCGGCCAGCAGCCTGGCCTGGCCGGCATGAAGCCTGTGGTTGAAATGTTTGGCGCCGCCTTCCCGGATGTGCGCATCACGATTCTCGATATGTTCGGCCGTGACGGCCGCGCCGCCGTGCGGGCGCAGATCACGGGCACTCATCGCGGCGAGTTTTTTGGCATTCCCGCAACTAACAAACCTATTGCCATTGCGATCCACGAGTTTCATTATCTGGATGCGGACCGCATTACGCATACCTGGCACCTGGAAGACTGGTTTGGCATGCTGAACCAGATCGGCGCGTGGCCACCTGTTCCACCCATCACTTTTTAAGGAAAAAACCATGACCAGCATTGCAATCGTGTATTTCAGCGGCTACGGCCACACCGTCAAACAGGCCGAGGCCGTGCAGGCCGGCGCCGCCAGCGTGGCCGGCGCCCAGGTGCATCTGTACCGGATCGACCAGAACGGCGACTTGCCCGAGGAAGCCCTGGCCGTGATCGGCAAGGCCGACGCCGTCATCTATGGCAGTCCGACTTATATGGGCGGCCCCGCATGGCAGTTCAAGAAATTCGCCGACAAGTCGTCCAGCGCCTGGTTCGGCCAGGACTGGAAAAACAAGGTTGCCGCCGGCTTTACGAATTCGGCCTCGCTCAATGGCGATAAATTCTCGACCATCCAGTATTTCTGGACCCTGGCGATGCAGCACAGCCAGATATGGGTGGGCACGGGCATCTTGCCATCGAACAAGAAAGAGCATGGCCCGGCCGACGTCAACTGGAGCGCCGGCTTTGGCGGCGCGCTGGCGATTTCGCCATCGGATGCATCGCCGGACGAAGCGCCACGCAGCGGCGACCTGGAAACGGCCCGCCTGCTGGGCAAGCGGGTGGCGGAACTGGCGGCCAAATTGAAGTAAGCTGAAGTAAGTGGATGCGGGGCACCGGGTCATGCCGTGCCCTGGTCGCCCGGATCTTCTGGCACACCATTAAAACTTGCTTTTCTGAACTTCGTCTTATAATCGCGGCATGACTTTCTTATCAGACCGTGCAAGCGCCGTGCTGCGCACCATCGGCAAGGCTGCCGCTTCTTTTATTATTCTGTTGAGCGCGCTGTGGGGCGCGCTGGCGCTGTGGTACCACCTCGGCGGCGGCGCGGCCGCGCAAACCATCGGCGCGCTGCTGTGGGCCGGGCTGGGTGTGGCCAGCGTCGCGCTGTGGTGGCGGCATCGCGGCGCCTCCGTGCTGCTGCCGTATGCGGGCGGTTTCGTGCTGATGCTGCTGTGGTGGAGCTTGATCGGACCCAGGCAGGAACGTACCTGGGCCGATGACGTGGCGCACAATGTGACGGGCACGCTCCGGGGCAATATCGTCACCCTGGACAATGTGCGCAATTTCGACTGGCGCAGCGATGACGACTACACGGTCAAGTGGGAGCAGCGCAGCTACAACCTCGACGAGCTGCGCACGGTCGATACGGCGCTGTCGTACTGGACCGGGCCATTCATCGCGCATACGCTGGTGTCGTTCGGTTTTGCCGATGGCCGCTTCCTGACGTTTTCGATTGAAATCCGCAAGGAAAAGGGCGAGAGTTTTTCCGCCATCGGCGGCTTTTTCAAGCATTTTGAAATGAGCCTGATCGCCGCCGACGAGCGCGACATCCTGCGCGTGCGCACCAATGCGCGTGGCGAAGACATGCATCTGTACCGCGTGATGATGCCGCGCGCCGCCATGCGTTCGCTGTTCCTGGCCTACCTGGACGAAGCGCAATCGCTGAAAAACCAGCCGCAGTTCTACAATACCCTGACGGCCAATTGCACCACCATCGTGTTCGAGATGGTGCGCCGCATCGTGCCTGGCCTGCCCGTCGATTACCGCTTGCTGGCCTCCGGTTACCTGGACCGCTACCTGTTCGACGTGCGGGGACTGGTGCCGGGCTGGACCTTCCAGCAATTGCGCGATGGCGGCCATATCACGGCACGGGCGCGGGCGGCCAATGACGAGCGCGATTTTTCGCATGCGATCCGGCGCGGCATGCCCGGCTACGATGAAGATGGTTACCCGAGCCTGCAAATGCCCAAGCAGGTGCAGGGACGCAAACGGCCATAGCCGGTGTTGGAGCGGGCGCCTGGTTGGGCCTGGACTGGCATTGCTTTATACTGGCGCCTTTCCAAGAATACACGAAGGCCCGCTATGCCATTTTCCTCACTGGGTCTGATTCCCGCCCTGGTCCGCGCTGTCGAGAAAGCCGGCTATGCCGCGCCGACGGCCATCCAGGCCGCCGCCATTCCCGCCATCCTGCGCGGCAGCGATGTGCTGGGCGCCGCGCAGACGGGTTCCGGCAAGACGGCCGCCTATGCGTTGCCGCTGCTGCAAGCCCTGATGGCGCCCGCTGCCGGCCCGCGCCAGGTGCGCGCGCTGATCCTGGTGCCCACCCGCGAACTGGCGGCGCAGGTGGGGCAGACCGTGCATGCGCTGGCCAAGCCGCTGCCCGTCAAGCTGAAAATTTCCGTGCTGTTCGGCGGCGTCTCGATCAATCCGCAAATGATGGACTTGCGCGGCGGCGCCGATATCGTGGTCGCCACGCCGGGCCGCCTGCTGGACCTGGTCAAGCATAATGCCGTGAAACTGGGCGGCGTGTCGCTGTTCGCGCTCGATGAAGCGGACCGCCTGCTCGACATGGGCTTTACGGAAGAAATCAATGCCGTGCTGGCGCTGCTGCCGCCGAAACGGCAAAACCTGTTTTTCTCGGCCACTTTCCCCGACAGCGTGCAGGCGCTGGCCGACAGTTTGCTGGCCAACCCGGCCCGCATCGAGGTGGCCTCCGAGCCGCAGGACAAGCCCGATATCGTGCAGCGCGCCATCACGGTCGACCTGCCGCGCCGCACGCAGCTGCTGCGCTACCTGATCCTGCAGCAGCAATGGGAGCGGGTGCTGGTCTTCGTTGCCACCAAGTACGCGGCCGAACACGTGGCGAACAAGCTGCAGCGCGCCGGCCTGCATGTGGGCGCCTTCCACGGCGAATTCAGCCAGGGTACGCGCAGCCAGTTGCTGGCCGACTTCAAGGCAGGCCGCTTGCAGGTGCTGGTCGCCACCGACGTGGCGGCGCGCGGCATCGATATCGCTGGTTTACCGGCCGTCGTCAACTACGACTTGCCCCGCTCGGCCGTCGACTACACGCACCGCATCGGCCGCACCGGCCGCGCAGGCGAGAGCGGCACGGCCGTCAGTTTCATCACGGCCGATACGGAAGCGCATTTCCGCCTGATCGAAAACCGCAACGACCTGCGCATCGTGCGCGAAGTGGTGGCCGGCTTCGAGCCGACGGAATTGCCTATGCCCGTCAGCGCCGTGACCGATACGGTGAATGGCGGTGTGAAAGGCGTCCGCAAGAGCAAAAAGGATAAATTGCGCGAAGCGGCGGCCAAGCTGGAGCAAGTTGGTAATAAATAAGGCTCTGTCCTCGTTAAATAGGGGAACCTGCCTGCAAAGCTGAGGTCTGACTGATCAGACCAGCTAAACAGGGAGGCCATCATGCTGCAAACACAGTGGCAGGCATTCATAGCGCAGTTCGCCATGCTGTCCCGGCGCCAACGCCTCGACAGCGTAGTAATGTTGAGCGGTACGCCGCCCGAGCAAGCGGCTGTCGCGCTGATCGAACGCACGGCTCAGGCGCGGCTATGTTGCCCGGCTTGCCACGCACGGCATGTGCACCGGCATGGCCGCGCCAACGATCTGCAGCGTTATCGCTGCGTGCCTTGCGGCAAAACATTCAATGCGCTGACGGGCACGCCCTTGGCCCATCTGCGTCACAAAGCCTTGTGGCTGGACTACGCGAATTGCCTGTTGAACTCGGATTCCGTACGCAAGGCGGCGCAGCAGTTGGACATCCACCGCAATACCAGCTTTCGCTGGCGCCACCGTTTTTTATCGCTGGCAAAAACCGACCGCCCGCGCTGCCTGCATGGCATCACCGAGGCCGATGAAATGTATCTGCTGGAATCAGAAAAAGGGGCGCGGCATTTGCAGCGTCCTGCACGCCGGCGTGGTGGTCACGCCCGCCAACGCGGCATTTCCAGCGAACATGTTTGCATCCTGGTGGCGCGCGACCGCACCGGGCAAACCATCGATTTCGTCACCGGCAAGGGCCAACTGACGAAGAAGCAACTTTTGACTTGCTTGCCGCCCGTGATCGACCGCGACATCCTGCTAGTGACGGATAGCCATGCGGCGTATGCCGCCTTTGCCAGGGAAACGGGCATCAGCCATCAAGCCGTCAACTTGCGTGCCGGCATCCGCGTGCGCGGCGCAGTCCACGTGCAGAACGTGAACGCGTATCACAGTCGCTTGCGCGGATGGTTGTCCATTTTTCATGGCGTGGCGACACGGTATTTAGCCAACTACCTGGGCTGGCGCTGGATACTCGATGCCAGGCGCATCCTGTCTGCTGAAACATTATTGAAGGCAAGCTTGGGAGAGTTCCCATATCTGACGGTGACATAGCCATAAATAAAGGTGCTTATGTGCGCCAGCCCCTTGAGCGGCTGGCTTTCCCGTTTTAAGATGGCCGTTCTTGAGAGCAACTAAATGGAGCGGGCATGCAGATGAAAACAATCAGGCTGGCGGGGTTCCTTGCGTGCGCGGCCTTGCTGGTCGCCTGCGCCGGCATACAGGGCGGGGCGAAACCCGTGTCGGCCATGCCTGGCCCGGCGTCCGCATCGCCGCCCGGCTTGAATAACGACGTCGCCGCCACCTGGTATAACCCGCCCGGCGAATTCGATGGCATCTGCCTCACCCAGTTCAAGGATGGCCGTTTGCGTTTCGATGGCGGCTTTACCTTTTTTAATCCCGGCAGCTGGACTTACGATGCAGCTTCGTCGGAATTGCGTCTGACCCTGCACCCGACCACCATCCTGGCGCAAGGCCATGGCGATGTGTCGCTGCACCAGAATCTGCTGCGCCTGGACGCTGCCAGGAATATGCTGGTGTACCGCGTCAAGGCAGACACCAAGTCCATCGGCCTCGGTGGATTCATCTTTTATCGCGATTTGCCTTGCCCGGCCGGTCAATCATCCAGTTAGCGGCTTGCCGCTTTTTTCCACGATATCCATGCGGCGGCGGATACGTTCGGCTTCCTGCGCATCGCCAGCCTGTTCCGCGCGCAATCGCTGCACGCCCAGCCAGGCCAGCAGCGGGCGGCGCCAGCCCTGGTCGGAGGCCGTGGCCACGGCCGTGTCCAGCAAGGCGGGCGTGGCGCGCTTGGAGCGCAGCAGCACGCCGGCCGCCACCAGTTGCGACAGCGGGTCCTTGATCGCGGCCACGGCACTGGCCGCCGCCGTGTCGCTGCTGGCGCCGGCTGCGGCACGCTGCGCTTCTGGCAGCAGCGTGAGATCGATACCGGCTTTGCCCGCAAGGTAGTCGGCGTAGGCGCGGTCGGCTGGCGAGGCGTCATTGCGCAGCGCTTCGAATCCCGTGCATTCTTCGAAGACCAGGCTGGCCACGCGCGTGGCGCAGCGCAGCAGTTCGATGCGGGCGATCAGATCGATCTTGCCGGTTGATCCTACCTGGTCGCGGGCGCGGCCAAATTCCGTCTGTTCGATCAGCGCATTGCCATTCAGATAGGCTGCCTGGAAGCGCTCGACCGAGCTTTGCGCATTCATTTTCCAGTCGGGCACGGGCGGGCCGCTGGAGCAGGCGGCCAGTGTTGCCGAGGCGGCCACGGCCAGGGCGCACAGGGTGGTGTTGACAATTCTCATGGCAGGGTGATCTCCGGATTGCGCTTGAACGGCCATTTGCGGTTGATTTCATTGACCAGTTGTTCGACCTTGCGCAGATTGCTTTCCACGTCGGCGCGCAGCGGACCCAGGTCGGCCGTGGCGGCCTTGGCGTTGGCGCCCACGGCTTGCGCCTCGACCAGCACGGCGTCGACTTTTTTCAGGCTGTTGCGGGTATCGGCCAGCAGCGCGTTCAGTTGCACGATGGTGGCCTGTGCATCCGTCATGACGCCCTTGTCGCCGAACACGCGCGTGTCGGCGTTGGCGACCAGGCCGTCGGTGCGGCGGGCCAGCTGGTCGGCCGTGAGCAGCAGCGCGTTGGCGCGGTCGATCAGCAATTGCGACTGCTTGTCGTTGCCCGTAATCAGGCCCATCGCGCCTGCCGGGCCGCTCAGCTTACCCGTCACTGCCTGCACGTTGCGCAAGGTGGAGTCGAGCGGGGAATCGGCGCCCGTCAGGGTGCCCAGGTTGTTCAGCAAATCCTTGGCGGCAGCCAGCAGGCGCGGGATTTCCGCCGCCATGTCGCCCACCAGCAGATCGCGGGTGGCGTTGTCGGGCAGCGGCGGGTCGGTCAGGATGCCGCTGTAGGCGCGCAGCTTGGCGCCGCCCACGATGCCGCGTTCCAGGGTAAAGATGCTGCTGGTGCGCAGCCAGTGCGCATCGGTTTTGGGCACGTCGATGATGACGCGCGCCTTGCCGTCCGGCGACAGCTCGATGCGCTGCACGCGGCCGATGGGAAAGCCGGAAAAAGTCAGGTCGGCGCCTACCACCACGCCGTCGGAATCGTCGGTGGTCAGCACCAGCACCTGGGTCGCCTCGAAGGCGCCGCGCGCATACATCAGGTACAGCACGGAGCCGACGATCAGCACGAACATCGAGACGAGCAAAATGGCGGCCTTCAGTTCGGCATGGCGCACGGGCGGCGGCGCGGGCAGGGCGGAATCGGGCGCCGTGATGTCGGCCTGGTCGGGTATGGGTGTCTGGCTCATGGCTTCAGGCTCTGTGTTGGACGGTGGGCGGGCATCATCGTTCGTCATTTAATAGTAGTTTCCCATCAGCGAAGCGACTTCGATCAGCAGGATGACGGTAAACAGGCGCAGCATTTCCGACAGGCCGTGCGCGGCCCACAGGCGGCTGCGGCGGCTTTGCGCGTCTTCCTGGTAGTACGACGAGGCGAGCGGGATCAGCGCCACGGCAAAGCTGAAGAAGATCACTTTCAGCATCAGGATCAGGGCCACGGCGGGGTTGAAGATCTGGCCCACCACGCGCGTGTAGCCTTGCAGCGCCCATGGCGTAAAGCCGTAGATGGTCAGATAGGCGAGGATCAGCGAAGTGACGCAGCTGACGATGGCCAGCATCCACACGGCGAAGATGCCGGACATCACGCGCGGAAAATATTCGCCGCGCAGCAGATCCTTGCCCTGGCGCTGCATGGTGTCGAGCACGCCGGAGGCGCGCATTTGCGCAAACGCAATGCCGTCGGGCAGGGTGATGCGCAAGGCCACGAACAGGGCGGCTGTCAGGGGGATCAATTCCAGCACCAGCACGCGCACCACCATTTCCAGCGCATAGCGCGACAGGCCATAACTTTGCGCGCTGACCACCACGATGCGTATCAGCACCAGGCTGACCAGTGCGCAGGCGACGCTGAACCAGACCAGGTTGGGGGCCGTATTGGTGACCAGCCGGTACGCCAGCACGGGGCGGTGCTTGCGGTTATAGCTCGATGGCGACAGGCCCAGCGAAAAGATCAGGATGGAGAAATGCGCCAGGCGCCACCAGCTGGCCAGCCACGCGATGGTGGTCCGGTTCAGGCGGCGCAGGCTGATGATGATGGAGGCGGAGCGGCTCATCATGGCATCTTAGCATCAGACGGGGACGGCACGCGATACAGCCGGTATGGTGCGGCAGGCGTCAGCGCACGGTGTCGATAATCGCGTCGGCCACCGCCCGCACCCGCGCCGAGCGCGACAGGTCGTTGTGCATCACCAGCCACACGTCGTACGGTTCGGCCACCTCGGGCCAGATGCGCTGCAACAGTGGGTCGCCGTCGCCCAGGTGGGTCGCCAGTTCGGCCACGCCCAGGCCAGCCCGCGTGGCTTCCTGCAGCATCATGCCGGTATTGACTTCCATCGCCACCCGGGCGTTGGTGACCGGCTCGCCAGCGATTTTTTCCGCATGGCGCGGCGTCACCGACTCGTGGTAAATCACGATGTCGTGGCCGGCCAGGCCGGTGCCGCGCACGGGTTCGCCACGCACGGCCAGGTAACTCTTGGCGGCATACAGGCCCAGGCTGCGCTTGATCAGGTGGCGCGACACCAGGTCGGGGTCCAGCGGGCGGGCGGCGCGCACGGCCAGGTCGGCTTCGCGCCGCGTCAGGCTGGCCATCTGCGGCGCCACGTTGAGCACCACGCGGATATCGGGATGGATCGCGTGCAGGTTCTGGATGGCCCTGATGATGAAATGGCACGCCATGGTGTCGGTGGTGGCCAGGCGCACCAGGCCGGACAGGCGGTTGTCGACGCCCTGCATGTCGCGCTGCAGCTTGTCGGCCGCCTTTTCCATGGCTTCGGCCGCCTTCAGGGCCAGTTCGCCAGCGGGCGTGGGCAGGTAGCCGGACGGCGTGCGCAGGAACAAGCGCGCACCCAGCGACGTTTCCAGCGCGGCCAGGCGGCGTCCGCAGGTGGCCTGGTCGATGTGCAGCAAGGCCGCCGCGCCGCGCAGGGTGCCGGCGCGGCCGATGGCCAGAAAGATGCGGGCGTTATCCCAATCCATATAGCAATTTTTCAAGTGATGCATTTTTGCATCGGAGTGCCGAGTTTATGCGTATTTACTGCATCACGCAACACTCCTACAATGACCGGTCCGCCTGCTCTCAAGGAAAGACCGTGTCTGCTGCTGCTTCTGTTGTACCCCGTTCCAGTAACTTCCTCGTCCTGGCGACCCTGGCCTTCGGCTTCGTGATGGCCATGATCGATGTCACCGCCGTCAATGTGGCGTTGTCCGATATCTCGCGCGACCTGCATATCCCGCTCACCGGCCTGGTGTGGGTGGTCGATGGCTATACCCTGACGTTTGCCGCGCTGCTGCTGGCCGGCGGCGCGCTGGCCGACCGTTTTGGCCCGAAAACCATTTACCAGACGGGCCTGGGCATCTTCCTGCTGGGTTCCATCCTGTGCGGCGCTGCGCCCAATGGCCATTTCCTGACGGCCGCGCGCCTGCTGCAAGGCGCCGGCGCGGCCCTGTTCATGCCCAGTTCCCTGAGCTTGCTGACGCACAGTTTCGAGGATGAAAAAGTGCGCACGCGCATGCTGGGCGCCTGGTCGGCGCTGGTCGGCGTGGCCGGCGCTTCGGGACCGCTGATCGGCGGCATCCTGGTGCACCAGTTTGGCTGGCGCAGCGTGTTCTGGGTGAATATTCCGATCGGCCTGCTGGCCATCGTGATGGCGCAAGTACTGCTGGCGGCGCCCGCAAGGCAGCCGCGCGATTTGTCGCTGCTCAGTCATGGGCTGGGCGTGCTGGCGCTGGCAGGCCTGAGCTTCGTGCTGATCGAAGGCCCGGCCCTGGGCTGGCTGTCGCCGGCCGTGTTGACGGCCCTGGCCCTGACCGTGGTCGCTGCTGGCGCGCTGCTGGCGCGTGAACGCAGCGGCAGCCATCCGGTGCTGCCGCGTGCCTTGTTCCAGAACAGCAGTTTTGGCGCCGCCAACGGCGTGGGCTTCCTGATCAATTTCAGCGTGTTTGGCCAGTTGTTCCTGCTCAGTTTATATCTGCAGCAAGTGCGCGGCGCCGATGCCTTGCAGTCGGGCTTGCACTTGTTGCCGTTGATGGCGGCCTATACGGTGGGCAATTTCTCGGCCGGCGCGATCTCGGCCCGCTATGGCACGCGTCCGCCCATGCTGTATGGCTTGCTGGTGGCGGCCGTGATGGCGCTGGTGCTGATGGGCTTGAAGCCCGATACGCCGTATGTCTTGCTGGCGCTGGGCACGGCCGTGATGAACGTGGCGATCGGCATTGCGATTCCCGCCATGACGGCCACCGTGATGCGCGTGGCTGGCAAGCAATATGCGAATAGCGCGGCGGCCGCCTTGAACGCCAACCGCCAGATCGGCGCGCTGGTGGGGGTGGCCTTGATCGGCACCATCCTGCACATGTTGCCGGACTGGTCGCTGCGCTTGCCGCTGGCCTACGCCATCATGGCCGCCGGCTATGCGCTGGCGGCCAGCCTGGTGTACCGCCATGTGCATTTGCCCAAGGCGGTCACTGCCTGAAGATAGTTTAAACGTTATGTTTCTTGCGCCATGCCACCATCTCTTCGATGGTGAGGATGGGCATGCCGTGCAGTTCGGCGAAACGTTCGATATCGTCGCCGCGCATCATGGTGCCGTCCGGATTCATCAGTTCGCACAGCACGGCGGCCGGGCTCAGGCCTGCCAGACGCGACAGGTCGACCGAGCCTTCCGTGTGGCCACGACGTTCGAGTACGCCGCCCGGTGCGGCGCGCAGCGGGAAGACGTGGCCAGGACGGACCAGGTCGGACGGCTTGGCATCCTGGGCGATGGCGGCGCGGATGGTGGTGACCCGGTCGGCAGCCGATACGCCCGTGGTGACGCCCTCGCGCGCTTCGATCGATACGGTGAACGGCGTGCCGTAGCGGCTGCCGTTGTCGGCCGACATCGGTGGCAATTCCAGCGCGCTGACGGTCTCGGTGGGCAGGCACAGGCAGACGATGCCGCTGCATTCGCGGATCAGGAGGGCCATGGTTTCATTCGTCAATTTCTCGGCCGAAATAATCAGGTCGGCTTCGTTTTCACGGTCGAAATCGTCGAGCAGGATGACGGGGATGCCGGCGCGCATGGCGGCCAGGGCAGACTGGATGCGACCTTCAAGGTCATCGGAAACAACGGTGTAGCTGTTGACTAACATGGTAAAACGCTCCTCGCATGGGCGAAAAACGCTACAGGGCAAGCGAATAGACGCAACTGGCCGCATCGGCGTGGCGATGGGACATCACACTACTGCACATCTTCTTTCATCCGGACTATACCGTCGGCTCTGGAGTCACACCAGATCTGCTGACCCTGCCAAACGAAGTCTGACAAGCGCTCGCGGGCTTGGCCGTTGCCGGTCTCTACCGCCGGTGGGGAATCGCACCCCGCCCCGAAGACGTATTGTTATGCCGGTCCACATGACCGACGGCAATACTTTAGCACAGATGAAAAAAGCCGGCAGGCGAGGGCGCCGTTTCCAAATTGTTTTCAAATCATTTCTAAATGGTAATACTCTCTAAGCTGTTTTTAATGGCGGGTGGGGCAATTCGGTGTAAGGTACGCTTACCGAATCTTACCTATGAGAATAAATGAAGCTGAGTAAATTACGCCTGATCTCGGGCGCTGTCCTGTTGGCCTGCGCTTGCATGGCCCAAGCTGAAATCCGCCTGAGCGATCCCTTGCCGCTGGCGCCTGAAGTTACCGTAGGAAAACTGCCAAATGGCCTGACGTATTACATCAAGAAAAATGACCGGCCGGCGCAGAAAGTGGAATTGCGGCTGGTGGTCAAGGCCGGCTCCATCCTGGAAGATGAAGACCAGCAAGGCCTGGCCCATTTCACCGAACACATGGCCTTCAATGGTTCGACGCACTTCAAGCGCAATGAACTCATTTCATATCTGCAATCGATCGGCGTCAAGTTCGGCGCCGACCTGAACGCCTACACGAGTTTCGATGAAACCGTCTACGTGTTGCCGATTCCCACCACGAAGAAGGAAAACCTGGAAAAGGGTTTCCTGGTGCTGGAAGACTGGGCGCATGGCTTGAAATTCAATCCGGCCGACATCAACAGCGAGCGCGGCATCATCCTGGAAGAGGCGCGCCTGGGCAAGGGCGCCAACGACCGCATGAACAAGCTGCTGTACCCAAAACTGCTGAACGGGTCGCGTTATGCGGAGCGTATGCCGATCGGCAAGGAATCCATCCTGAAGACCTTCAAGCCGGCCACCATCAAGCGTTTCTACAATGACTGGTACCGTCCGGACCTGATGGCCGTGATGGTGGTGGGCGATGTCGATCCAAAACAGGCTGAAGCGATGATACGCGCGCACTTCGGCAAGCTGAAGAACCCGGCCAAGCCGCGTCCGCGCCTGTATGCGGAAGTGCCGCAGCGCTCGCAGACGGAAGCGCTGGTCATTACCGACAAGGAAGCGCCGGACGACACGGTCTTCATCCGCTACCCGATCCGTCCCGCGCCCGAAGCGGTGACGATCGCCGACTACCGCCGCCAGATGATCGAAAACCTGTATGGCCAGATGCTCAGCGCGCGCATGCAGGAATTGACGCAGCAAGCCAATCCGCCGTTTATCCAGGGTGGCAGCAGCATGGGCAAGCTGGTGCGCGGCTATGAATCGTTCAGCGCCTATGCCTTGCTGGGCAAGGGCGGCGTGCAGCCGGCCATCGATGCGCTGGTGCAAGAAGACGAGCGGGCGCGCCGCTTCGGTTTTACGCAGGATGAGCTGGACCGTGCGCGCAAGAACATGCTGCGCAATTACGAGCGCGCATACAGCGAGCGCGACAAGTCCGATTCGGCCGGTTTCGTGGCCGAGTATTCGCGCAACTTCCTGGAGCAGGAAGCCATCCCCGGCATCGCCAACGAGTTGATGTATGCACAGGAACTGTTGCCGCAAGTAACCTTGCAGGAAATCAATGAGACGGTTGCCAAGGTGATCCCTGACCAGCAAAAGAAACTGGTGGTCTTCATGGGTGCCACGCCGAAGCCCGGCGACAAGGCCGCGAGCGTGCCGACCCAGCAGCAATTGCTGGACGCGGTGGCGCAAGCGGAACAGAAAACGGTCGAGCCGCGCACGGAGAAAGCGTTTGCAAGCAAGCTGATGGATGCTCCGCCGGCCGGCGGCAGCATCGCCAGCGAAACGCTCAACAGCGCGATTGGCGTGACGGAATTGACATTGGGCAATGGTGTGCGCGTGCTGCTCAAGCCCACGGATTTCAAGAATGACCAGGTGCTGATGGGTTCGACGCGTTTCGGCGGGCAGTCGTTGTTTGGCGACGCCGATATCTACAATGCCCGCTATGCCAGCGCCGTGATCGGCAGCATGGGCTTGAAAGACCTGGCGCCGCTGGACTTGCAAAAGGTCCTGGCTGGCAAGACGGTCAATGTGGGCGCCTCGCTGGGCGAGCTGAGCGAAGGCTTGGGCGGCTCGTCGAGCAGTGCCGACGTGGAATCGATGCTGCAAATGGTGCATCTGTACTTTACCCATCTGCGCAAGGATGCGGGCCTGTACCAGTCGTTTATCGGCAAGCAGCAAGACCTGGCCAAAAACGTGCTGCTGCAGCCGGAAGCCGTGTTTTACGATGCCATCCAGCACGCCACGTTTGGCGACGGCCCGCGCGTGGAAGGCGTGCCGCGCGCGTCGGACTTCGACAAGGTCAGCCTGGACCGCGCCTTCGATGTGTTCCAGCAGCGTTTTTCGAGTGCGCGCGGCATGACCTTTGTCTTCACGGGCAGCTTTGACGTCGACAGGATCAAGCCGCTGATCGCCAGCTACCTGGGCACCTTGCCGGTGGCGGACCTGCCGCACGCCTACCGCGACGTGGGCCTGCGCCCGGTGGCCGGGGTGGTGAAAAAGGAAGTGCGGGTGGGCAGCGAACCGAAGAGTACGATTTCGATTACCTTCAATGGCGACGTGGCCTATACGGACGAGCAAAAGCTGACCTTGCAGGCTTTGGGGGAAGTGCTCAACCTGAAAGTGATCGAAGTGCTGCGCGAAAAGATGAGCATGATCTACGGCGGTGGTTTTGAAACCTCCATGGGCCAGCATCCCTACGGCCATTATGCGGTGGCGCTGACCTTGCCGACGGCGCCGGAAAACGTGGATAAGGTGATCGCGGCGGCGTTTGCTGAAATCAACAAGATCAAGACGGATGGCCCGACGGCGGCCGACCTGGAGAAGGTCAAGCTGAACTGGATCACGCGTCATCAAAAATCCATGCAGGAAAACAATTACTGGATGAACCAGCTGGTTGCTTCCGTGACCCAGGGCCGCGACCCGGCGCAAATCCTGCAATTTGACCAGCGCGTCAACGCCATCACGCCGCAAGCGGTGAAACTGGCGGCCCAGCGCTATCTGGACATGAATAATTATGTGCAGGTGGTGCTGTATCCGGAAGCGAAGAAATTGTCTGGTAGCAAGGTCTCGCCGGTCAAGGTGCGTTGATTGCAGGCAAGCACGGGCGGCAGAGCTGTTAAACTGTCGCCTGTCCAAGCAATACCGCAACTAACTAGGAACTGAAGATGGCTAAGAAAGAAGAACTCGATCCGGAAACCCTGGAACTGATTAACTGGTGCATCGAAGTCGAGGGCTTCCTGGTGGCCGGCGGCGCCACGGTGGCGCAGGCGCAAGAACATATCGAAGAGCAGGTCGAGTGGTTTACCGACCAGTTCTATGACGGCTTGACCCCGGAAGAAGCAGCCAAGGAAGCCCTCGCCTGATTTTTGCTCAGGCGCTGTGGCGTTCGTAGGTGGCTGATAAATATTTTTACGGGCGGTGCTACCAGGTGGCGCCGCCCGTTTGTTTTTTTCTTTGGAACTTTTTAAAACACTGGCTGTCTGATCATTTCTGGTCCCATCGGGACAATCAACAGGGGTGAGCATGACGGATGGTTTTTCTTATCACGCGGCGTTTGCCCGCAACCTGGGCTGGGTGACGCGGGCAGAGCAAGACAGTTTGCGCGGCAAGCGGGTCGCCATTGCCGGCGTGGGCGGCGTGGGCGGCGTACATTTGCTGACCCTGGCGCGGCTGGGCATAGGCGCATTTCATATCGCTGACTTCGACACCTTCGATATCGCCAATTTCAACCGCCAGGCGGGCGCCATGATGTCCACCCTGGGCCAGCCCAAGGTGGAGGTGATGGCGCGCATGGCGCTCGATATCAATCCCGAACTGCAGATCAAGCAATATCCGAACGGCGTGCATGCAAGCAACCTGGCCGATTTTTTCGACCGGGTTGATTTATATGTGGATGGCCTCGATTTCTTTGCCTTTCCCGCGCGCCAGGCCACGTTTGCCATGTGCGCCCAGCTGGGCATTCCGGCCATCACGGCCGCGCCGCTGGGCATGGGCACGGCGGTCCTGAATTTCCTGCCGGGCCAGATGACGTTCGAGCAATATTTCGGCTGGGGCGATTTGCCGGAAGAAGAAAAGGCCCTGCGTTTCCTGGTCGGGCTGGCCCCGGCAGGCTTGCACGGTCCCTATCTGGTCGATCCCACGGCCATCAATCTGCAGGAGCGGCGCGGACCATCGACCAGCATGGGCTGCCAATTGTGCGCGGGCGCGGCGGCCACGGAGGCGCTGAAAATCCTGTTGAAGCGCGGCAAGGTGATGGCCGCGCCGCGCGGCATGCATTTCGACGCCTACCGCAACAAGCTGGTGCATACCTGGCGGCCCGGCGGCAACCGCCATCCGCTGCAAAGGCTGGCCATGGCCATCATCCGCCGGCGCCGCGCCGCCAGGGGGGCGTGATGGCAGCTTTTGTTCCGATGGATAGCGTGCTGGAAGACATCCTCGACCAGGCCCGCTGGGCGCCCAGCGGCGATAACACCCAGCCGTGGCGTTTCGAGGTGCGCGGCCCGCGCCAGGTGGTCGTGCATGGCCACGATACGCGCACGCACTGCGTCTACGACCTCGATGGCCACCCCAGCCAGCTGTCGCTGGGCGCCTTGCTGGAAAGCATGGCACTGGTGGCCAGCAGCCATGGCTTGCGCATGCAGGCGCGGCGGCGCGGCGGCATGCCCGATACCTTGCCGACCTTCGACGTGCGTTTTATGGACGAAGCAGGCCTGGCTGCCGACCCGCTGACGGCGTTCCTGCGCCAGCGCAGCGTGCAGCGCCGGCGCCTGAGCACGCGCCGCTTGCGGGCCAGCGAGAAGGCGGCGCTGGCGGCCAGCTTGCCGGCCGGTTACAGCGTACTGTGGTTCGAAGGCTGGCAGGCCAGATGGGCGTGTGCACGGCTGATGTTCGACAATGCCCGCTTGCGCCTGACCATGCCCGAGGCGCACAAGGTGCACCGCGACGTGATCGAGTGGGGCGCGCGCTTCAGCGTCGACCGCATCCCCGACCAGGCGCTGGGCGTGGACCCGCTGACGGCCAGGCTGATGCGCTGGATCATGCAAAGCTGGCGCCGCGTGGACTTTTTCAATACCTGGTTGGGCGGCACCCTGGCGCCGCGGCTGCAGATGGACTTGCTACCCGGCATGTATTGTGCGGCGCATTTTGCCTTGCTGGCCGATGCGCCGCCGCGCCAGGTCGACGATTACGTGGCGGCCGGCCGCGCCATGCAGCGCTTCTGGCTGACGGCCACGCAGCTGGGCCTGCAATTGCAGCCCGAACTGACACCGCTGATCTTTGCCCGCTATGTGCGCGAACGGCGGGCTTTTTCGCGTACCGATGGCATGCTCGAGATGGCGCAGGAACTGGCGGCCCAAACCCAGGCATTGCTGGGCGGCGAGGCCAGCGAACGGGCCGTCTTCCTTGGGCGCATCGGCGCTGGCACGCCGGCCCTCGCGCGCTCCTTGCGCCGGCCCTTGAAGGACTTGCTGCTGCCTGCCACGGAGGGACAGGCCCATGCGTGAGATCGGCGCCAGGGAAATCGTGTTTTTCCTGTGCCTGTTGGCGCTGATCCTGCTGCTGGGCATAGGCAGTGCGGTCTGGCTGATCGCGCTGCTGCCCCGTTACTATCTGAGCGATTTGCGGGGCGTGGCGCTGGTGGCCGCTGCCGTTGTGCTCGGCTACGTGTATGCGTTTGCCGTCTACCGGCTCTTCCTGCGCCTGTTGCCGTTGCATCAAGGCGCGGCCGCACCGGGTTCGCGCGCGGAATTTGCCGCCAACGTCAATATCCTGTTTTACCTGCTGCTGTTCAATTCCCTGATCCGCACGCATTTCCTGCCGCTGCCGCTGTTGCGACTGGTGTATCTGGCGCTGGGCGCCCGGCTGGGCCATAACACCTACAGCGCAGGCGCCTTGCTCGATCCGCCCCTGACCCGCATCGGCCGCAATAGCATCGTCGGCCATGACGCGGTAGTGTTTGCGCATGTGATCGAGGGCGACAGGCTGGAATTGAAGCCGGTGGTGATCGGTGACGGCGTGACCATCGGCGCGCATGCCGTGATCATGGCCGGTGCCCGTATCGGCGATGGCGCCATCATTTCCGTGGGCGCCGTGCTGACCAAGGATAGCGTGGTGGGGGCGGGCGAAATCTGGGGCGGCATGCCGGCGCGCCTGCTGAAAAAAACGGCCGCCGCAAGCGATGCGGCGGCTTCCTGACGCCTCAGCGCATGGTTCAGCTTTTGCGGCGGTTCAGGCATAAGCCCATCAATCCCAGGCCCAGCAAGGCCAGCGTGCCCGGTTCGGCCACCTGCACGGCGCGGGGAAAGATGGTGAGGTCCACGCTGTTGACCGTATTCAAGGTCAAGGTGTAGTTGCCGGCCACCAGGTTGTTGGTGAGGGCCGTGTACGTCCCGCCGCAAGCGGTGCCGATGCCGGTGCCCGTTGGCGCGCCGCAGGCGAGCGGATCATAGGTCAGCAGATTGCCGCTGGTGAGGGTATTGGCGGAAAAATTCATGTTCAGGTCGGCTGCATCGGCCAGTTCCGTGCCGCCCGTAATGCCGGAACCGGCGACGCCGTCCGGTGACCAGTTGAAGACGGTTTGGCCCAGCGCATTGGTAATCGTAAAGCTGACCGACATATTGGCGGTCGAAGACGATCCCGGGCCGGCCAGCGCATCGAGATAGACCTGCATGAAGGGCGCCGCCTGGAAATTGAACAGGATCGTGGCGCCGGGCGCGCCCACCACGAAATTGACGGACAGGCCCGTGTTCGAGCCATTGCGCCCGGACGCGTCGGCGCTGCCCGTATCGAATAAAAAGGCTTCGGCGACGTTGACCGTGTGGGTACTTGTCGCTCCCGGTGGAAATGGTGGAATTTGCGAGCTGACAATCTGTGCATCGCCGCGCGAATAGGCGGCGTTGCCCTGGCCTTGTTGCGTGAAATTGTTTTGTCCCTTGGTGACGGCGCCCAGCGCGGATTGCGGCGCATCGACAAAGCCATTGCCGCCCCGGATCACGCTGCTGCCATTGAGCGTGGCCGTCGAGCGTGAAATGTCGGTGTTGCCCGCGACGGAGATGACGCCGGTGGGATTGGTGATGGTGAGGCCAAAAATATTATTGTAGGAATAGCCGTAGGCGGAGGCTTGCGCGCCGCCGCTGGCGCTGGCCATGATGAGGCCACTGAGGGCGATGGGAAGCAGGGCGCGGGAAAGATAGCTCATGTGAAATCCTCGTCGAGTAAGTTGCTCAGGTGGCTGTTGCCGCCGTGGTGGGGGGGCTACCATGCTGAATGAGCAATTTTCTTGCCAGAAGATATTTGTTCTTTTAAATCAATGATTTACAAAATGCAAGGCTCCATTTCCCGGGTGCCCGGGCGTGCACATGTAAAGAATGCCGACAAGCCCCTGTTGATACGGAGCGTAGGCGAGGCGTGGTGCGTGCCCCGTCCCTGTTCCCTGGTGTTTTTCAAACGGTGATCTTGCGGCGGCGGGCATAGCACAGGCCCGCCAGGCCCAGGCCCAGCAAGGCGAGGGTGCCCGGTTCCGGCACGGCCAGCACCTTGACCAGGTCGACGCTTTCCACGGCATTCAGGGTCAGGGTATAGCTGCCGGCGAGCAGCGGATTGGTCAGTGCCGCATAAAAGCTGCCGCACGCCGTGCCCACGCCGGTGCCTGTGGGCGTGCCGCAGCCCATGGGATCATAGGTGGCCAAGTTGCCACGCGTCAGGAAATTGGTCGATAAATTGGTATTCAGGTCGGCGCCATCGGCCGTTTCCGTGCCCCCCATGATGCCGGAGCCGACCACGCCATCGGGCGCCCAGTTGAACATGGTGTTGCCGGCTGCATCGGTAATGGTGAAGGAAAACACCAGGTTGGCGGTGGAGGAAGAGCCTATGCCGATATCGCTGTTCAGGAAGACCTGCATGAACGGATGGGCCTGGAAATTGAAAGACAAGGTAGCGCTGGGTGAACCGACCACGAAGTTGACGGAGAATCCCGTATTCGAGCCGTTGCGGCCCGATGCGTCAGCCGAACCGGCGCTATCGAGGTGGGCTTCAGCCACGTTGACGGCTTGCGTACTGGCCGCGCCCGGAGGGAAGGAGGGAAACTGGGTGCTGACGATTTGCGAATCGCCGCGCGAATACGTGCCGCTCGCTCCCTGCTGCGTAAAATCGTTTTCTCCCTTGGTGACGGCACCCAGGGCTGCTTGTGGCGTATCGACGATGCCGGAACCGCCCTGGATGACGCTCGCGCCGTTCAAGGTGGCCGTGCCGCGCGAGATATTGCTGCTGCTGGCGACCGTGATGGAACCGGTGGGATTGGTGATGACCAGCCCAAAGATATTGTCGTAGGAATAGCCGTAGGCGCCTGCCTGGGCGTTGCCGGCGGCGCACAGCATGGCCAGCGCAGCTGCCGCCGGGAGAAGTTTGAGTTGAGCCAGTTTCATTTGGAATACCTCGTGGTGTTTGCTTGCCGTTTAAAAGAGTCTGAGCCCTGTCCTTGGGTGGGACAGCTGTCCATGCAGTCGCTAAAGCGGCTTTCATGCCAGTACTGCCAGTGCCTTGTAAATCAGGCACTTGGGTCGGTTTTATTGATTTTCAGCAGGTATGAAGCGCATGCCTGTAAAGAAAGCCGACGCGCATAAAAAAGGCGAGGAAGCCCTCGCCCGTCGCCCCGCGCAAGCTGCTGTCAGGCCGTGAGTTTGCGGCGGCTGGAATAGCACAGGCCGGCAAGACCGAGGCCCAGCAAGGCCAGGGTGCCTGGTTCTGGCATGGGCGCCACTTTCACCAGATCGACGCTTTCCACCGCGTTCAGGGTCAAGGTGTAGTTGCCGGCTACCAGGGTATTGGTCAGGGCCGCAAAGGTCCCGCCGCACGCCGTGCCCACGCCCGTTCCCGTGGGCGCGCCGCAGCCTGTCGGGTCATAGGTGAACAGATTGCCGCGGGTCAGGAAGTTGGTCGACAGATTGGTATTCAGGTTGGCGCCGTCGGCCGTTTCCGTACCACCCGTGATGCCGGAGCCGAGCAGGCCATCGGGCGCCCAGTTGAACACGGTGATGCCGGCCGCATTGGTGATGCTGAAAGTCACCACCAGGTTGGCCGTGGCCGATGAGCCGGGACCGACGTCGCCGTTCAGGAAGACTTGCATGAACGGGTTGGCCAGGAAATTGAAGGCCAGGGTGGCCGTCGGCGAACCGACCACGAAGTTGACGGAAAAGCCCGTGGTGGAACCATTGCGGCCCGAGGCGTCGGCCGTGCCGGGGCTGTCGAGATGCGCTTCGGCCACGTTGACCGCCTGCGTGGTCGTGGCGCCCGGCGGGAAGGGCGGGAACTGGGTGCTGACGATTTGCGCATCGCCGCGTGCGTAGGTGCCGTTCGGCCCCTGTTGCGTGAAGTCGTTCTCGCCCTTGGTGACGGCGCCCAGGGCCGCTTGCGGCGAGTCGAGTATGCCGGAACCGCCGTTGATGATGCTGGTGCCGTTCAAGGTGGAGGTACTGCGCGAGATATTGGTGGTGCTGGCCACCGTGACGATCCCCGTTGGATTGGTGATGGTCAGGCCGAAGATGTTGTCGTAGGAATAGCCGTAGGCGCCTGCCTGGGCGCTGCCGGCGGCGCACAGCATGGCCAGCGCCGCCGCTGCCGGAAGAAGTTTCAGTTGAGACAGTTTCATTTTGCTTACCTCATTCATCTGCTTGCTGGTGGAAGAAAGTCTGACCCGGATCCTGTGCGCAAATGCGCATGCGGGAGTTAAAGCGACTTCCATGCCAAGGCTTGCATGGCCTTGTAAATCAAGGACTTGAAGGAGGAATATTGATTTTAGGCAGGTATTGCGCACGACGCTGTAAGAAAAGCCGACGCGCTGTGGCAGGCTAGGACGTCAGCAGTGCGTGCATGCGCGCTTGCAAGCGTTGTGCGGGGGCATATTCGTGGAAGGCGGCTGCCAGCTGCCGCGCAGCGTGCCTGGCCCGGGCGCTGTCGAGCAGGCGGGTGGCGGCATGGCGCAGCGCCGCCTCGCGCAAGCGGTCGGCGCGCAGCAGCAGTCCGGCGCCGGCGTGGGCAATGGCGTGCATGTTCAGGAATTGATCGAGATTGCCGGCGATGCCGATCACGGGCACGCCCGCCGTCAGCGCTTGCTGGCTGGTGGGACTGCCGCCATTGCAGATGACCAGGCTGGCGCGCCGTGCGGCGGCGTCGCCGGGCAGGAAGGGCGCCACGAAAGCATTGGGCGGCACGGACGACAGCTCGATAGTGCCGGCGGTGGCGGCCAGCACCGTCACAGGCAGCGGCGCCAGCGCGCGCAGCACGCGCGGCAGCAGCTGCCCCTGGCCCGAGCTGCCCAGGGTGACGTAGACGATAGGGCGCCCGCTAGCCAGTTCAGGGTGCTGCCACCAGTCGGGTGCAACGAGCGGCGGCGCCCAGGTGATGGGGCCCAGGTAGCCATGGTTACCGGGCATGGCGTGTGGTGGAAACAGTTGCGGGATATCGGCGTACAGGGTCTGGTCGGCATCCGTGTAGATGCGGCGCAGGTCGCCGCCCAGCGAGGGCAGGCCATGGTGGCGGCGCACGCGGTTCAGCGGCACGGCGTGCGAGGCGAAGGCCAGCGGGCGTATCAGGCGGAACAAGGGATCAGCCAGCCAGATGGGAAGCACGCTCGTCAGTGGCAAGCTGGGCACCGTGTAATGCTGGCGCACATGGGGACTCCAATAGGCATTGCTGATGCTGATGTAGGGGATGTCCTGCAGGCGCGCACTGACCGAGAGCGACAGGCGGAAGTCGCCAATCACCAGATCCGGTTGCACTTCGGCCAGCAAACGCAGGTCATCGTCCACATACCGCAGCAAGGTGTTTTCCGTGTACACGGGCTGGCCTTTTGCCAGGGCGTGCAGGAACTGCGCGGAGGGGATGCTGGCGATGGACCAGCGCCGCAGGCGGGTCTCCTTGAAGCAGAAATCATAGCCAGCGGCGCACGCAAAATGCACTTCATACTGGTCTTCCGGCAAGGCTTGCGCCAGGCTCAATGGACGGCCAATATGGGCCAGGGTAACGGCTTCGGCGATAAACAGGATTTTTTTACGAGCCATCGGTGTCTATATCAGTGTCGATCTCGGTGTCCATGTTTTTTATGACTGCACTGAAAGTAAGACAGGGTATTGCGTGGCAGGTTCCCATTGGGCGGTTTTATTTTTTTCGGTGCAGTCGAGCGCCATGATTTTTTGTCATCGGGTACTGTCAAGGGCAAACGAAAGGAGCTGTCATGACCCATTTTCCTCAGCCTGCCCTGCGCGCGCACAGCACGCCCGAACCCGATATTCCGCCACCGCCGGAAGGTGATCCGCTCACGCCGCCACCGGAAAAGCCACCGCATATCGATCCGGTGCCGATCGAGGAGCCGACGCCGCCCCAGCCACCCGTGAAGATGGGCGCGGCCCCGATCCGCCCATCGTTTGCACACGCCATTTAAACAACAAAAAATGGCAATATTGTTGCCGAGTGGATACAAATTAAGTGCTAACTGTTGTGTGTCACGCGGCCGTCACGATTCTGTTCTTATAATGGGACACCATCATCACCCTTGTACAGGAGACCATCATGGGTAATTCCTTATATAACAAGATCTACCTGGGCCGCCGCCCCGCGTTTGCCGGCAAAAGCCTGATGGCGCTGGCGCTGGCTGGCGCCGTGGCAGGGTGCGGCCTGGCGTGGCTGTTGCTGCGTAGCGTGAAATAAGCGTTGCTTTAGCCATATTTCAGTGCGCCGCCTGCCCGGGCGGCGGCAACTGAATGGTCTTGCCTGTTGCCGATGTGCAGCGGGGCGCGTACCATGGGGGCCGAACACCTGGCCTTTTATGGAAAAGTAATGAAGAACGAGAAATTAACAACCGATGAATATGACGCGCTGGAGCAAGTTGCACGCGGCATCAAGACCGAGCGCCCCAGCGCCTGCGTCGCCCGCAACGCCAAGCGCCTGTCCGGCCTGAAGCTGCTCAGCTATGCCCGGGACGGCCGTCTGTCCATCACGGAAAAGGCGCAGCAACTGCTGTTTGTGCGCCGCTGCATCATGGGCTTGCGCGCTGTCGCGGCCGACCCGCTGGCCAAGCTCGACACCGACGTCGCCTATTTCCTGGGCAAGAAAGCCCATATCCAGGCGCGCGCCGATGGTCAAGGGCACGACATTTCCGACAAAGGCCGCGATTCGCTGGCCGATATCGATACGCTGGGCCTGTAAGGCTTGCAACCGGCCCCTGGGGCCGGTTTTCATTTCCCCCTGCCGTTTTTTTAATTTACCCCTTTGGAGAATACTGTGGACAGCGCGATGAACTGGTCGGCCCATGAATTGACGATGACGGTGCTGATGACGCCGGACATGGCCAATTTTTCCGGCAACGTACACGGCGGCACCATCCTGAAATACCTCGACAGTGTCGCGTACGCCTGCGCCAGCCGCTATTCGGGCAGCTACGTGGTGACCTTGTCGGTGGACCAGGTGATGTTTTTGCAACCGATCCACGTGGGCGAACTGGTGACGTTCCTGGCTTCGATCAACTATACGGGCACGACCTCGATGGAAGTGGGGATCCGCGTGGTGACGGAGAATATCCAGCAGCGCCTGGTGCGCCACGCCAACAGCTGTTATTTCACCATGGTGGCCGTCGACGCCAACCGCAAGCCGGTCGCCGTGCCGCCGCTGGTGCTGGAAACGCCGGAGCAGCACCAGCGCTTCGAGCAAGCCAAGCTGCGCAAGCTGTCGCGCCAGAAAGTAGCCAAGAAATAAGCTTGTCCAGACATGCAAAAACGGCCGCCAGAGTGATCTGGCGGCCGTTTTTTATTGCTTGCTCACTGGCAGAGCGGCTGGTCCGTGATTAACGGTCGCCATAGCTGCGGCGTGCGCCGTCGGTGCTGCGCGGGTTGGAACCCTTGTAGCCGCCGCCGCTGCTCGGTGCGCCATCTTTGCGTGGTGCGCCTGGCTTGCTGAAGGTGCGTTGGCCTGGTTTTGCGCCGCCGCGGTTGTCGCCTGGTTTCCAGCCGCCTGGACGTGCGCTCGAACGTGGTGCCGAAGCCGTTTTCTTAGGCTCGAAACCTTCGATGACATTGACCGGGATCAATTGTTTGGTGAAGCGTTCGATGCGTTTGACGTTCATGCCTTCAGCGTGGTTCACCAGCGAGATGGCCAGGCCATTGCGGCCAGCGCGGCCGGTACGGCCGATGCGGTGGACGTAGTCTTCCGGGAACTTCGGCAGGTCGTAGTTGAACACGTGGGTGATGGTCGGCACGTCGATGCCGCGGGCGGCAACGTCGGTGGCGACCAGCACTTTGACCTGGCCGCGGCGCATGCCGTCCAGGGTGCGGTTGCGCGCGCCCTGGTGCATGTCGCCGTGCAAGGCGGCAGCCGAGAAGCCGGCGATGTTCAGACGGTCGGCGATGGTGTCGGCGTCACGCTTGGTGGCGGTGAACACGACAGCCTGGTCCAGCGATTCGTCGCGCAGCAGGTGATCCAGCAAACGATTCTTGTGCGACAGATCGTCCACGAAGTGCACGCGCTGGGTGATGTTTTCATGCTTGTTGGTCGAGCTGGCAACTTGAATCACCAGCGGGTTTTTCGTGATGCGGCGGGCCATATTGCCGACCACGCCGTCCAGCGTTGCCGAGAACAGCATGGTTTGACGGCCTTCTGGCGTGGCTTCAACGATTTTTTCGATGTCGTCGATGAAACCCATGTCCAGCATGCGGTCCGCTTCGTCCAGCACCAGGATTTCCAGTTGCGAGAAGTCGATCTTGCCCGATTCCATGTGGTCGATCAAACGGCCTGGGGTCGCCACCAGGATTTCCGGGTTCTTCGCCAGCAATTGCATTTGTTTAGGGTAAGGCATGCCACCCAGGATCGACACAGCCTTGATGCGGCGGATGCCGGTGCTGTATTTGTCGGTATTGGTGGTCACTTGCAGTGCCAGTTCGCGGGTTGGGGTCAGCACCAGCATTTTTGGCTGGGCAGCCTTGAAGCGTGGACGCTCGCCACGGGCGCGCGCAGCCTGCATTTCCTGGTTCGGCGTCTTGCCGGCGGCGTTTTGTTCGGCGCTGGCCAGTTTGTGCAGCGACGGCAGCATGAATGCTGCGGTCTTGCCCGAACCGGTTTGCGACGAGACCAGCAAGTCACGGCCTTCGATCGCGGCAGGAATCGCTTGCGACTGTACCGCGGTTGGCGCGGTGTAGCCCGATTCGGTCAGAGCGGCGAGGATGGACGGATGCAGGCCTAAAGATTCAAATGTCATTCTTTTCTTTCGTAAAAATCAGCATTCTTGCAAAAAGCAGAACGCAAAATAGCAACGCCAACCAAAACGAAATGACTCAACTAAAAAGAAATTTCGGCACAAAAGCTTTGCGCCGGGACGGTGTCAAGGGCGACACACAAGGCGGGAGGGCTTTATAAGCGGCATCCTGTGGATGCGCTAAAGGCTTGCGAAGCTGCTAAGTTTGGTATTCCATGTTACTGCCTGGTGCTTTCGTTTCGCGAAAGCATATTGCAGCGCACAAACGACACTATACCGTATTTTCAGCTGTTTTGCACTGCTTAAATGTGGTGAAACGAAAGTCCTGCCACATTTAAGCAGTGCATTGCCAGGAAGCGCCGGTGATACCGGTATTTATTCGGTGGCAACCATGTCAGCTGAACAGGGCGAGCAGGCCGGGTGGCAAGGGTGCGGCCTTGGCCACTTCCCTGGCCAGATTGATGTGCATGGTGGCCTGCGCCAGTTCGATCAGGCTGTGTTCCAGCTGGTAATTGCCCTTGTCATGCAGCCATGCCAGCACGGGCGCCAGGTGCCAGATCGTCGCGCTGCCTTCATGCACGGGGGCGGGAAAACTGTGGCGGTGCTTGTTCATCAGCTTATGCATGTTTTGCCGGGTCAGCCCCAGTACTTGCGCCACATCGGTCAAGCCGACGAAGTCGGGCGCCGCTTCCACCAGCATGGCATCGGGCACGATGGCCTTCACGTCGGCCAGCGCGCTTTGCAGCGCTTGATGGGCGGTGCCGGCCTCGCGTGTAAATTCCAGCGCCAAACGGCCCGCTTGTCCGATGCCGATCAGGGCGTCGTCGCAACCGCCGTGGCCCAGGCGCGCGGCCAGCGCGTCGAGATCGTGTTCGCCATCGGGCAGGCGGTACTTGAGGGTGAAGATATACTCCATGGCGGCTACCCTTTTGATGTGCGTTGCATGAGGTCGTGCATGAGCTTTTGGAAGGTGCAGTTATCGACTACCCGGCGGATCGCCCGCGCGTGGTTGCCGGGATTTCTGGGCGTGCTCCAGATGCAGGCGATACAGAATTCGCCGCAGCGGCAGCCGTCATCATGGTAGGGGCAGTAAATCTTGCCCCAGGCATGGCTGCCACCGGTTTCCACGCGCCAGCCTTCGTTTTCCGCGTAGCGTAGCGCCGCTTCGATTTCTTTCTTGGGATGCGAGGAGCGCGCCATACGATGCCTCCAATATAGGCAAATGTTCTAGGGTTGTCAAGTGACAACCGAAGGAAATTCGCCCGTCACCGCCTCAGTCTACTTCCGGGTTGACGGCCATGACTTGCGAAAAGCCGCCATCGACGTAGGTGATTTCACCCGTGATGCCCGAGGCCAGGTCGGACAGTAAGAAGGCGGCCGTGTTGCCCACTTCCTCGATGGTGACGTTGCGCCGCAAGGGTGCGTGCTCGGCCACGAAGCCCAGCAGCTTGCTGAAATCCTTGATGCCCGAAGCGGCCAGGGTCTTGATCGGCCCGGCTGAGATGCCATTCGCGCGGATGCCCCTGGGGCCCAGCGATACGGCCAGGTAGCGCACGGAGGCTTCCAGCGACGCCTTGGCCAGGCCCATGGTGTTGTAATAGGGTACGGCGCGTTGCGCGCCCAGGTAGCTTAGGGTCAGGACCGCCGCGCCGGGATGCAGCAGTGGCAGGGCGGCTTTGGTCATGGCGGGAAAGCTGTAGGCGGAAATGTCATGTGCGATACGAAAGCTTTCGCGCGACAGGCCGTCGAGGAAATCGCCGGCGATCGCTTCGCGCGGCGCAAAACCGATCGCGTGCACCAGGCCATCGAGTTGTTGCCAGTGCTGCGCCAGGTCGTGAAACACGGCGGCGATCTGCGCATCGCTGCTGACATCGCACTCGAACACCAGTTCGCTGCCGAACTCTGCCGCGAATTCGGTGATGCGCTCCCTGAAGCGCTCGCCGACATAGGTGAACGCCAGCGTGGCGCCTTCGCGGTGGCACGCCTTGGCGATGCCGTAGGCAATCGAGCGGTTCGAGAGCAAGCCCGTGATGAGGATCTTTTTTCCTTGCAAGAAGGCCATGGCGACTCCTGTTCGGTAGTGGTGGCGAGGCGGTGGGTGGCACGATGAAAGTAAAACCGGCCGCGACAGCTAGGCTGTGGCGGCCGGTCACATGCTGCATGCGTGATCGTGGTCAGGCCAGGATCAATGGTGGGCCTTGCGGCTATGCGCGCCGCGCTGGATGCGTGGCTTGACCAGCGAAATAGGGCCGGACTGCGCCTTGCCGCCCTTGCCTTTGGCATGGCGCACATTCTTGCCCGAGCGTTCAGGGCGGTCCGCTTCCAGCAGCATGGTGGCGTTGTCGGCGATTTCCTGGGTAATGTCCATATTCATCGTGGCGGCCGTTTTGGGCACGAGGATGGTGGAGCCGGCGCGCAAGCGCGTGTTCTGCGGGATATTGTTGGCCTTGCGCAGTACATCGGCCGTGGTGCCGAACTTCGACGCCAGCGTTTCCAGGCGTTCGCGCGCGCTGAGGATCTTGTGCGTGGTCCAGCTCGACAAGGCATGGCCCCATTGCGCCAGGTTGGTGGTGAACTTGGCCGCGTTTTCCTGCGGCAGCAAGATCTTGGTTTTTTCACTGCCGATGATGACCGGGCGGTTGAATTCAGGGTTCAGCGCCTTGAACTCGTCCATCGACAGCTCGGCCAGTTGCGCCGCCACGGTGACGTCGATGTCGCTGGTCTTGTCGATCGCCGTAAAGTAGGGCTGGTTTTCGACCACCGGCAGGGTGATGCCATACTGGGCCGGGTTGGCGATGATGTTTTTCACCGCTTGCAGCTTGGGCACGTAGTTGCGTGTCTCGGCCGGCATCAGGTCGGACAGGCTTTCAAAGTCGGTTGGCTTGCCCAGCGCCTGGTTTTTCTTGATGGCGCGCTGTACCGAACCTTCGCCCCAGTTATAGGCGGCCAGGGCCAGTTGCCAGTCGCCGAACATGTCATACAGGCGCTGCAGATACGTCAGCGCCGCATCGGTCGAGGCCAGGATGCCGCGGCGCTCGTCCTTGAACATGTTTTGCTTGAGGTTGAAATCGCGTCCGGTGGCGGGCACGAATTGCCACATGCCGGCCGCGTTGGCGCTGGAAAATGCTTGCGGATTGAAGGCCGACTCGATGAATGGCAGCAGGGCCAGTTCGGTCGGCATGCCGCGTTTTTCCAGTTCCTGCACCACGTGGAAGATGTAGCGCGAGGCGCGCGCCGTGGTGCGGGCGATGTAGTCGGGGCGGGTGGCGTACCAGTTGACGTGGTTGGTCACCAGCTGGTTGTTAATGTCGGGAATCGCGTAACCGCTGCGGATGCGGCCCCAGACGTCGGCTTCGCGCAGCGGATCGGAACTGTCGCTGAGATTTTTCATCAGCTTGTCGGTCCTTTGCAGGCGGTTGTCGAGTGTGGGGAGTTTCGCCGTGACTTGGGAAGTCATCGGGATCAGGGCGGGGTTGGTGGCGGCGACTGGCGCGTTATCGCTCTCAACACCGGCTTCATACGCCTGGCTGAGGGCCGGCGCAAGCGCCAGTGCCAACGCCACCAGGACGGTAGGTTTTAAGGAGTTTTCGTGCATAGTGTTCCATTGTTGTCGTCGGAGAAACATCGGACTGACCCAGAATTAAGAAGCGAGTGTACGTATATCCACATACCGGAGTCAAGAATTATGTCAGCGTGATGACAGGAAAAGGATTAATTTTACGTAATTTTCCCTTCGTTAATAGTGCAATGACTACTATAAAATTTGCCGGTTTCCCCGTTTTGCCGTCGTTACAGCATAGCCGTGGCACGCTCTGGCGCAAGCGTGGCGGCCCGCAAGCATGACAATGCGCAAAGAGTCGCCACAGTGCGTACAATTTGGCTTTGGGCGGCTATGTCGCCGTCCATGTTATTAGGAAAGCATTAATGATGAATACCCCGCCGCGTCACGACGACGACCATGCCCTGATCATCGCCAATACCGTCGCCTGGATGGAAAAGGCCGTGATCGGCCTGAACCTGTGCCCGTTCGCCAAGGCCGTGCACGTCAAGAAACAGATACGCTACGTGGTGTGCGATTCCAGCAATCCCGAAGATTTGCTGGCGATGCTGATGGACGAGCTGCAAACCCTGGCCGACACCGACCCGGAGCAGATCGACACGACCCTGCTGATCCACCCGTACGCGCTCAACGATTTCCTCGACTACAACGAATTTCTGGACGTGGCCGACGCGGCCGTGGAAGACATGCAGCTGGAAGGCGAACTGCAGGTGGCCAGTTTCCACCCGGATTATCAGTTTGCCGAAACGTTTGAAGACGACATCAGCAACTATACCAACCGCTCGCCGTACCCGACCTTGCACCTGCTGCGCGAAGACAGCATCGAGCGCGCGGTGGAGGCGTTCCCGGAAGCATCGGAGATTTTCGACAAGAATATCGCGACCTTGGAAAAACTGGGTCTCGACGGCTGGGAAAAGCTCGGTATCCCGAAGGCGGCGCACGATGTCCGATGACCTGCCGCTGCGGCCCGATACACCGTGCGTGGCCGTCTGCTCGACTACTTTTGATGAAATCTGCCGCGGCTGCGGCCGCACCGTCTCGGAAGTGGCGCACTGGGTCTCGATGACGGCGGAAGAGAAGGAAGTCGTGTGGGTGCGCATCTTGGCGCAAGGCTACCCGCGCCGTAATTGATGGTACCTCTAGAAACCTACTGCGCAGCTCACTTCCGGGCATCCGTTGCTCGCTGTATTGACATACAGCTGCGCTACTCAACCCGGCATTGAGCTTGCTCGCTACGGTTTCTAGAGGCACCGTTGCTCCTGTAACTGAGCAAGCATTTTGATGCTGTCCGCTGGCTTAGCTGAGTTAAGCTAATTAATAACTACCGATAAAGTCCTTCTTGCCGATTTCGATGCCGTTATGGCGCAGGATGTCATACGCGGTGGTGGCGTGGAAGAAGAAGTGCGGGAGCGCGTAGTGGAACAGATAGGTCTGGCCCGTGAAGTGCTTGGTCTTTTCGCCGCTGCCGGTGGTGATGGCGCGCGTTTCGCTGCCGTCGATGTCGGCTTGCGGCAGGCTTTCCAGGAAGGCGATGGTTTTCGCGATACGCGCTTTCAGTTCGGCAAAGCTTTGTTCGCTGTCTTCATACGGCGGCACGGCCACGCCGGCCAGGCGCGCGCCGGCGCCCTTGGCGAAGTCGGTGGCGATCTGGATCTGGCGCACGAAAGGCAGCATGTCCGGGAACAGGCGGAAGTGCAGCAGGGCGTTCGGGTCGATTTTCTTGTCCTGGGCGTGCGTTTCAGCCTTGTCGAGGATGGCCGACAGGCTGCCCAGGATTTGTTTGAAGACGGGGATGGACGCGGAATAAATGGAGAAGGTCATGGTAGTTCCTCTTGGTAAAGTGGCGCGATGATAGCAAGCCGCGGGCTTTTCTGCTGGCTTGTGGTTTTTCAGGCGGCCTGAACGCCATGCACTGTCCCGCCGGGCGTGTTTATTGGTGACTTCCTGTACTTTTTCCATGCATAATTGCTTTTGAAAAAGTTTCTTCCCACCACTGTTCGCTGACTCCCCTATAAAGCTCGATGATCGCCCGCATGATCTTTTCTGTTCCGTGCCTGCATGGCTAATTCTCCGTATCGCCGTTTGCGTACCCGCCTGGGCGCCTTGCACGGCTCGTCGCTGCCGTCCATGTCGGCTTCGAGCATGTCCGTATCCTCGATCTATGGCGCGTTGCTGCTGGTGGTGTTTGGCGGGCTTGTCATTCCCGCCATCATCGGCAGTTATCTGCTGGTAGGCGTGCATGAGCGCCAGTCGGCGCGCACCAGCCTGAACGAATCCTTGCAGCGCAATGCCGATATCCTGGCGCTGGGCATGCAGGAATCGCTGTGGAACATGAATGCCGAGTCGGCCCATTCGCTGGTCGAATCGGTGATGCGCGACCGCGCCGTGCTGCAAGTGACGGTGCTGGGACAGACGGATGCGGAGTTCATGCGCATGCAGGCGCCGCAGCGCCCGATCGGCAATCTGTACCGTGCCGAGCGCGATATTCTCGTGCATGGCGAGCGCATCGGCCATGTCATCGTCGAGATGGACGATGCGCGCAGCCAGCAGGAGCTGCGCGAAAAGCAGATGTCGTATATTTTCGTGCTGGGCGCGCAGCTGGCCGTGTCGATGGCGCTGATCGTGCTGTTCTTGAACCGGCGCCTGCTCAAGCCCCTGCGCCGCCTGATGCGTTTTTCCGACCGCCTGTCGCATGGCGATTTCGATACCCCGCTGGAATCGGGCAGCAATGATGAACTGGGCCGCCTGACCGATCAGCTCGAACGCATGCGCGCCGCCATCCGCCAGCTGTTCGAAGACGTTGGCCAGCGCGAAGAGCGCTTCCGCACCATCGTCACGCAGGTGCCGGGCGCCGTCTTCCGTTATCGCCCGGACGGCCCCATCGATTTCGTCAGCGAGGCCATCGTCGAGATCGCCGGCTACACGGCGCTGCAGTTCATGCGCGGCACCACGCATGCCTGGGTCGACCTGATCTGCCCTGAATACCGGCGCACCCATCGGCATGCCGTCAGGGCCGCTGTTGCTGAACTGCAACCGTATGAGCTGGAGTACCGCATCCTCAATGCCTCCGGCGCCGAGCGCTGGGTGTCCGAGCATGGCCAGCCACAAATCGACGAGCAGGGCGTGATCTGGGTCGACGGCATCATCACCGACATCAGCCAGCGCAAGCACCATGAGATGCGCATCGAAGCGCTGCTGACGGAACAGAGCGCGATTCTCGACAATGTGATGTTTGGCGTGATGTTCGTGCGCCACCGCCGCATCGTCTCCTTGAACCGCCGTTGCGAGGAATTGTTCGGTTATGCCAGCGGCGAGATGGCCGGCTGCTCGACCGCCATCGTTTTCCCGTCGCCGTATGAGTTTGAGGCGGCAGGCGAGCGCCAGTACCGCATCCTGGCGCAAGGCGGCGACTTCAGCGAAGAGCGCCACTACCAGCGCCGCGACGGCAGCTATTTCTGGGCCATGGTCAGCGGCTGCGCGCTCGATCCCCACCGTCCCAACGAAGGCAGCATCTGGGTGTATGCCGATATCACGGCGCGCAAGGAAGCCGAGGAAAAGCTGCGCCTGTCGGCCACCGTGCTGGAGCACATCGCCGATGGCGTGATGGTGGTCGACGGGGCAGGCCTGATCGTTGCCGTCAATCCCGCGTTCACCCAGATCACCGGCTATGCCGAGGCCGAAGCGCTGGGCCAGCCCTCTTCGCTGACGCGTTCCGAACGCCACGACGAGGTGTTTTACCAGGCGTTGTGGAGCGAGCTGACCTCCTGCGGTTTCTGGCGCGGCGAGATCTGGAACCGGCGCAAGAATGGCGAGATTTACCTGGAATGGCTGACCATCAGCGCCGTGCGCGACACGAACGCCGTCACCACCCATTATGTGGGGGTGTTCAGCGACATCACCCTGGTCAAGCAGGCGCAGGAAAAGCTCGACCACCTGGCGCACCACGACCCGCTGACGGCGCTGCCGAACCGGCTGCTGTTCCACGACCGCCTGCAGCACGCCCTGCAGCGCGCCGCGCGCGATCAGGAGCAGCTGGCCATCCTGTTCATCGACCTCGACCGTTTCAAGAATGTCAATGACACACTGGGCCACCATATCGGCGACGAGCTGCTGCAGAAAGTGGCGCATCAGCTGTCGGCGCGTCTGCGCGAAGGCGACACCCTGGCGCGCCTGGGCGGCGATGAATTCATCGTGCTGCTTGAGGCTATCGATGGCCAGTATGGCGCAACCCAGGTGGCGGAGAAACTGATGACCGTGTTCGAGCAGCCGTTCATGGTGGCCGGCCATGAATTGTTCGTTACCTGCAGCGTGGGCATCAGCCTGTATCCGGATGACGCGCTGGACTTGAACATGCTGATCCGCAATGCCGACGTGGCCATGTACCAGGCCAAGGCGCGCGGGCGCAATGGCTACCGTTTTTATGCGCCGTCGATGACGGGCGAAGGCGTCGAGCGTTTGCGCCTGGAAACTTTCCTGCGCCGCTCGATTGAAAAGCACGAGATTTTCCTGAATTACCAGCCGCAGGTGGAAATCGATACGGGCCGCCTGGTCGGCGTCGAGGCGCTGGTGCGCTGGAACCACCCCGAGCTGGGCCTGGTGCCGCCGGCCCGTTTCATTGCGCTGGCCGAAGATAGCGGCTTCATCAATCAGCTGGGCAAATGGGTGCTGGATGAAGCGTGCCGCCAGATGATGCGCTGGCAGCAACAAGGCTTGCGCGTGCCGAAGATGGCGGTCAACCTGTCCGTGAAACAGTTCGAGCGGGGCAGTATCGCCGGCATGGTGGCCGACATCCTGGCTGAAACGGGACTGGAGCCGCAGCGGCTGCAGCTGGAGGTGACGGAATCGGTGATCATGAACACGGGCGATGCGCTCGGCTTCATCAATGACTTGCACGCCATCGGCGTGGGCCTGGCTATCGACGATTTCGGCACCGGCTATTCGTCGCTGGCCTACCTGAAGCAGTTGCCGGTGCAAACCCTGAAGATCGACCGTTCCTTCATCAAGGATATCTCGACCGACCCGAATGATGAAGCCATCGCGATTGCCATCATCCAGCTGGGCAAGAGCATGCACCTGTCGGTGATTGCGGAAGGCGTGGAAACCGAGGAGCAGGCGGCGTTCCTGATGCGCCACGGCTGCAAGCTGGCGCAGGGCTATTTATATAGCCAGCCGGTGCTGGCGCAAGAGGTGCTGGCGCGCTGGCTGGAAGATTAAATCATTGCTTCAAGCCAGTGTGGCCGCCAGTAAGGTGCGCAGATTGCAGTCGGCCTGCCAGCTGCGCCGCTCTGCGCTGCTGTGCGACAGCGCCGCCAGTTCGGCCGCGCTCAGCGCTTGCTGTGCTTGCACCATACGGTGCGCCAGGCCGCCGTCGGGCAGCACCGTGCCAAAGAAAGCCACGGTATCTTCGTGCTGGATCAGCAGGGTGGGGAAGTTTTCGATATCGAGGTCGCCCACCACGTCGGCCTGGTCTTCGATGTCGATCCAGACGAAGGTCTTGTCGGGATGGCGCGCGGCCAGTTCTTCGAAAGTGCTGCGGTAGGTGCCGCAAGTGCCGCACCATTGCGCGCACAGGCAGGCCACCGTCCAGTGCGAACTGGCCAGGGTTGCCGCGATGTCGCCGCGGTTGTCGGTCGTGAGGGTCAGGCTATGCATGGTGTGTTCAAATGCCGGCAAAGGCGCCGAATGGGCGTATTCTACCGCGCCTGGCAGCGGCAGTCCCTGCTGAATGCATCAGGCTGCTTGTAGCTTATCTGCCGTGTTTTTTGATATAACAGCGGTTTCTAGTGGATAATGCTGCTAATTATGTGCTGAATCTGCCCGCTGCTAACATCAGCCTGCGTGGTTTCCCGGCCGGCAGCCTGTTCCTTCCAGTCTGTTCCCTGCAAGCACAGCCCCACCTTGACCTTCTTTATGGAATTAGCCAGCTTATGTTGAGTTACCGCCACGCCTTTCACGCGGGTAATCACGCCGATGTGTTGAAGCATTATGTCCAAATACAGTTATTGAAGTATTTGAATCAAAAAGACACAGCCTACAGTTATATCGATACCCATTCCGGCGCGGGCGTGTATGCGCTCGATGGCGGGTATGCCTCGAAAAACGCCGAATATGAAACGGGGATTGCCCCGTTGTGGGACCGCACCGACTTGCCGGCCTCGCTGGCCGAGTACTTGAACCTGATCAAGGAAATGAATCCGAGCGGCAAGATGCGCTACTACCCGGGCTCGCCGTATTGCGCCGACCAGGTAGCCCGCGAGCAAGACCGTTTGCGCCTGTTCGAGTTGCATCCGGCCGACGCCAAGATCCTGGCCGATAACTTCCGCAAGGTCGAGGCGCATGCCGCAGAGAACGGCGTGCGTTCGACCGTGCGCGGCAAGCGCGTCATCATCACCAAGGCCGACGGTTTCCAGAGCCTGAAAGCCTTGCTGCCGCCGCCATCGCGCCGCGCGCTGGTGCTGATCGATCCGCCGTATGAAGACAAGATGGATTACCGCAAGGTCAAGGACACCCTGGCGGACGCGCTGGTGCGTTTCCCGTCCGGTATCTACGCGGTCTGGTATCCGGTGCTGCAGCGCATGGAATCGCGCCAGTTTGCCGACAAGCTCAAGCAGTTGCCAGCGGCCGAATGGCTGCACGTGACCCTGACCGTCAATACGCCGTCGCCGGACGGTTTCGGCTTGCACAGCAGCGGCATGTTCATTCTGAACCCGCCCTACACGCTCGAGCCGATGTTGCGTGAAGTCATGCCTTACCTGGTCAAGGTGCTGGGCCGCGACGATGGCGCCAAGTTTGTGCTGGAAACAGGCAAGGGCGGCGTCAGGAATACGGGCACGCGCCGCGTGTAAGCCTTGAATGGCCCGGGGCGCCATGCTTGCGGGCCGATTTATGTTGCGCTGCAGAACGCCGCATAAAAAATAGTTGGCATATACTGCAGCCAGGTGCCGGAGCGACCGGTTCCTGGCCTTGCCGCAGCCTGCACGCGGCCCTGTCGTGTGGTTGGGCTCGTCATGAACATGCATACTCCGCTGCCATCCCCCCTCTCTTCCGCCTCGTCGCTGCACGATTTTTTCCTCGCTCGCCAACCCATTTTGAACCGTGAACAGCGCCTGGTGGCGTATGAATTGCTGTTCCGCAGCACGAGCCAGCAGCAGCTTGCCGTGGTCGGCGACGACGTGGAAGCCACCGCCACCGTGATCGCCCATGCGGCCGAGCTGGGCATGGAGCAGGTGGTGGGCTTGCAATTGGCGTTTATCAATGTCGATGCCGTGGCGCTGATGAGTGACTTCATCCGTTTCCTGCCGCACCACCGCGTCGTGCTGGAGATACTGGAAACCGTGCGCGTGACGCCTGAATTACTGGCGCGCATCAGCCAATTGCGCCAGGCCGGCTTCCGTTTTGCGCTCGACGATGTGGTGGGCGAGTCCAGCGATGTGCAGCAGTTGCTGCCCCTGATCGATGTCATCAAGGTCGATATTGCCCAGTTGTCCGAGGTGGCCCTGGGCGAGCTGGTGCCGACCTTGGTCTTGTCGCGCAAAAAGTTACTGGCTGAAAAAGTGGAAACGGTGGCGCAATTCGAGCAATGCCTGGCCCTGGGCTTTGATTTTTTCCAGGGGTATTATTTTGCCCGCCCGGTGATACTTACTGGAAAGAAAATGTCCCCCTCCGAGCTGACCATCCTGCGCTTGCTGGAAATGGTGCAGAGCGACGCCGATAACCGCGACATCGAACGCTGCATCCAGCACGACGCGATGATCAGCCTGAACCTGTTGCGCCTGGTCAATACGCCAGCCGTCAGTGCGGGCGCCCGCATCGATACGCTGGGGCAGGCCCTGATGCTGCTGGGGCGGCGCCAGCTGCAGCGCTGGCTGCAAATCCTGCTGTACGTCAAGCCGGGTACGTCCGCCCCGTTCGCCTCGCCCTTGCTGCAGCTGGCCACCACGCGCGGCAAGCAACTGGAGTTGATGACGGAAAAACTGCGTCCCGGCCAGCATCAATACGCCGATATCGGTTTTACGGTGGGTATCATGTCCCTGATGGACGCGCTGTTTTCCATGCAGATGAGCGAGGTCGTCAGCAGTGTGCGCGTGCATGGCCGGGTCAGCGACGCGCTGTTGTTCCGGCATGGCGAGCTGGGCCATATGCTGGCGCTGGTGGAGCAGGTGGAGCAGGCCGATGACGGCCCCGCCACGCGCGCCATGCTCGATGAGCTGCACCTGTCGCAAGACGACCTGAATGCGATCCAGGTGTCTGCCTACGAATGGGTCAACAGTTACGTGCAGGATATTTCACTGCACGCCAGCCATTGACGCCTTTAGCCTGATTACTGTCCCAGCAGCAAGAACACGGTAGGTTTCTTGTGGAAGTCGGGCGTCTTGCCGGCTGCCAATTGTTTCTTCCATTGCCCTGCGTTCAAGGTCACGATGCTTTCCGTTTCCATGCTCAGGTCGGTAGCCACGCACAGCAGGGTTGACGGCGCGCATTGCGCGACCAGTGCCTCCAGCATGGCGGCGTTGCGGTACGGCGTTTCGATGAACAGCTGGGTTTGCTTTTCCGTCCGCGAACGGCTTTCCAGTTCCTTGATGCGCTTGCTGCGCAGGGCGGCATCGGTGGGCAGGTAGCCATTGAAGGCAAAACTCTGGCCATTCAAGCCGCTGGCCATCACGGCCAGCAAGATCGACGATGGCCCCACCAGCGGGCGCACCCTGATGCCGTGCTGATGGGCCAGGCGCACCAGGTCGGCGCCAGGGTCGGCCACGGCCGGCACGCCCGCTTCCGACACCAGTCCCGCATCGCGTCCGGCCAGCAGCGGCGCCAGCAAGCCGGCCAGCGCTTGTGCCGGGGTATTGATGTTCAGCTCGGAAATAGTGATTTCCTGCAGCGTTTTCGCCAGGGGATGCTTGGCGCCGATCAATTTCAGGAAAGCGCGCGCCGTCTTGGCGTTTTCTGCGACGAAATAATCGAGTTGCGAGGTGATCTGCCGCACCTGCTCGGGAATGATGTGTGCCAGCGCATCGGCCGCGCCGTCGGCAACGGTGTCGGACAGGCCCAGGTGGTTGGGGATCAGGTACAGGGTGCCGCTAGTGCTCATGGTTATTCTTGTAGGAGATAATGAATTAGTAAAATCAATTGCTGAAAAACGCCACGCCCGCCTTGCGCAGCATGCCCGTCAAGGCAATCAGCGGCAAGCCGGTGAGGGCGGTCGGGTCGGTGCTGTCTATGCGTTCGAGCAAGGCGATGCCCAGGCCCTCATTCTTGGCGCTGCCGGCGCAGTCGTACGGCTGCTCGATGTGCAGGTAGGCATCCAGTTCGGCGTCCGGCAGGTTGCGCACCGTCACCAGGGTCTGGATATCTTCGACCTGTGCCACGGGCCTTGCCTGGCGGCCATCGAGCAGGCACAGCGCCGTATGAAAAATGGTTTGCCGTCCGCGCATGGTTTGCAGCTGCAGCAGGGCGTTGGCGTGGTTGCCCGGTTTGCCGATTTGTGCGCCGTCGAGGGTGGCGACCTGGTCGGAGCCGATCACCAGGCTGCCGGGAAAGCGCTCCAGCACGGCTTGCGCCTTGGCCTGGGCCAGGCGCAGGGCGGTGGCGCTGGGGCTTTCGCCGGGGTGCGGGCTTTCATCGAGGTCGGGCACGGCCACCTCGAAAGGCAGGCGCAGACGCGATAATAGTTCCTTGCGGTAGACGGAGCTCGATGCAAGTATCAAGCGCAATGGGGCAGAAGTTGGTATCATTCGGTGGCTGATGGCGGGCGGTGTGGTATGGCGAGTCCGCGATAGTCGGCGTCATCGGAATTCCAGCGGAGTTCCAGGCAAAGAGCCGTATAATGCGGCTCCGGGCGGCATGACGAAGTTAGTCACGAAGTTGGTCAATAAGTTAATCAATAAGTTGACGAATATGCCAATAAAAGCATCAAAAAAGATGCTTAGCCTTTGACTCGGCGCTAAAAACCCTGTTATTATCGCAGGTTTTCCGGGGAAATTTTCTACCAATGAATGCTTTTGTGATCGACGCCTTTGATTTTTGTCGTATCAGCGGGAGCCGCGAGGGTGTAACTCCTGTCGCTGAAATGACCCGGTTGACCAAGGATTGTGCAGATACTTCCGGCAGCATCGCCTGGAAGATCGTCGGCGGCACCAGCAAGCTGGGCTACCCACAGCTGACCTTGTCGGTCAACGGCACCGTTCAGCTGGTATGCCAGCGCTGCCTGACTCCGTATGCGTATGAAATCGCTTCTTCGACTGTTTTGATGCTGGGCAAGGATGACGAGCATGCAGACGAGATCGAAGAAATCATCAACGATGAATCGATCGATGTGATCGTCGGCAGCCGCAGCATGGATGCCATGGCCCTGATCGAAGATGAAGCCTTGCTGGCCCTGCCGCAAGTACCCAAACATGACGTCTGCCCGAGTACCGGGCAGCTCGACGCTCTCAAGACGGAAAAGAAGTCGCCATTTGCGGCCTTGAAGGACTTGAAGCCAGAATAAGCAGTAGGAGGGATACTCCCTCGGCAAAGAACGTGTCAAACGCGTGTAGTAATCGAGTATGGCAATGTGTAGTGAAACGTAGCATGTAATAAACGATGTCGGTAAAGCCTGTTTTAGGATAGTCTTTGCCGCTGGGATACTCGATTCGCATGTATTTGCTAATCGATTGTGCTAAAATTTTAGAACTTATGTATTAGGAGTCATCATGGCAGTTCAACAGAACAAGAAAACCCCTTCCAAGCGCGGCATGCACCGTTCGCACGACTTCCTGGTCGCGCCGCAATTGAGCGTCGAGCCAGTTACCGGCGAAACCCACATGCGTCACCATATCAGCCCTAACGGCTTTTATCGTGGCCGTAAAGTGCTGAAGACCAAAAACGACGAGTAATCGACGTTTTGTTGGGTAAGATGAAAGCGGTGTTGCGTGGTTATTCGGCGTGGCACCGCTTTTTCTTTTTCTCGGCTGCAATTCATCTTGCACACCGTCATTTTGAATCAAGCTGACTCAGTCTGTGCATGACATTATGCGCCCTGCATATACGCCAGTCCGATTGACATCTTGCCGCAAGCCCGCAGCGGTACTGAATCAAAAAAAATGACAATCAAAATTTCTATCGACTGCATGGGCGGAGATCATGGTCCCTCAGTCACTATCCCCGCAGCAATTTCCTTTGTAAAACACGAGCCTGACGCTGAACTGATCCTGGTGGGATTGGAAGAGGTGATCCGTGCCGAACTCAAAAAGCACAAAGCCGAGTCGCATCCGCGCCTGACGGTATTGCATGCAACCGAACAAGTTACCATGGACGACCCGCTCGAAGTGGCCCTGCGCCGCAAGAAGGATTCGTCCATGCGCGTGGCCATCGAACAGGTCAAGAACGGCGTGGCGCAAGCCTGCGTTTCGGCCGGCAATACCGGCGCCCTGATGGCCGTGTCGCGCTATGTATTGAAAACCATGTCGGGCGTCGACCGCCCGGCCATCTGCAGCATCTTGCCAAATCAAAAGAACGGCCCGACCTACATGCTGGACCTGGGCGCCAACGTCGATTGCGAACCGCATCATCTGCACCAGTTCGCCATCATGGGGTCGGTGCTGGTGTCGGCCATGGAAGGCATAGAACGTCCCACGATCGGCTTGCTGAACGTGGGCACGGAAGATATCAAGGGCAATGAAGTGGTGAAACTCACCGCCAAATTGCTGCAGGCCGACCATGAGCGCGGTGCATTGAATTTCCATGGCAACGTGGAAGGCAACGATATTTTTAAAGGCACGACCGATATCGTCGTCTGCGACGGCTTTGTCGGCAACGTGACCTTGAAAGCCATCGAAGGCCTGGCGCGCTACGTCAAAATGGTGCTGACCTCCGAATTCAAGCGCAATCCGATTACCATGCTGGGCGCCTTTATCGCGCGCAGTGCCCTGAGCGCCATCGGCAACCGTTTGAATCCTTCGCGTTTCAATGGCGCCAGCCTGCTGGGCCTGCGCGGCCTGGTGTTCAAAAGCCATGGCGGCGCCGACGCCTATTCCTTCGAATGGGCCTTGCGCCGCGCCTTTGATGCGGCAAAAAATGATGTGCAAGCGCATCTGGCCAGCATGATCGCCGAGCTGATGCCGCGCCTGCCCGCATCGGAAGAACCTCAATCAACAAGCTCTACCATTTAGTGGATGGGTCAGCATGACTACCTTTAGCAGAATTTACAGCAAGATTATCGGTACCGGCAGCTATCTGCCAGAAAAACGCGTGACGAACCAGGATTTGACCGACCAGCTCGCCGCAAAGGGTATCGAGACTTCGGATGAGTGGATCGTGACGCGCAGCGGTATTTCCGCGCGCCACTATGCGGCGCCGTCGCAGAATTCCTCGGACCTGGGCGTGGAAGCGGCCAAGAAGGCCCTGGAAATGGCCGGTATGGACGCCAACGAACTCGATTTGATCATCGTCGCCAGCTCGACGCCCGACTTTTTCGGCAGCTTCCCCAGCACCGCCTGCATCGTGCAAAACAAGCTGGGCATTACCAATAATTGCGCCGCCGTCGACGTGCAAGCCGTGTGCAGCGGTTTCGTCTATGCGGTCGCCACGGCCGACAGTTTTATCCAGTCGGGCATGCACAAGAACGTGCTGGTGATCGGCGCCGAAGTGTTTTCGCGCATCCTCAATTTTGAAGACCGCGGCACCTGCGTGCTGTTCGGCGACGGCGCTGGCGCCATCGTGTTGACGGCCTCGACCGAGCCAGGCATCCTGGCCACCAAGCTGCATGCCGATGGCCGCCATTCGGACATCCTCAGCGTGCCGGGCAGCCTGGCCGGTGGTGCGCTGGCAGGCAGCGCTTTCCTGTATATGGATGGCCCGGCCGTGTTCAAGCTGGCTGTGTCCGTGCTGGAAAAAGTCGCGCATGAAGCGCTGGCGCACGCCAACATGACGCAAGACCAGATCGACTGGCTGATCCCGCACCAGGCGAACATTCGCATCATGAACAGCACGGCCAAGAAACTCGGCTTGCCGCCGGAAAAAATGGTCGTCACGGTCGACCAGCATGGCAATACCTCGGCCGCCTCGATCCCGCTGGCGCTGGACTTGGCCGTGCGCGATGGCCGCGTGAAAAAAGGCGACAACGTCATGATGGAAGGCGTGGGCGGCGGTTTCACCTGGGGCGCTGTATTGGCAAGAATGTAAAGTGGTTAGCATCGGGGTCAGACCCGACGGGTCTGACCCCAGCCTTTGCTCTTGGGTGAGGCAAGCCAATTACTGCAACTCAAATAAAAATCAAACGGAGTCCCCATGACACAATTTGCATTTGTTTTCCCTGGTCAAGGCTCGCAAGCGATTGCGATGCTCGACGGTTTCGCCGGCAATCCGGTGGTGGCGCAGACCGTGGCCGAAGCGTCCGACGCCCTGCAATTCGACCTGGGCAAGCTGATTGCCGAAGGTCCGAAGGAAGAGCTGGACCTGACCACCAATACCCAGCCGGTGATGCTGACGGCTGCCGTGGCGTTTTATCGCGCCTGGCTGGCCGCTGGCGGCAAGCTGCCGAGCGTGGTTGCCGGCCATAGCCTCGGTGAATATTCGGCGCTGGTCGCTGCCGGCGTGATCGCCTTTAAAGATGCCGTGCCGCTGGTGCGTTTCCGCGCGCAAGCCATGCAGGAAGCCGTGCCGGTCGGGCAGGGCACGATGGCGGTCGTGCTCGGTTTGTCCGACGACGATGTGCGCGCCGCCTGTGCGGAAGCGGCCGCGGAAAACCCGGCCCTGGTGGTCGAGCCTGTCAACTTCAATGCGCCTGCGCAAGTGGTGATCGCCGGCCATACGGCTGCGGTCGAGCGCGCCTGCGAACTGGCCAAGGCCAAGGGCGCCAAGCGCGCCATGAAATTGCCCGTATCGGCGCCGTTCCACTCTTCGCTGCTGAAGCCGGCTTCGGACCGCCTGCGCGACTACATGGCGGGCCTGACTTTCTCGGCGCCGCAAATCGCCCTGATCAATAACGTCGACGTGGCCGTCGTCAATGACGTGGCCGGCATCAAGGATGCGCTGGTGCGCCAGGCTGCCAGCCCCGTGCGCTGGGTAGAGACCATGCAGAAAGTGGCTGCCGATGGCATCACCCAGGTAATCGAATGCGGTCCGGGCAAGGTCTTGATGGGCCTGGCCAAGCGCATCGATCCTGTGCTGGTGGGCGATGCGATCGTCGACCAGGCGTCGCTGGAACGCATTTTGACGCAGCTCAATTAATACAGATAATTAAGAAGGATAGTCATGAATTTAGTCAATCAAGTGGTGCTGGTGACGGGTGCTTCGCGTGGCATCGGCCGCGCCATCGCCACCGAACTGGGCAAGCAGGGCGCCACCGTGGTGGGCACCGCCACTTCCGAAGCGGGCGCGCAAGCGATCAGCCAATACCTGGCGGACGCGGGCGTGGCCGGCAAGGGCGTCGTGCTGAACGTGACCGATGCAGCGCGCTGCGCCGAAGTGGTCGATGAGGTGCAAAAGACCTATGGCAGCCTGTCCATCCTGGTCAACAATGCGGGCATTACGCAAGATCAATTGGCCATGCGCATGAAGGATGAAGAGTGGGACAGCGTCATCACCACCAATCTGTCGGCGGTGGGCCGTTTGTCGCGCGCCGTACTGCGTGGCATGATGAAGGCGAAAGCTGGCCGCATCATTAATATTACGTCGGTCGTGGCTTCTTCTGGGAATCCGGGCCAGATGAACTATGCGGCAGCCAAGGCTGGCGTGGAAGGCATGAGCCGCGCGCTGGCGCGCGAAATTGGCAGCCGCAACATCACGGTCAACTGCATCGCGCCGGGCTTTATCGATACCGACATGACCAAGGCGTTGAGCGAAGAGCAGCACGCCGCCCTGTTGACGCAAATTCCGCTGTCGCGCCTGGGCAAGCCGGAAGACGTGGCGGCCGCCGTGGCCTTCCTGGCCTCGCCGCAAGCGGCGTATATTACCGGTACTACCCTGCATGTGAATGGCGGGATGTACATGAATTGATGTGAACGGTAGACGCGGCGGCCGTTTGTGGCATGATTCAACGGTCGTTTTTGTCTATAATCACATCTTTTAGCAGCAGTTTCGGTTGAATTGGCAGCAGTCACCGAAATTAGTATTCGGACGCGCAAACCTGATAAAATGCGCGCACTTTCCGTAACAAACACTTTGGAGCCATAACATGTCGGATATCGAACAACGCGTTAAGAAAATCGTCGCTGAGCAACTGGGCGTTGCAGAAGCAGACATCAAAATCGAATCCTCTTTCGTCGACGATCTCGGCGCCGATTCCCTGGACACCGTAGAACTGGTGATGGCCCTGGAAGACGAATTCGAAATGGAAATCCCTGACGAACAAGCTGAAAAAATCACCACCGTGCAACAGGCAATCGACTACGCTACCAAGCACGTCAAGGCCTAAGCCTGTCTGACCGATTTCAGGAGAATCGCTTGAGCGGATCTAAAAACCGTCGTGTCGTCGTTACCGGCCTGGGCTGCATTTCACCTGTCGGCAATACTATTGCCGACGCGTGGAATGCCATCGTCGAGGGCAAATCCGGTATCGCCACGATCACCAAGTTCGATGCACTGCCATTCAGCACCCACTTTGCTGGTGAAGTCAAAGGTTTCAATATCGAAGACTACATCACCGGCAAGGAAGCCCGCCATATGGATACCTTTATCCATTACGGCATGGCAGCCGGCATCCAGGCGATTCAGGATTCCGGGATCGCCGTCACCGAAGAGAACGCTGATCGTATCGGCGTGATCATCGGTTCCGGCATTGGCGGCTTGCCGCTGATCGAAGAAACCAAGGCCGAATATGACAAGCGCGGCCCACGCCGTATTTCGCCATTTTTCGTGCCAGCCTCGATCATCAACATGATCTCCGGCGACCTGTCGATCAAATACGGCATGCGTGGTCCTAACCTGGCCATCGTCACCGCCTGCACCACCGGTTTGCATTGCATCGGTGCGGCGGCGCGTTTGATCGAGTACGGCGATGCCGACGTCATGATCGCTGGCGGTGCGGAATCGACCGTGTCGCCACTGGGCTTGGGCGGTTTCGCCTCGGCACGCGCGCTGTCGACCCGCAACGACGATCCGGCAACGGCTTCGCGTCCGTGGGACAAGGACCGTGACGGCTTCGTGCTCGGTGAAGGCGCTGGCGTGATGGTGCTGGAAGAGTATGAGCACGCGGTTGCCCGTGGCGCCACGATCTATGCGGAACTGCACGGTTTCGGGATGAGCGCAGATGCTTATCACATGACCTCGCCGCTGGAAGATGGCAGCGGCGGCAGCAAATCGGTGATCGCCGCATTGAAAAATGCCGGCGTGAACCCGGATCAGGTGAATTACCTGAACGCGCATGGCACCTCGACACCGCAAGGCGACGTGGCTGAAGTGATGGGCATCAAGCGCACCTTCGGCGAGCATGCCAAGAATCTGGTAGTCAATTCGACCAAGTCGATGACGGGCCATTTGCTGGGCGGCGCTGGCGGTCTGGAAGCAGTGTTTACGGTACTGGCAGTGCACCACCAGGTGTCGCCTCCTACCATCAACATCTTCAACCAGGATCCGGCTTGCGATCTCGATTTCTGCGCCAACACGGCACGTGAAATGAAGATCGATTATGCAGTGAAGAATTCGTTCGGCTTCGGCGGAACGAATGGCTCGCTGGTGTTCGGCAGAGCGAAATAAGTCTGCACCAAGTCTGAACTTTTTAGCGCTCATCATGGTCAAACCATGGTGAGCGCTGATTCGCCGCCAACGTTCGTTGGCGGCTGAATTTGCCCGACATGTTGTCGGCGCGCCTGATTTTCCCCTTTGAGTTATTGAAATGTCCATTGCTGTCTCGGCTGTCATTCGCACGCCTGTTGGTTTGCGCTTGTTGCAAGCTTGCCTGGGCAGTTGCGCGCTGTTGTCGGCCTGGCCCTTATCGGGCGCCTGGCCGATGGCGCCTGCGCCGGGACTGGTGGCGGGCTATGCGCTGGGCTGGCCTGCAGCCGCGCTCAGCGCATGCGGCGGCCTGTTTTTGCTGGCCATGGCGTGCCGGCGCAGAAAGCCGCAGACGCTTGATATTTCGCCGGTTGGCCAGTTGCGGCTGACGGTATATCTGGAGCATGGCGCGGGGCTTGGTGGGCGCGCTGGCGCAGCAGCGTATCGGCAGGAACAGGTGCAGCGGCAGGAACGGGAGCAGAGGCAGGAACAGTGCCAGGAGCCGATGCGATCGCTGCTGCGCCTGCTGCCGGCATCTACCTTATGGCCGGGCTGGCTGCTGCTGCGCCTGGGCGATGGCGAGGGGCGGGTGTTCAGCGTGCTGGTGCGGCGCGGTGGAGGTTCTTGCGCTGCCTTTCGCCCATTGGCCGTGGCGTGCCGCAGCATCGCGGCGCGGGGGGAGGGGAAATAAAAGTGGGGCGAACACTGAACTTCTTGCAGCGGGCCAACTCTATATCCATATCAGTGCCCGCGCTGCATGCTACCAGGGGCATCGGGCGTGAGGACAGAGCGTGAGAGTGACCAATTGCTGGTCGAGCGGGTGCAGGCCGGTGACAAGCGTGCATTTGATGTGTTGGTATCAAAGTATCAGCGTCGGCTGATGCGTCTTGTGTCACGGCTGGTGCATGATCCAGCGGAGGCTGAAGATGTGGTGCAGGAAACATTTATCAAGGCTTACCGGGCGCTGCGGCATTTCCGTGGCGACGCCGCTTTTTATACCTGGCTGTACAGAATTGGCATCAATACGGCCAAGAATTATCTCGTCACCCAAGGGCGGCGCACGCCCACCTCGAGCGATACCGATGCCGAGCAGGCCGAATCCTTCGATGATGGACACCGATTGCGCGATAACAATACACCGGAGTCCGTGCTGGCCAGCAAGCAGATTGCCGCCACCGTCAATGCGGCCATGGATGTCTTGCCGATCGAATTGCGCACCGCCATCGTGCTGCGCGAAATCGAGGGGCTGAGCTACGAAGAGATATCGGAGATCATGGCTTGCCCCATCGGTACCGTGCGCAGCCGGATTTTTCGTGCGCGGGAAGTGATTGCGGAAAAATTGAAACCTTTGTTGGACATGCCGATTGACAAGCGCTGGTAATTTGATGAGTATGGGAAACGGTATTGTCGCGCTCGGTTTCCGCACCGATCTTCGCTTCCGCACCAATCTTCTTGATATGGCAGGGTCTATCATGGACACGCACGCACGATTGCATGAGAATATTTCCGCACTGGCCGATGGCGAATTGGCGGCCAGCGAACTCGAACTGGCTTTCGCCGCCCTCGATACGCCTGCGGGCAGGCAGGCCTGGGATGCCTACCAGCATATCGGCCATGCCTTGCGTTCCGCACAGCGAGATGGCGAACTCAGCGCTGGTTTTGAAGCGCGTCTCGCCAGTCGCCTGGCGATTGAAACCGCCCACGAGAGCGAAGCGGGGCGGGTCTCGACTACTCCCCTGGAAGCCGGTTCCCTGCCGCAGCGCTGAGTCCGGCAGCCTGCCTGGCCCGCAAGCCGCGGCTTACGCCGGGCTTAATGGCTGCATCTCCCTCTTGACACCTGCCTTCTGCACGATTGACACTAGAAGCAGGCAATATCTTGCTTATACGATATATTGTTGTATGGTTTGCCACATCTCGGCACGCCTGCCTGGCCATCTGGCCTTGATGGCACGGGAAGTGCAATTGCGGCAAAAGCTTGATCCGATTCAACATTCGAAAAGATGATCCCATGAAAAAACATATTTGTGCAGACAGAAAAACGTTTTCAGCGAAGACGCTTTCCGCCGTGTGCCTGGCGTCGGCCGGCGTTTTTTTTGCGCCCGCCATGCTGGGCCTGGCCCCACAGGCGGTTGCCGCCGTGCCGGCCGTGAATCTGCCTGATTTTGCCAACCTGGTCGATGCTGTCGGTCCTGCCGTCGTGAATATCCGCACCACCGAGCGCCTGAAGCTGGGCGCCCAGGGCGCCGGTGGCCAGGATGAGCAGGACATGCAGGAATTCCTGCGCCGCTTCTTTGGCGGCGCCATGCCGGTGCCAGCCCCCACGCCGCGCCAGCAGGCGCCGCGCGGCCGCCGTGCCGCGCCGCAAGAGCAGGAAGTGCAGCGCGGCGTCGGTTCCGGTTTCATCATCTCGGCCGATGGTTACGTGCTCAGCAATGCGCACGTGGTCGATGGCGCCGATGAAGTGTATGTCACCCTGACCGATAAACGCGAATTCAAGGCCAAGGTGATCGGTGCCGATGCGCGCACCGACGTGGCGCTGCTGAAAATCGAAGGCAGCAAGCTGCCCGTGGTCGCGATTGGCGACTCGGACAAGATCCGCGTGGGCGAGTGGGTGATCGCCATCGGCTCGCCGTTCAACCTGGAAAACACGGTCACGGCCGGCATCATTTCGGCCAAGTCGCGCGACACGGGCGACTACTTGCCGCTGATCCAGAGCGACGTGGCCGTCAACCCCGGCAACTCGGGCGGCCCGATGATCAATATGCGCGGCGAAGTGATCGGCATCAACTCGCAGATCGCTACCTTGTCCGGCGCGTATAACGGCATTTCCTTTGCCGTGCCCATCGACGAAGCCATGCGCGTGAGCGAGCAGCTGAAGAAAACCGGCAAAGTGGTTCGCGGGCGTATCGGCGTGCAGATCGGCGAAGTGAGCAAGGAAGTGGCGGACTCGCTGGGCTTGCCGAACGCCAAGGGCGCGCAAGTGTCGATGGTGGAGCCGGGCGGCCCCGCCGACAAGGCTGGCATCAAGCCGGGCGATATCATCGTGAAATTCAATGGTGCCATCGTCGACCGTTCGTCCGACCTGCCGCGCCTGGTAGGCGGCACGCCTGTCAACAGCAAGGCTACCATCAGCGTCTGGCGCAAGGGCGTGCAGCAGGATATTGCTGTGACGGTGGTCGAGCTGGAAGGCGACAAGACGGCCGGCAAGGGCGCCAAGGAGCCGGCCGCGCCCGTCAGCAATGCCCTGGGCCTGACGGTCAGCGACCTGACCGCCGCCAGGAAGCAGGAGCTGAAGATCGATTCCGGCGTGCAGGTAGACGATACCGACGGTGCAGCGGCCCAGGCCGGCCTGCAGGCGGGCGACGTGATTTTGCAACTGAACAATGTGGCGGTGAAAGACGCCAAGCAGTTCAATGCGCTGGTCGCCAAGCTGGATCCGAAGAAACAGGCCGCCGTACTGGTGCGCCGCGGCGATACGGCCCAGTTTGTACCGCTGAAACCATCGGCGAAGTAACGCCGATATCACCCCGCATCCCGGCCCTGGCCGGGATGCATCATTCCTTTCCCCATGCACTTCACCCTTTATTCCCGCAGTTATTGCCACCTTTGCCAGGATATGCTGGACGCCTTGCGCCTGCTGCAAACGCCAGCCCAGCCTTTTACGGTCGAGGTCATCGATATCGATACCTCATCTGATCCGAGCCTGCTGGCCCGCTACGATGAGCTGGTGCCGGTGCTGTTTGGCGACCTGGCGCAGCCTGAGCTCTGCCACTATTTTCTCGATATTCCTGTCGTGCAGCACTATCTGGACAGCGCCAAAACAACTGCCTAAGCTTGTTATGCACTATTTTGGTGCAAAAAATGGATAATTTACATCGTTGCCCGGGCGGCAAGCGCTTAAAGACGGGCTTTCTACTCTGAAATCCGGTAAAATGGGGTGGTCGAAAAAGCTCCTGTCCGAGGCAGCAGCTTCTGTCGCTTCAAAAGCGCTCGCCTGGGCATGCAGATGTCCTGCTCGGAGCGCTTTTTTCATCATGAGTGGGGCGCCGGGTTTTGGCCCTGTTTGGCCCGGACATGATCCCCTTGATTCCTGTTAAAGCAGTGTCGTCAACTTCGCACTTATATTAGTTAATGAACAACATACGCAATTTCTCCATCATCGCCCATATTGACCACGGTAAATCGACCCTGGCTGACCGCATCATTCAATTGTGCGGCGGCTTGTCCGACCGCGAGATGGAAGCGCAAGTGCTCGATTCGATGGATCTGGAGCGCGAGCGCGGCATTACCATCAAGGCGCAAACGGCGGCCCTGCATTACAAGGCGCGCGACGGCCAGATCTATAACCTGAACCTGATCGACACGCCGGGCCACGTCGACTTCAGCTATGAAGTGTCGCGCTCGCTGTCCGCCTGCGAAGGCGCGCTGCTGGTGGTCGATGCCTCGCAAGGCGTGGAAGCGCAAACCGTGGCCAACTGCTACACGGCGCTGGACCTGGGCGTCGAAGTGGTGCCCGTGCTGAACAAGATCGACTTGCCGAACGCCGATCCGCCGACCGCGATTGCCGAAATCGAAGACGTGATCGGCATCGATGCAGCCGACGCCGTGCATTGCTCGGCCAAGACGGGTCTGGGCGTGCAGGACGTGCTGGAGTCCCTGATCGCCAAGGTGCCGCCACCGAAGGGCGACCCCGATGCGCCGCTGCAGGCGCTGATCGTCGATTCCTGGTATGACCCGTATGTCGGCGTGGTCATGCTGGTACGCGTGGTCAACGGCACATTGAAACCAAAAGACAAGATCCGCCTGATGGCCACCGACTCGGTGCAGCTGGTGGAAGACATCGGCGTATTCTCGCCCCGTTCGCAATCCTTGCCGCAATTGTCGGCAGGCCAGGTGGGCTTCATCATCGCCGGTATCAAGGAATTGAAAGCGGCGAAAGTGGGCGATACCGTGACCCTGGCGAACCGCTCTGCCGCCGAACCATTGCCAGGCTTCAAGGAAGTGCAGCCGCAAGTGTTTGCCGGCCTGTTCCCGGTGGAAGCGAACCAGTACGACGCGCTGCGCGACTCGCTGGAAAAACTGAAACTGAACGACGCCGCCCTGATGTATGAGCCGGAAGTGTCGCAGGCGCTGGGCTTCGGCTTCCGCTGCGGCTTCCTGGGCTTGCTGCACATGGAAATCGTGCAGGAACGCCTGGAGCGCGAATTCGACATGGACCTGATCACCACGGCGCCAACCGTGGTGTATGAGGTGGTGCAGCGCGACGGCAGCCTGATCAACGTGGACAATCCATCGAAGATGCCCGATCCGTCGCGCATCGAGGAAGTGCGCGAGCCTATCGTTACGGTGAATCTGTACATGCCGCAGGAATATGTGGGTTCCGTGATCACCCTGTGTATCGCCAAGCGCGGTATCCAGCTCGACATGAGCTACCACGGCCGCCAGGTCAAGCTGGTGTATGAAATGCCGATGGCCGAGATCGTGCTGGACTTCTTCGACCGTCTGAAATCGACGTCGCGTGGCTACGCTTCGATGGACTACGAGTTCAAGGAATACCGCGCGGCCGACGTGGTCAAGGTCGACATGCTGATCAACAGCGAAAAAGTCGATGCGCTGGCGATCATCGTCCACCGCTCCAACAGCCAGTACCGTGGCCGCCAGGTGGCTGCCAAGATGCGTGAACTGATCCCGCGCCAGATGTTCGACGTGGCGATCCAGGCCACCATCGGCGCCAACATCATTTCGCGCGAGAACGTCAAAGCCCTGCGCAAGAACGTGCTGGCCAAGTGCTACGGCGGCGATATCAGCCGCAAGAAGAAATTGTTGGAAAAACAAAAAGCGGGTAAGAAGCGCATGAAACAAGTGGGTTCCGTGGAGATCCCGCAAGAAGCATTCCTGGCAATTTTACAAGTGGACGATAAATGAACCTGCAAGTGATCTTAGGAAATTTCGCTTTAATCCTGTTCGTACTGATGGTATTGACGGGCCTGGTCTGGTGCCTGGATGTGTTTTATCTGTCCAAGCAGCGCCGCCAGGCAGCCGACCGCGCCCTGGCCGATTTCGATGCGCGTCAGTCGACGCTGGCGGCCGAAGGCATCAAGGCTGATGTCGGCAGCAGCCGCGCCGCGATCGAAGCGGCGCTGTTGCGCCAGCCGACCTGGGTCGAGTATTCGGGCAGCTTTTTCCCCGTCATCGCGCTGGTCTTTTGCCTGCGCTCGTTCCTGTACGAGCCGTTCAAGATTCCATCGTCGTCGATGGTGCCGACCTTGCTGGTAGGCGACCTGATCCTGGTGAACAAGTTCACCTACGGTATCCGTTTGCCTATCGTCAATAAACGCATCATCGAAGTGAACGATCCGCAGCGCGGCGATGTCATGGTCTTCAAGTATCCGAAAGACATGACGCAGGATTACATCAAGCGCGTGATCGGCGTGCCTGGTGATAAGATCACCTATGAAAACAAGCGTTTGACGGTCAATGGCAAGCCGGTGGAATACACGGCGCTCGACGACTACCTCGACGATGAAAGCACCGTCTACCACAAGCAGCTGAAAGAAAACCTGACGGGCGTGAGCCACCGCATCCTCAATGATGATCCGGCGCCGACCCTGAACTTGAGCGAAGTCAAGGATTTCCCGCACAAGGATGCCTGCGACTATAACGAAGACGGTTTTACGTGCGTGGTACCACCGGGGAATTACTTCATGATGGGCGATAACCGCGACAATAGCGCGGACAGCCGTTACTGGGGTTTCGTGCCGAACGAAAACATCGTCGGCAAGGCTTTCCTGGTATGGATGAATTTCAGTAATCCGAAACGCGTCGGCGGCATACACTAAGCAGGGCAGCACCCAGGCACTACCCATGGCTGCCGCGCCGACTCCCCGCGCGGCAGCCAGTCGAATTAATCAGATGACACAGAAACAACAATGAATCTTCAGTTATTGCAAACCCGTTTAGGCTATACGTTCCAGGATGCTGGCCTGTTGCAGCAAGCCTTGACGCATCGTAGCCACAGCAGTTTGCATAACGAGCGGCTGGAATTCCTCGGCGACTCCATCCTGAACTGCGTGGTCGCCTCCATCCTGTACGAGCGCTTCAAGGCGATCGACGAGGGCGACCTGTCGCGCCTGCGCGCCAACCTGGTGAAACAGCAATCGCTGTATGAAATCGCGCAAAAGCTGGAATTGTCGCAATTCCTGCGCCTGGGCGAAGGCGAACTGAAGTCCGGCGGTTTCCGCCGTCCCTCCATTTTGGCCGACACCCTGGAAGCCTTGCTGGGCGCGATCTTCCTCGATACGGGATTCGATGCGGCGCGCGATGTGATCCGCGCCTTCTACATCCCCATCCTCGATACGGTCGATCCGCAAACCCTGGGCAAGGATGCCAAGACCCTGCTGCAGGAGTTTCTGCAAAGCAAAAAAATCTCGCTGCCACAATACAATGTGGTGGCGACCCACGGCGCCGCCCACAGCCAGGAATTCGAGATCGAATGCCTGGTGCCGAAATTGAATATCCAGGTCTACGGCCGTGGCGGAAGCCGCCGCGCCGGTGAGCAAGCCGCCGCCAAACTGGCGCTGGACGTGGCCGAGCAGGCGCTGCTGAAGTCGCCTGCCGCCAGCCGCAAGCCCAAACCGCGCGCCGCCCAGCTCAAGCTGGCCGGCATTGCCACCATCCAGAGCGATGACGGTACAGCCGTCCCAGCCGCAACCGCCGTTGCCGCTCACACTAAACAGAATCGACACTAGCATGACAGCCACTTCCATACCTGACAACTTCCGCTGTGGCTATATCGCCATCGTGGGCCGCCCCAACGTGGGCAAATCGACCCTGATGAACGTGCTGATCGGCGCGAAGGTCAGCATCACGTCGCGCAAGGCGCAAACCACGCGCCACCGCATCACCGGCATCCAGACCTTGCCCGACGCGCAGTTCATCTACGTCGACACGCCAGGTTTCCAGACCCGCCATTCGAACGCGCTGAACAAGACCTTGAACAAGACGGTCACCAATACCCTGATTTCCTCGGACCTGATCCTGTACGTGATCGAGGCGGGCACCTTTGGCCCGGCCGACCAGCAGGTGATGGATCTGCTGCCGAAGGAAGTGCCATGCATTCTGGTGATTAACAAATCGGACCGCGTGAAGGACAAGGCTGTATTGTTGCCGTTCGCACAGAAAGTGGCCGCCATGCGCGACTTCGCCGCCATCGTGCCCGTCTCGGCCAAGCTGCACTTCCAGCTGGAAGGCTTGCAGAATGAAATCAAGCGTTTCTTGCCAGAAAATCAACCTATCTTCGGGCCGGACGACATCACCGACCGCAGCGAAAAATTCCTCGCCTCGGAAATCGTGCGCGAAAAACTGTTCCGCTTTGTCGGCGACGAACTGCCGTACACCAGCACCGTGCTGATCGAGAAGTTCGAACAGGAAGGCGACCTGCGCCGCGTGTTTGCCGCCATCTTGGTCGAGCGCGATACGCACAAGTCCATGATCATCGGCAACAAGGGCGCGCGCCTGAAAGAAGTCTCCACCCAGGCCCGCCTGGATATGGAAAAACTGTTCGGCGGCCCCGTGTACCTGGAAATCTGGGTCAAGGTCAAATCGGGCTGGGCCGACAACGAGGCGGGCTTGCGCGCCTACGGCTACGAGTAATCCGCAACCCGGGGGCGACGCCAAACGCATGAGCATGAGTACCACCACGCCAGCGCAGCCTGACTCCGCGCCAGCCCTGCTCGTTACACCCATGCCGGTGGCCAATACGTCGCCGGCCACACCTTCTGCACCTGCTGCAGCGCGCCGCAGCCGTCCGCCCCAGCGCGACGGCAAGGTCATCGGCCAGCCAGCCTTCGTGCTGCACAGCTATCCCCATAAAGAAACCAGCCTTATCGTCGACGTGTTTACGCGCGACTATGGCCGCATCGCGCTCGTTGCCAAGGGCGCCAAGCGGCCCCATTCGCAGCTGCGCGGCGTGCTGCAGACGTTCCAGCCGCTGCAGGCGGGCTGGACGGGCAAGTCCGAGCTGCGCATCCTGACGGGCGCCGAGTGGGTGGGGGGCATGTTGCCGCTGGAAAAGACGGCCTTGCTATGCGGTTTCTACCTCAATGAATTGCTGGTCAAGCTGCTGGCGCGCGATGACGCGCATCCCGTCCTGTTCGACCATTACGTTGCCACCTTGAATCAACTGGCGCACAATGAGCCGGCGCCCATCGTACTGCGCAAGTTCGAGCGCGCCTTGCTGAAGGAAACGGGCGTGGCGGCGGACTTGACGCGCTGCACCGGCACGCGCCAGGCCGTCGAGGCGGGGCAGGTGTACGTGGTCGACCCGGAGCGGGGGCCGCGTCCTGCACGTGCCAGCGACGCCTGGCCTAAAATCACGGGCAAGACCCTGCTCGACATGGAGAGCGAAGATTATGGCGATGCCGCCACGCAAGCGCAAAGCAAGTTGCTGATGCGTTTTTTGCTGGCCCATCAGCTCGGTGGCGCGAGCTTGAACACGCGCCAGATTTTGCTTGATTTAATGCAGCTGTAGCGGCTGAAGCTACGGCATTTTTACGGATACTACCTCATGAGTTTCTTGCAGCCCTCCGGCCCCGTCATCGACCTGGGCGTCAATATCGACCACGTGGCCACCCTGCGCAATGCGCGCGGCACGCCATACCCGGACCCGATCCGCGCAGCCCTGCTGGCTGAACAGGCGGGCGCCGACGCCATCACCCTGCATCTGCGCGAAGATCGCCGCCACATCAAGGATGCCGACGTGATCGCCATCGCGCCGCAATTGATCACGCGCATGAACCTGGAAGCGGCGGTGACCCAGGAGATGATCGATTTCGCCTGCCGCATCAAGCCGGCCGATGTGTGCCTGGTGCCGGAAAAACGCACCGAAGTGACCACCGAAGGCGGCCTGGACGTGGTGCGCTACTTCAAGGAAGTACAAGCTGCCGTAAAGCAATTGCAGGGCGAGGGCATCCGCGTGAGCCTGTTCATCGATGCCGACGAGCAGCAAATCGCTGCTGCCGCCGAGCTGGGCGCGCCCGTGATTGAACTGCACACGGGGCGCTATGCCGATACCGAAGGCGCCGAGCAAGCGGCGGAACTGGAACGCATCAAGGCGGGCGTGCTGTTTGGCGTGGGTCGCGGCCTGAAAGTGAATGCCGGCCACGGCTTGCATTACACCAATGTGCAGGCGATTGCGGCAATTCCCGATATCGCCGAGCTGAACATCGGCCACGCCATCGTCGCCCACGCCGTGTTTGTCGGCTGGGAAAACGCCGTGCGCGAAATGAAGGCCATCATGGTCGCCACGCGCCTGGGCAGCAAAACCTGAGGAGGAGGGCGCCATGATCTACGGCATCGGTACTGACATCTGCAAGATTCCCCGCATCGAGGCAGCGCTGCTCCGCCACGGCGAGCGTTTCGCGCAAAAGATACTGGGGCCGCAGGAAATGGAGAAATTCCGCGCCCGCAGCGCCAAGAACGCCGTGCGCGGGGTGCGCTTCCTGGCCACCCGCTTTGCGGCAAAAGAGGCGTTTTCCAAGGCGATCGGCCTGGGTTTGCGCATGCCGATGACCTGGCCCGCCGCACAAATGCTGAACCACCCCAGCGGCAAGCCGATGATCGTATGCAGCGGCGTGCTGGCGGAATTCATGGAAAAGAACCGCCTGAGCGCGCAAGTGACGATTAGCGACGAAGAAGAATATGCCGTCGCCTTCGTGATTGTGGAGCAGGCGGAACAAAAATAAGTTATGAGCGTAGAAGTCTCCGAAATCCCCGACCCGCGCGCGCAGGTGCTGGCCACCGTCGCCAGGCTGCCGAACCTGCCCGGCGTGTACCGCTATTTCGACGCGGCGGACAAGGTGTTGTATGTAGGCAAGGCGCGCGATCTGAAGAAGCGCGTCTCCAGCTATTTCCAGAAGAATTTGTCCAGCCCCCGCATCGCCATGATGGTCGAGCGCATCGCGCGCCTGGAAACCACGGTCACGCATAGCGAAGCGGAAGCCCTGATCCTGGAAAACAACCTGATCAAGGCGCTGCAGCCGCGCTACAACATCCTGTTCCGCGACGATAAATCGTACCCTTACCTGAAGATCACGGGCGGCGAGGCGCCGCGCATGGTGTATTACCGGGGCGCGGTCGACAAGAAAAACCAGTATTTCGGGCCGTTTCCCAGTTCCTGGGCCGTCAAGGAATCGATGCAGATCCTGCAAAAGGTTTTTTTGATCCGCACTTGCGAGGATAGCGTCTACGCCAACCGCACGCGGCCGTGCCTGCTGCACCAGATCGGCCGCTGCAGCGCGCCGTGCGTGAACCTGATCAGCAAGGAAGACTACAAGCTGGACGTGGAAAACGCGGCGCGTTTCCTGCGCGGGCGCCAAAGCGAAGTGATGGCCGACCTGGAACAAAAGATGCACGCGTATGCGGCCGAGCTGAAATTCGAGCAGGCGGTGGTGGTGCGCAACCAGATCACCTCGCTGTCGCGCGTGCTGCACCAGCAAAGCATGGAAACCACGGGCGACGCCGACGTGGACATCATCGCCGTGCTGCTGCAGGGCGGGCGCGCCTGCGTCAACCTGGCGATGGTGCGCGGCGGGCGCCACCTGGGCGACCGCGCCTATTTCCCCAGCCAGTTGAACGATGCGGCGGCGATTGCGGAAGAGCCGATCGAAGTGGAAGTGCTGAGCGCCTTCCTGGCCCAGCACTACACGGAAAAATTCATCCCCGGCACCTTGATCCTGAATATCGAATTCGACCAGCCGGCGCTGATGGTAGCCTTGATGGAACAATGCGGCCACCGCATCAACCTGGTGTTCCAGCCGCAGGGCCAGCGCCGCCAGTGGCTGGAGATGGCGCAAAAGGGCGCCGAGATTTCGCTGGCGCGCCTGTTGTCCGAGCAGGGTTCGCAGCAGTCGCGCACGCGCGCGCTGGCCGAGGCCTTGCGCCTGGAAACGGATGACCTCGACAGCCTGCGCGTGGAATGTTTCGACATCAGCCACACGCAGGGCGAGGCGACGCAGGCGTCCTGCGTGGTATTTCATCATCACGCCATGCAAAATGGCGAATACCGCCGCTACAACATCAACGATATCACGCCCGGCGACGATTACGCGGCCATGCGCCAGGTACTGATGCGCCGCTACGAAAAGGTGGCCAACGGCGACGGCGTGATGCCCGACGTGGTCCTGATCGACGGCGGCAAGGGGCAGATCGAAATGGCGCGCCAGGTGTTTGCCGAACTGGGACTCGATATCAGCTTGATTGTCGGCGTGGCCAAGGGCGAGGGTAGAAGAGTCGGCCTGGAAACGCTGCTGTTTGTCGATGGCCGCGCGGCGCAGGAGCTGGGCAAGGAGTCGGCCGCGCTGATGCTGATCGCGCAAATCCGCGACGAGGCGCACCGTTTTGCGATTACCGGCATGCGCGCCAAGCGGGCCAAGACGCGCCAGACGTCACGCCTGGAAGAGATCGAGGGCATCGGCGCCAAGCGCCGCCAGAAGCTGCTGTCGCGCTTTGGCGGCTTGCGCGGCGTGGTCGACGCCAGCATCGAGGATTTGATGTCGGTGGAAGGTATTTCCACCCAGCTTGCGGAAGAGATTTACAGGCAGTTGCACTAATCAGCGGCAGGCCTGGTCCGGCTGCGCCGCAAGCGGACTAGGCTAATACCCGCGCGCCATGTAGACTAGTGGCGCTTTGTTCACCAATTTACCCGTCGGCCGATTGCTTTCTTATGCCTTTTAATATTCCCATCCTCCTGACCTGGCTGCGCGTGGCCCTGATCCCGCTGGTCGTCGGCGTGTTTTACCTGCCTTCGTCGATGCTGCTGCATGGTGATCAAAACCTGGTGGCCACGCTGGTCTTCATCATCGCGGCCGTCACGGACTGGTTCGATGGTTTCCTGGCCCGGCGCTGGAACCAGACTTCGGCCTTCGGCGCCTTCCTCGACCCGGTCGCCGACAAGCTGATGGTGACGGGCGCCTTGCTGATCCTGGTGCAGCTGGACCGTGTCAGCGCCGTGCTGGCGTTTATCATCATCGGCCGCGAAATCACGATTTCCGCGCTGCGCGAGTGGATGGCGCAGATCGGCGCCTCGAAATCGGTGGCCGTCAGCTCGATCGGCAAGATCAAGACGGCCGCGCAAATGACGGCAATTCCGCTGCTGCTGTACCACGAAGTGATTTTCGGCCTGATCGATACCCACGTCTGGGGCGAACGCCTGCTGTGGATCGCCTGCGTATTGACCGTCTGGTCGATGTTTTACTACCTGCGCCTGGCCTGGCCCCTGATCAAGGAAAAGGCAGGCAATCTGTAGGCGGATAACAGCGCGTTTTCATAGGAGGGGCGGGCGGTTTGAAACTTTATAAACGGGAATGATTTATACCGTTGACAGCCCCTGTAATTACTCTATAATGCTGGCCTGTTGTTGATGACGCGGGAGTAGCTCAGTTGGTAGAGCGCAACCTTGCCAAGGTTGAGGTCGAGAGTTCGAGACTCTTCTCCCGCTCCAG